>NC_018513.1:314877-629755 GCF_000292915.1 Burkholderia cepacia GG4
GCAAGCGTTGCCAGCCGGAAGGGTTGCCGCGCGAGCTCGAGATCGTCAATCGCGCATGCGCGGTGCTCGACGCACATGCCGAGCGGCTCACGTTGCAGCAGCTGAGCGACGCCGTGCACGTGAGCCCGTTCCACCTGCAGCGGCTGTTCAAGCGCGTGGTCGGCGTGTCGCCGCGGCAGTACCAGGCCGCGCAGCGCGGCGCCGCGCTGCGCGAGGCGCTGCAAAGCGGGCAGCCGGTCACGCAGGCGGCCGTCGACGCGGGTTTCAACTCACCGTCGCGGCTCTATGCATCGGTGCCGCGCGAACTGGGGATGGCGCCATCTGCGTTCCGCCGCCAGGGCGCCGGCCTGCGGATCGACTATGCGACCGCGTCGACGCCGCTCGGCACGGTGCTCGTCGCCGCGACTGAACAGGGCATTTGCCGGATCGCGTTCGGCGACGAGCCGGCGTCGCTGGTCGACGAGCTGAAGGACGCGTTCGCGCGCGCCGAGCTGGTCGAATCCGCCGCGCAGCTCGCGCCGTTCGTCGCGCAGATCCGCGCATACCTGGACGGCACGCGGCACGCGTTCGACCTGCCGCTCGACATTGCGCCGACCGCGTTCCAGCAGCGCGTCTGGGAGGCGTTGACGCATATCCCGTACGGCGAAACGCGCAGCTACTCGGAGATCGCCGAGGCGCTGGGCTCGCCGCGTGCGGTGCGGGCCGTCGCGTCGGCCTGCGCGTCGAACCCGGTCGCGCTCGCGATCCCGTGCCACCGTGTCGTGCAGAAGGGCGGCGCGCTCGCCGGATATCGCTGGGGCGTGCGCCGCAAGGCGACGCTGCTCGCGTCCGAGGCGAGCCACGTGCGCGACGATGAAACCGAAGCCGTTGCGGAGGGAAACGCAGTTTGAGCATCGAAACGACCACGATCACGTCGATCGCGAACGGCGGCCAGGTGCCGCCGTCCGCGCAAATGGAGCTGCGCTTCAAGGCGCCGTACGACTGGGCGCGCGTGCTGCGCTTCTTCAGCGGGCGGGCGATTCCGGGCGTCGAGCAGGTCATCGACGGCGTCTATCGCCGTATCGTCGACCTGCACGGCGACGCGGGCCGACTCACCGTCACGAAGCATCCGCGCCGGCATTGCCTGATCGCGACCGTTGAAGGAGCCGCCGCGCGCCATGTCGACGACGCATTCGCGCGCCGCGTCGCGTCGATGTTCGATCTCGGCGCCGATCCGGCCGCGATCGGCGGCGGGCTCGCGCGCGACCCGTGGTTCGCGCCGCTCGTCGAGGCCGCGCCGGGGCTGCGGGTGCCCGGCGCATGGTCGGGGTTCGAGCTCGCGGTCCGCGCGATCGTCGGCCAGCAGGTGAGCGTGAAGGCAGCGACGACGATCGTCGGCCGGCTCGTCCAGCGGTCCGGCGAGCGCGTCGTGCACGATGACGGCATGGCGGCACCGGACGGCGCACCCGCCTGGCGCTTTCCGACGCCGGACGCGCTTGCCGCATGCGACCTGGAGAAAATCGGGATGCCCGGCAAGCGGGCGGCGGCGCTGACCGGCATGGCGCGCGCGGTGGCGGCCGGCCACGTGCCGCTCGATCCCGCGCATGCCGATCTCGGGACCTTGCGCCGCGCGTGGCTCGACCTGCCCGGCATCGGCCCGTGGACGGTCGAATACATCGCAATGCGCGCATGGCGCGACCCTGATGCCTGGCCGGCGTCCGACCTCGTGCTGATGCAGTCGATTACCGCGCGCGATCCGTCGCTCGACCGGCTCGCAAGCCAGAAGCGCCGCACCGAAGCGTGGCGGCCGTGGCGCGCGTACGCGGCGCTTCATTTATGGAACGACGTCGCGGACCGGGCCGGCGGCGCGCGCGGCGGATGACGGCAGCGGTGGCTGGCTCGGCCGGTGCGACCGGGCGAGGCCGCGACGCGACCCGCGGAGGGCGCCGCTCCGGCGACGATCGATCGGTCGGTCGTCCTCATGGTTGCGACGCTTGACGGCGATCAAACAAATCCGGCGTCCGCCGCCCCGGCGCACGGTCGGCTGAACCGCGAAGGTGTTGAATAGCGGGTACGGCGGCGCGGGTTGCACCTGTCGTCGTGGCTTCGCGCCCCGGTCACGTTCCATCCGACGAATTTCTCGCGATCGCGGCATTCGTTGCCGCTGACCGCAGTCGGCAGCGCACGCGTCAATAGTCGTCATCGCCCCGCCCGGCGGACCGCTACGGCCTGCGCACGCGGCCCGGAGTGACCTCAAGCGCGGGTTTCGGCGAGATGTTAAAGTGCCCGCTACCAACGAAGCGACCAATAATCCAGCCGGCCGCGCGCGGTATTCTGCGCGCGGCCGTCACGCACTTGCGTCTCCATGTCGAACACCATGACTCACCGCCAGTCCGAACTGCTGCTGAATCGTCTCGAAGCGCTGAGCTCGGGCCCGACGCGGCAGCGTCTGCCCGACGGCCTGCGCGGCATCGAAAAGGAAAGCCTGCGCGTGACGCGCGACGGGATGATTGCGTTCACGCCGCATCCGCGCGCACTCGGTTCGGCCCTCACGCACCCGTCATTGACGACCGACTATTCCGAAGCGCTGATCGAACTGATCACGCCGGCGGAAGCGGACGCGTCGATCACGCTCGAACGTCTCGACGATCTGCACCGCTACGTGTATGCGTCGCTCGGCGACGAGATGCTGTGGAACGACTCGATGCCGGGCCTGCTGCCGGCCGACGACGACATTCCGATCGCCGACTACGGCACGTCGAACATCGGCCGCCTGAAGACGGTGTACCGGCGCGGCCTCGCGTATCGCTACGGCCGCACGATGCAGTGCATCGCCGGCATCCACTACAACTACTCGCTGCACGAGGAAGTGTGGCGGCGCCTGCATGCGGATGAAGGCTCGACGGCCACGCTCGTCGATTACCAGTCGGAGCGCTATCTCGCGCAGATCCGCAACTTCCGCCGTCGCAGCTGGCTGCTGATGTACCTGTTCGGCGCATCGCCCGCGCTCGACGCGAAATTCCTGCGCGGCAAGCCGCACACGCTCGACGTGTTCGATGCCGATACGCTGTATCGCCCGTATGCGACGAGCCTGCGGATGAGCGACCTCGGCTACTCGAACACGACCGCGCAGGCCGCGCTGCAGGTCGACTACAACACGCTGTCCGGTTATCTGGATGCGCTGTCGAAGGCGGTGAGCGAGCCGTATCCGGCGTACGAGGCGATCGGTACGCATCGCGACGGCGAGTGGATCCAGATCAACACGAACGTGCTGCAGATCGAGAACGAGTTCTACTCGACGATCCGGCCGAAACGCGTCACGTATTCGGGCGAGCGGCCGCTGCATGCGCTCGCGTCGCGCGGCGTGCAGTACATCGAAGTGCGCTGCCTCGACATCGATCCGTTCGAGCCGACCGGCATCGCGCTCGAGACCGCGCGTTTCATCGATGCATTCCTGCTCGCGTGCGCACTCGACGAGAGCCCCGTGCTCGATTGCGACGCGTACAAGGAAGCGAATGCGAACTTCGGCAGCGTGACGATGGAAGGGCGCATGCCCGGACTCACGCTGACGCGCGACGGCCAGCCGGTTACGCTGCAGGCGTGGGCGGACGACCTGATGACCGATATCGAAACCGTCGGGCGCCGTCTCGACGAGATCCGCGGCGGCGACGAGCATGCGCGCGCGATCGCCGCGCAGCGCGAGAAGCTCGCCGATCCGGAGCGCACGCCGTCGGCGCGCGTGCTGCGCACGATGCGCGAGAACGGCCAGTCGTTCCTCGCGTTCGCGCGTGCACACAGCGAAGCGCATGCCGCGCATTTCCGTGCGAACCCGCCGTCGGCGGAGACGATGCGCACCGAGCAAGCGCTCGCGGCAAAGTCGCTGGCCGAGCAGGCCGAGCTGGAAGCGAAGGAGGCCGGATCATTCGACGCGTTCGTCGCGGCCTATCGTGCGTACACGCTGAACCGCTTCAGCGTCTGACCGCCGCTGCCCGCCGTGTGTCGCGCGGCGGGTATGCCGGCAGCGGGGCGGGTCGTCGCGCGTTCACGCGCCCGGCCCGCTCTCGCCCGCTTCAGTGAGGGGCGTACGTGTCGCGGTCGACCACGGGCGGCAATGCCGGCTTCCCTGATTCCACGTTTGCATGACCGGCGCTGCCGTAGCCGGCCGTGTCGCCGCGCACCTGCGCGGCGCGCTGCATGATCGCCTGCATGTTTTGCGGAAAGTCGGGACTGCTCGCGAGGTTCGCCCGGTAGCCTGCCGCCTGCAGTTCCGAGAGTTCCTGGCGAACTTCCGCGCGCGTCAGCGTCGATTCGGCCTGGGCCTGGGCGGCGAACGCCGGGCCGATCAGCAGTATCGCGTACGCTGCAAGTTTCATCGCTTTCATCGTGTTTGCTCCGTGAGGTTCCGGAGCCGCGCCTTCGTCGGTGCGGGCGGAATCGATGCAGCCAGTCTAGGCTTCGGATGCCAAACGAAACACCCCGCTTGCCGTCAGTCACCTTTGTCGGCTGAGCAACATTGCGCCCGCGGCTTCCTGGCGCGCGGGTCAGCGGGGCGCCAGCCGCGGTTCATCGCTCGGCGGATGGCGTGTATCGGAGCCATGCGCATCGGGCTTGTCCCCCTTGTACAAGCGCGACGCGCCTCCTAACCTTTTTTAAGCGACCGATCGGTCGGCGCTGCGGTGTGGTTGCATGCGCAAGCGTCGAGCAGGTGTCGAGGTCGTGGAGCGAAGGTTTTGAACGGGACCGGGGCGTGCGTAGGCGCTTAAGCGCCAACAGCCTTGCATGGGGTGCGACCAGGCGCTGAAGCGCCAACCCCCAACGACCTCCGGCCGACCGCGAAGCATGGGATTGGAGTCAGCACTAAAGCGCTTCAGCGCAAACTCCGATGCCGACAACGGAGACACGATGAATCCCACCGCAGCCCTGCCGCCCGGCATCCTGTTCGCGCAGCCGTTGACGCCCGTCGCCAACTCGCTGTTCCTGTCGTTCCTCGTCGCGGTGATCCCGATCGCGGTCGCGCTGATCGCGCTGGGCGTGCTGCGCCGCCCTGCATGGCAGGCGTCGCTGGCCGGGCTCGTCACCGGCCTCGCGGTCGCGATCGGCGCATGGGGCATGCCGGCCGGCCTCGCGTTCAACGCGGTCGGCGCCGGCATGGCGCTCGCGGTCGTGCCGGTGATGTGGATCGTCTTCAATGCCCTGCTGCTGTACAACATCGCGGTGAAGTCGGGCCGCTTCGACCAGTTCCGGCAGTGGATGCTCGACAACCTGCCCGACGACCGCCGCCTCGTGCTGCTCGTCGTCGCGTTCTCGTTCGGCTGCCTGCTCGAAGGGATCTCCGGCTTCGGCACGCCGGTCGCGATCACCAGCGCGCTGCTGATCGCGCTCGGCTTCCCCGCGCTCGAAGCGCTCACCTACACGCTGCTGTTCAACACGGCGCCGGTCGCGTTCGGCGCGCTCGGCGTGCCGATCACCGTGCTCGGCGCGGTCACGTCGCTACCGCCGGCGACGCTCGGCGCGATGGTCGGCCGCCAACTGCCGTTCTTCGCGCTGCTGCTGCCGTTCTACGTGGTCGGCGCGTACGGCGGCCTGCGCTCGATTGCGAAACTGTGGCCCGCGCTGCTCGTGTCGGGCGGCAGCTTCGCGATCGCGCAGTTCGTCACGTCGAACTTCCTCGGCTACCAGCTCACCGACGTGCTGTCGTCGCTCACGTCGCTGATCGTCACGATCGGCTTCCTGCAAGTGTGGAAACCGCAGCCCGATCCGCAGTACGCACTCGCGCGCAGCGTGCCCGCCACGGCCGGCGCCGCGCGCGCGGGCTTCGGCGGCTGGCTGCCGTGGCTCGTCGTATCGGTGATCGTGATCGTCTGGGTGCACGCGAACATCGCGGCGATCGGCGACGTCAAGATCAAGTGGCCGGGCCTGCACAACACGGTGTTCGTGTCGCTGTACCACAAGCCGTACGCGGCGATCTGGGACTTCCAGCCGCTCGGCACCGGCACCGCGATCCTCGTGTCGGCGATCATCACGGCCGTGCTGACGCGCACCGGCGTCGGCGCGTTCTTCGAATGCGTGGTCAAGACGTGGCGGCAAACATGGATCGCGATCGTCACGGTGATGATGATCGTCGGGCTCGCGTATCTGCTGAACTATTCGGGGATCAGCTACACGCTCGGCACCGGCGTCGCGTCGACCGGCGCGTTGTTCCCGCTGGTGTCGGCGTCGCTCGGCT
Source organism: Burkholderia cepacia GG4 (assembly GCF_000292915.1). NCBI lineage: Bacteria > Pseudomonadati > Pseudomonadota > Betaproteobacteria > Burkholderiales > Burkholderiaceae > Burkholderia > Burkholderia cepacia. Next base: position 321,083 of record NC_018513.1, read on the forward strand.
GGATCGCGGTGTTCCTGTCCGGCAGCGACACGTCCGGCAATGCGCTGTTCGGCAACCTGCAGGTCGTCGCCGCCCGGCAGCTCGGCCTCGATCCGGTGCTGATGGCCGCGACCAATTCGTCGGGCGGCGTGATGGGCAAGATGATCTCGCCGCAGAACATCGCAACGGGCGTGTCGACGACCGACCTGAAGGGGCAGGAGGGCGTCGTGTTCGCGCGCACCTTCTGGCACAGCGTGATCCTCACGCTGCTGCTCGGCGTGCTCGTGTTCCTGCAGCAGCACGTGTTGACGTGGATGATTCCCGCGCTGCCGAAGTAACGCGTGGCGGGATGCGAGAAGGACGGCGCGAGGAAAGCAACGACGGACGGTGCGGGAAAAGCGCCGGGAACACCGCCGGGAAATGCGCGAAACCGGTGAGCGCGCGGCGGCTCAGCGCGCGTTCACCTGCCGCATCGCGTCGCTCGCAGCGTGCTGCGCCGGCAGGATGCACGCGAGGAACGCATCGATCGCCGGGCTCTGGCGGCGCGCCTTCAGGTAGTACACGTATTCGTCGATCGTCGTGTCGACGCCGCGCAGCGCGAGGACGCGCAGGTCCGGATGACGCTCGGCCTCGCCGCGCGGAAAGAGGCTGCCGCCGACCCCATGCAGGATCGCCTCGCGAATCGCTTCGCGACTGCCGATCTCGGCGACCGACGTGGCCGCGACGCCGGCCGCTGCGAGGATCGTCTCCGTACAGCGGCGCGTGACCGAGCCTTCCTCGCGGATCAGCAGCCGCACGTCGGCGAGCTGCGCGGCATCGATCGCATCGAAGCGCGCGAGCGGATGGTCGCGATGCACGACGAGCACGAGCGGATCGGTCGAGATCACCTTGCGTTCGAGGCCGTCCGCGTCATTGCGCTGCGACGACACCGCGAGGTCGATGCGGAATTCATGCAGCGCCTGCAGGATCTCCTCGGAATTGCCGATCCGGCACGTGAGTGCGATCGACGGATGCGCATGCGAGAAGCGGCCGACCGCGTCCATGATGTAGTACGGCCCCGTTGCGCCGATCCGCAGGTGTCCTTCGAACAGGCCGCCGACGTTGCGCAGCATGATGTCGGCCTGCGCCTCGAGCGCGATCATCTTCTCGACCAGCGGTAGCAGCTCGATGCCGGTCTCGGTGACCTCGAGCTTGCGGCCGCTGCGATAGAACAGCTCGACGCCGTACAGCTGCTCGACCTGCCGGATTTGCGCGGCGATCGTCGGCTGGCTGACGCCCAGGTGGCGCGCGGCGCGCGTGATGCTGCCCTGCCGGACGGTCGCGTGGAACGCCTTCAGCTGATCGAACACGACTCGGCTTCTCCCCCTCTTGATCGCGCGTCAGCATAGCGCACGCGTGTGTCGGCCGGATGAAAGGCGCGTCGTGCGCCGCTTCGAAAAAAAGCTGGGGGTGGCCACAAGAAACCTGCTGGAACCGGTCACGGCCGGGACATGCCGGTGCGGACTAATAACGGCCATGCACCGACCGCCGGCCCCGCTCGACCGGCGCCACTCTTACCGACCCACAGGATCCTCTTCATGTCCGCCACCAATCGACGCGATTTCCTGCGCCTCGCCGCCCAGTCGGCCGGCGCGATGGCCGCCTACGCCGGCTTCCCGCCCGCGATCCGCAACGCGCTGGCCATGCCGGCCGCGTATCGCACCGGCACGATCCGCGACGTCGAACACGTCGTGATCTTCATGCAGGAAAACCGCTCGTTCGACCATTACTTCGGCGGGCTGCGCGGCGTGCGCGGCTTCAACGACCCGCGTCCGCACCTGCTGCCGAGCGGCGCGCCGGTGTGGCAGCAGCCGCCGGCGTCGGTGTTCACCAAGCACTACCATTCGCGCGGGCTCGATCCGGCGGCGCCGTACGTGCTGCCGTTCTACCTCGACCCGAAGCAGACGACCGAATTCCAGCCGGGCACCAACCACGGCTGGAGCAGCGGCCACCTGTCCTGGAACAACGGCCAGTGGGACCAGTGGGTGAACCAGAAGCAGGACGTGCTGACGATGGGCTATCTGAAGCGCCAGGACCTCACGTACCACTATGCGCTGGCCGACGCGTTCACGATCTGCGATTCGTACTTCTGCTCCGCGCACGCCGATACCGCACCGAACCGCATCTACCTGTGGACCGGCACGGTCGACCCGCGCAACATCTACGGCAGCCCGCCGAACGGCCCGGGCATCGGCGAGCGCGACGACGTGAACGGCTACACGTGGACGACCTACGCCGAACGCCTCGAAAACGCGAAGGTCAGCTGGAAGGTGTACCAGGGCGGCACGGGTATCCCGGGCGACCCGACCGACAACTACACCGACAACTCGCTGATGTTCTTCAAGAAGTTCCAGGTGAAGGAAGGCGCGAGCGGCCCGCTGGTCGACAAGGGCGCATCGGACCACACGCTCGCCGAGCTGAAGGCCGACGTGCAGGCGAACCGGCTGCCGCAGGTGTCGTGGATCGTGTCGCCGTACAAGTACAGCGAGCACCCGCAGGCGTCGCCGACCGACGGCGCGTTCTACATCAACATGGTGCTCGAGGCGCTGACGTCGAACCCCGAGGTGTGGGCGAAGACGGTGTTCATCCTCAATTACGACGAGAACGACGGGCTGTTCGACCACGTCGTGCCGCCGGTGCCGCCGGTGACGAGCGGGGTGGGCGGCCAGGGCATCGTGTCGTCGAACCTGCTGTCGAACCTCGGCGACGAACTGCTCGACCTGAACAAGTACCCGGGCGAGATGAGCCCGCTGGTGCCGGGTGCGGACCCGGGCGGGATCCAGCCGATCGGCCTCGGGCCGCGCGTGCCGCTGATCATCATCTCGCCGTGGACGAAGGGCGGTTGGGTCTGCTCGGAGACGTTCGACCATACGTCGGTGCTGCGTTTCCTCGAGGCGCGCTTCGGCGTGATGGAGCCGAACATCAGCGCGTGGCGCCGGTCGATCTGCGGCGACCTCACGTCGGCGTTCGATTTCTCCGCGCGACCCGATACGCGCACGGTGAGCTTCACGGTGCCGCAGCACATCGCCACGGCCGGCCAGGCGTACCAGGTGCCCGCGCAGCAGTCGATGCCGGCTCAGGAGCCGGGCACGCGTCCGGCACGCGCGCTGCCGTACGAGCTGTTCGTGCATGCTCGCGTGAACGGCCGCGACGACAGCGTGTCGCTCGATTTCGCGAACTCGGGCGACGCGGGCGCCGCGTTCTACGTGTACGACCGTCGTAACCCGGCGACGCCGCCGCGCCGCTATGCGGTGTCGTCGCACGACCGCTTCGCCGATACCTGGAGCACGGCGGCCGCGCGCGGCGACTACCATCTCGCCGCCTACGGCCCGAACGGCTATCTGTGCGAATTCCAGGGCAACACGCGGCTCGCCGCGGACGGCAGCCACGCGAACCCGGAAGCGAAGATCGGCTACGACGTGCGCAACCGCCACGTGTACCTGCAACTGCGCAACAGCGGCCGCGCGGCGTGCCGCGTGGTCGTCGACAACGCGTACAGCCATGCGCATGCGCGGACCTACACGCTGGAGCCGGGCGAACGCATCGAGGATCACTTCGAGCTGTCGTCGAGCCACGGCTGGTACGATCTGACGATCACCGCGACGACGCTGCGCGGCGGCGACGACAAGGTCGTGCGCCGCTTCGCGGGCCACGTCGAGACGGGCCGGCCGAGCCAGAGCGATCCGGGGCCGGTGAAGCAGACGGCCTGACGGCGGGCCTGCATCGCACGGCCGGCGTGCTCACGCCGGCCGTGCGACTGGTTTTTGGAAACTGAAAACTGTTGACAATATTCCGGGCCGAGGATATATAAGGATCATTCGCCGATATGGCGCCCTCGTTTTCATCCGCAGCTACGCTGCTTGCCCGACCATGACAGCCCCGAACGCGCTCAACGCCATCGAACTCCTGCAAAGCCAGTCGCTCGCGATGATTGTCCAGGACATGCTCGAGCGCGCGATCGTGTCCGGCGAATACGCACCGGGTGAGAAACTCAACGAAGTCGATATCGCGACCAAGCTGAACGTGTCGCGCGGCCCCGTGCGGGAAGCGTTCCGCGCGCTCGAGCAGGCCGGGCTGCTGCGCAACGAGAAGAACCGCGGCGTGACGGTGCGGGTCGTGCCGCTGCGCGAGGCCGAGGAGATCTACGAAGTGCGCGCGATGCTCGACGAGTCGGTCGCGCGCGCGCTCGCGAAGCGCATTTCGCCCGACACGCTGAAGGTGCTGAAGGGCATCATCCAGTCGATGAAGGACGCGGCGAAGACGCACGATGTCACGCGCTACACCGAGCTGAACGTGCAGTTCCACGACGCGATGGTGGTCGGCGTCGGCAATACGCACCTCACCGACACCTATCGCCGGCTGGTGCGTCAGCTCGGGCTGCTGCGCCAGGCGGCGATCGAGGCCGAGGAGGACGCGATCGCCGTGTCGGCGGCCGAGCACGACAAGATCGTGCAGGCGCTTGCCAGCGGCGACGAGGAGAAGGCCGTCGCGCTCGTGCGCGAGCACGTCACGCATGGTCTCGCACGGATGCGTCGCACGCACGAGCAGGGGCTGCCCGCGACGGGCAAGGCGGCGCGGGAGAAAACCGCGCGCGTGTGAGCACCGGCAGCGCCCGCGCGGGCTGCTACGCAAACGCAAAGGGACGCTTCGCAGCGTCCCTTTTTCGTTGCGTCTTCCGGTCAACGCATCGTCACGCCTTGTCGGCCTTTCCGGCCGCGCTCGCAAACTTCGCGAGCCACGTATCGACGACCGACGGCTGCCGGCTCTCGTCTTCCGCACGCTCCTTGCGGCGGATCGCATTGCGCACGACATGCGCGCCGACATAACGGATCGGCTCCGGCGGGAAATGGCCGAGCGGGCCGCGCACGATCGGGCTGCGCGTCCACGCATTGTCCAGGCCCAGCACGAGCGATGACAGGATCTGCCCGCCCATGTAGGTCGGCCCGACGCCGTTGCCCGAATAGCCGAAGCCGTAGAACACGTTCGGCGCGTCGTCGAGGCGGCCGAAGAACGGGAAGCCCGTCACCGAGCGGTCCGACGGCCCGTTCCAGCTCGCGGTGACCGGCACGCCCGCGAGCGACGGGAAGAAGTCGCGCAGGCTCTGCGTGAGCTGCGCCTCGTAGGGCGAGCGCCGGTCGAACACGGGCGCGATGCGGCTGCGCCACGAGAACGTGTTGCCGCCCTTGCCGAGCATCAGCCGGCCGTCGGCGGTCGTGCGGTAGTAGTACACGAAGATCCGCGAATCGAGCACCGACACGCCGTCCACGAGTCCGGTCCGCTCGAGCAGTTCCGGGCATTTCTCGGTGATGACCATGTCGCTCGACACGACCGCGATCGTGCGTTCGAACTGCGGGAAGCGGCTCGCCATCCACGCGTTGATCGCGAATACCAGCTTGTTCGCGCGCACGCTGCCGGACGGCGTGAGCACGACGGCCGGTTGCCCCGGCGTGAAGTCGACGAGCGGCGTGCGCTCGTAGATCCGGATCCCCATGTCGAGCGCGACGCGGCGCAGCCCGCGCACGAGCTTGCCCGGATGCACGGTCGCGGCGATCGGCGAGTACACGCCGTCGAGATTGCGTGCGGAACCCGAGCGGCGCGCGACTTCGGCGGCCGGCAGCGGCTCGTAGCTGTGGATGCCGCACGCGGCGAGCGCGTCGAGCACCGGCGCGAGCGTGCCGACCTGCGCGCGCGACGTCGCCGTGTACAGCGTGCCGTCGAGCCGAAGTTCGGCGTCGATGCCGTGCGCGCGGCAGAAATCGGCGATGTGCTGGACGGCCGCTTCCGACGCCTTCACGAGGCGGATCGCCTCCGCTTCGCCGAACAGGCGCCGCAGCGTCAGGAATTTCGCGGACCACGTGAGCAGGCAGCCGCCATTGCGTCCGCTCGCGCCGGCGCCGCACAGGTCGGCTTCGACGATCGCGATGTCGAGCGCCGGGTTCTGCTGCTTTGCCTGGATCGCGGTCCAGAGCCCCGTGAAGCCGCCGCCGACGATACAGACGTCGGCCTGGGTTGCGCCCTGCAGCGCGGGGGCGAGATCGCCGTCGTTGAACAGGGCTTGTTCGATCCAGAAGGGTCGCATCGGATGTCGTGCCGGTAAGGGTCGGGCGCCGTGCCGCGCACAGCGGGAAAAAAGAAAACGAAACCGCCGCACGGCGACGCGCGGCGGTGGGCCGCGCGCCGCGGTGCGGCCCGGTGCATCGCGTCAGGCCGCCGCTTCGGCGGACACGCGGTGCACGCCCATCGCCTTCAGCGTGTCGGCGATCGCGGCGACGGCGCCTGGAATGCCGGCTTCGCCGAAGTGGCCGATGCAGCCGACGCGGAACGTGTCGACTTCGGTCAGCTTGCCCGGATACAGAATGTAGCCGCGCTTTTTGACCTCCTGATAAAACCGCTTGAAGTCGTAGTTCGGATCGTCGGGCGCATGGAACGTGACGATGATCGGCGCCTGGATTGCCGGATCGAGGAACGGCCGGAAGCCGAGCGCACGCATCCCGTCGATCAGCGCGCGATAGTTGCGCTGGTAGCGGCCGCCGCGTGCGGCGAGCCCGCCTTCGTCGACGTATTGCGCGACGGCCGCATCGAGTGCCGCGACCACGTGCGTCGGCGGCGTGAAGCGCCACTGTGTCGTGCGCTGCATGTAGACCCACTGGTCGTACAGGTCCATCGCGAGCGAGTGGCTGTTGCCTTCGCAGCGTTCGAGCGTGGTGCGCTTCGCGATCACGAAGCCGAGCCCCGGCACGCCCTCGAGGCACTTGCCGGACGCGGCGATCACCGCGTCGAACGGCGTCGTGCGCGCGTCGATCTCGATCGCGCCGAACGAGCTCATCGCGTCGACGATCAGCCCGCGGCCGTGCTGCGCGACCACCTGCGCGACGTCGTGCAGCGGGTTCAGCACGCCGGCGCCGGTTTCGCAGTGCACGAGCGCGACGTGCGTGATGGTCGGATCTGCGGCGAGCGCGCGCTCGACGTCGGCCGGATCGACGCGGCGATCCTCGCTGTAGTCGATCGTCGTGAGCCGGCGGCCGAGCACGCGGCAGATCTTCGCGAGGCGCTGGCAATACGCGCCGTTGTTCGGCACGAGCACGTGGCCGTCGCGCGGCACGAGCGTGCCGATCGCGGCCTCGACCGAGAACGTGCCGCTGCCCTGCAACGGCACGCATTCGTGCGTGCCTTCGCCGTGCACGATCTGCAGCAGCCGTTCGCGCAGCCGCGCGGTGATCGCGTTGAAGTCGCCGTCCCACGAACCCCAGTCGCGCAGCATCGCGTCGCGCGTGCGGTCCGAGGTCGTCAGGGGGCCGGGGGTGAGCAGGATGGGCTGGGTGGCGAGCGTCATGGTGTCTCCTGGATGAAGTCGGGACGTCACGTGAATGCGGCTAAAGGATCAACGGCGATGCGGGTTGCGCCAGGCCTGCGTGCGGCGCAACAGGCGGTGCGAGATGCACGCGAACAGCACGCAGGCGAACGACGAGGTCGCGAGCACCAGCGTCGCCATCGCGGCGGCCGGGCCCATCTGGCCCGCGTCGTCGAGGTTCAGGATCGCGACCGAGGCGGGCTGGGTGTCCGGCGAGTACAGGAACGCGACGGCCGACACGGTCGTCATCCCGTTGACGAACAGGTAGCGCGCGATCAGCAGGATCGCGGGCAGGCACACGGGCACGGTCACGCGCAGGAAGGTCTTGTAGAACGGCACCTTCAGCGACGCCGACACGGCCTCGAACTCGCTGTCGATCTGCCGCAGCGCGGTGACGGCGGTCAGGTGGCTCGACGCGTAGTAGTGGACGACCGTGACGATCGCGAGCAGCCACAGCGACCCGTACAGCCCGTTCAGCGGATTGCCGGGCGCATTGAACAGGAAGATGTAGCTGATGCCGAGCACGAGGCCGGGCACGCCCATCGGCAGGATCGCGCACAGGCTGATGAAGCCGCGCAGCCAGCGCGCGCCGCGGGTCTTCTCGATCAGGTAGGCGCCGCCGAACACGACGATCGTGCCGCCGAGCGCGACGGTCGCGGCCATCCGCAGGCTGTTCTTGTACGCGTCGAAGATGCCGGCCCCGATCAGCCCCATCCGGTAGTGCTGCAGCCCGAGGCTCATCTGGTACGGCCAGAACTTCACGAACGACGCGAACACCGAGATGCCGACCACCGCGATGAAGAATGCGCACACCAGCGCGCAGTACGCGAGCATCGCGGCGTCGAAGCCGCGCGACGGCTTCGGCTGGTAAGGCGTCGAGCGTGCGCCGAGCTGCGACTGCTGGCGGCGGCGGATGAAGAAGTCGACGCCGAACGCGACGAGGGCCGGGCACAGCAGCATCAGGCTCACGACCGCGCTGCGGTTGAAGTCCTGCAGCCCGATGATCAGCTTGTAGATGTCGGTCGACAGCACGTTGTACGAGCCGCCGATTACCACCGGCACGCCGAAGTCGTTGATGCACATGGTGAACGCCACCATCGTCGCGCTGATCAGCCCGTATTTCGCGCCGGGCAGCGTGATCGTGAAGAACTTGCGCATGCGGCTCGTGCCCATCGCGTCGGCGGCCTCGTAGAGCCGGCCGTCCGCGAGCGACAGCGCGGTGACGAGGATCATCAGCACGTGCGGGAACGATGCGTACACCATGCTCAGCACGATGCCTGGCAGCCCGTAGATCGAGTGGCCGTGCAGCAGCGGCTTGAGCAGCCCCGCGTTACCGAACCAGTAGATGAACGACACGGCCGACAGCAGCGTCGGCGCGAGCAGCGGCAGCAGCGCGATCGTGCGCGCGGCGTTCTTCAGCGGCATGCACGAGCGCGTCAGCGCATACGCGAAGGTGAACGCCATCGGCACGACGATCGTCGTGACGAGCGCGCCGACCGTCAGCGAATGCAGCATCGAGCGCAGCACGCCGCTGTCTTCGAGATACTCGACGAAGTTGTGCGCGCCGACGAAACGCCCGTCCGCGTCGACGAAGCATTTCTGCACGACGAGCGCGAGCGGCAGCAGCAGGAACAGCGACATCAGCGCGGCCATCGCGACGAGCGCGAGCTGCGCGAGGCGGTCGTGCCAGTGGGTGATCTGCCGCACGTCGGCGGGGGCGGGGGCGCCGCGGCGGCGCTCGGTCAGGACGGTGCTCATTGCAGTCGCTCCTTCGCGCTCGGGAACACGCGGACATGCTCGCGATCGAGCGCGAGGTCGATGCGTGCGCCGGCCTGCACGCCGGTGCGGTCGACGTCGTGATACGACAGATCGGCGACGATCTCCTGGCCGTCGAGTCCGTCGATCCGGAAGCTCACGCGGCAGAACGCGCCGAGGAACTCGAGCTTCTCGACGCGGCCGGCCAGCACGTTGTCGGCCGTCTCGCCCGGCACGCGGATGCGCAGGTCCTCGGGCCGCACGTAGACCGATACCGCCGCGCCCTGGGCCGGGCGGGCGGTGCCGTGGCGGCAGTCGAAGCCGACGCCGCCCGCCCGCAGCGTGCCGTCCTGCGCGACTTCGGCGGGGATCGTGTTGACCCGGCCGATGAAGTCCGCGACGAACGGCGACGCGGGCTGCCGGTAGATTTCGAGCGGCGTGCCGATCTGCTCGATCACGCCGTGGTTCATCACGACGATGCGGTCGGCCATCGACAGCGCTTCTTCCTGGTCGTGCGTGACCATGATCGTCGTCACGCCGAGCCGCTGCTGCAGCGCGCGGATTTCCTGGCGCAGCCGCACGCGCACGCGCGCGTCGAGCGCCGACAGCGGCTCGTCGAGCAGCAGCAGGCCCGGCGATGTCGCGAGCGCGCGCGCCAGCGCGATACGCTGCTGCTGGCCGCCGGACAACTGGCCCGGATGCTTGCGATGGCTGTCGGGCAGGCCGACCAGCGCGAGCAGCGTATGCACGCGCTCGTGGATCGCGTCGCGCTTCATCCTGCGGTTCACCAGCCCGTACGCGACGTTGTCGAAGACGGTGAGGTTCGGAAACAGCGCATACGACTGGAACACGATCCCGTAGTCGCGCAGTTGCGGCGGCAGCCGCGAGATGTCGCGGCCGTCCTGCGTGATGTGGCCGGCGTTTTGCGTCTCGAGCCCCGCGATGATCCGCAGCAGCGTGGTTTTCCCGCAGCCGGACGGCCCCAGGAAGCAGATCATCTCGCCCTTCATCACGCTCAGGTTGATGTCGGTGAGGACCTGTGTGTCGTTGTACCGCTTTTCGATGCGTTCTACGCTCAGATAGGGTGCCATGCACGCCTCCACGCTGCGGGCGGCCCGGACGCGGGCCGGATACGACGATGGAAAGGGATGCGGGGCGGCGCGTGGCGCGGCCCCGCTGCCGGTTGCGGCGTTACTGCTGGGCTTTCGCCCCGTAGCGCTTCTGCCAGGTATCGAGGATCGATTGACGGTTCTTCGCGGACCACACGAAATCGTTCTTCACGAGCAGGTCCGCATAGTTGTCGGGGATGCCGGCCAGCTTGCGCGCGACGCCCGGGTACGCGACGATCGCCCACCAGCGTGCGGTGATCTGGTTCGCGTCCTTGCTGGCCATGAAGTCGGCGAGCTTCTTCGCGGCGTCAGGCTGCTTGGTCGTCTTCATGATCGCCGTGCCTTCCATGTCCCAGCCGAGCCCTTCCTTCGGGAACACCAGGTCGATCGGCGCGCCCTGCGCCTGCAGCTCGTGGCCGCGGAACTCGAACGAGATGCCGATCGGGAATTCACCGGTGCCGGCGAGCGTGCACGGCTTCGAGCCCGAGTGCACGTACTGCGCGACGTTCTTGTCGAGCGCGTCCATGAATTTCCAGCCCTTGTCGTCGCCGAAGGTTTGCAGCCAGGCAGTCACGTCGAGATAGCCGGTACCCGACGACACCGGGCTCGGCATCACGATCGCGCCCTTGTAGACCGGCTTCGTCAGGTCTTCCCACGACGTCGGCTTCGGAATGTTCTTGGCCTGTGCGGCGACGCGGTTGTAGCAGATCGTCGCGCCCCACACGTCCATGCCGACCCAGTGCGGCGGCGTGTTCGCGTCGCTGTACTTGCGCGTGAGCTGGTCGAAGTCCTTCGGCGAGTACGGCATCAGCATCCCCTGCAGGTCAAGCAGCGTGAGGCTCGATGCGGCGAGGCCGAGCACGACGTCCGCGCGCGGATTGTTCTTTTCCGCGAGCAGCTTCGCGGTGACCGAGCCGGTCGAGTCGCGCACCCAGCGGATCTCGATGTCGGGGTTCGCTTTCTCGAACGCGTCCTTGTAGGGCTTCATCGCCTCGTCTTCCAGCGCGGTGTAGACGAGCAGCGACGTCTTCGCGTGCGCCGCCTGGGCCGCACCGAGCGCGACCGCGGCAGCCAGCGCGACACGGGCCGCGCCCGTCGCCCATCCATTGAAACGCTTGTGTACCGGCACTTCGTTCATCTTCAGACCCCTTGACTGTGGCGCCGCGGCACGCGGCGGATGAGTGGAGACCAGCCCTCTTTGTGCTTCCTCGTGCTTCCGTATTTTGCTTTCTGTTATTTGCATGTTGTTGACAATCTACAAATCATCAATTTTAATGTCAAGCATGGAAAACACCTCCTCGGCGCGGCGCGGGCGCCGACAGCTCAACCCCCTTCGAACCGAAAGGACTGAACGTCATGACTGAAACGCCTGTATCCGTGGAAGTGAACGGCCGCCGCTACAACTGGATGAGCCGCCCCGTGGTGGTCGTCTGCGTCGACGGCTGCGCCTATGAATATCTCGAGATGGCGGCCGAGGCCGGCGTCGCGCCGTTCCTGCGCACGCTGCTGAAGCCGGGCACGGCGCTCAAGGGCGAGTGCGTGGTGCCGAGCTTCACGAACCCGAACAACCTGTCGATTGTTACCGGCGTGCCGCCGGCGATCCACGGGATAAGCGGCAACTACTTCTACGATCGCGACACCGGTGCCGAGGTGCTGATGAACGATCCGAAGTACCTCGTCGCGCCCACCGTGCTCGCGACCTTCGCGGAGCAGGGCGCGCGCGTCGCGGTCGTCACTGCGAAGGACAAGCTGCGCCGCCTGCTCGGCAAGGGGCTCAAGGGCATCTGCTTCTCGTCGGAGAAGGCCGATGAAGCGAGCATCGAGGAAAACGGCATCGACGACGTGCTCGAGCTGGTCGGCAAGCCGGTGCCGAGCGTGTACAGCGCGGACCTGTCGGAATTCGTGTTCGCGGCCGGCGTGCGCCTGCTCGAGACGCGTCCGATCGACCTGATGTACCTGTCGACGACCGACTACGTGCAGCACAAGTGCGCACCGGGCACCGACGGTGCGAACGCGTTCTACCAGATGATGGACACGTACCTGAAGCGGCTCGACGAACTCGGCGCGATCGTCGCGATCACGGCCGACCACGGGATGAACGCGAAGCACGACGGTGAAACCGGCGAGCCGAACGTGATCTACCTGCAGGAGCTGTTCGATGAATGGCTCGGCCACGACGCAGCGCGCGTGATCCTGCCGATCACCGATCCGTACGTCGTGCACCACGGCGCGCTCGGTTCGTTCGCGACCGTCTATGTGCCGGATGACGCCGATACCGACGCGCTGCGCGCGCGACTCGCCGCGGTGGACGGCATCGAGGTCGTGCTGACCGGCGCCGAAGGTTGCGCGCGCTTCGAGCTGCCGCCCGACCGGATGGGCGACCTGATCGTGATCTCGAAGCAGGACGTCGTGCTCGGCACGCGCCGCATCAAGCACGACCTGTCGGGCCTCGACGTGCCGCTGCGCTCGCACGGCGGGATCTCCGAGCAGATCGTGCCGCTGATCTTCAGCAAGCCGGTCGCGACTGACGTCACGGGGCGCGCGCGGCTGCGCAACTTCGACATCATCGATATCGCGCTCAACCATCTGCAGTGACGCGGACGCATCCGCCAGGGAGACACTCATGAACGCCATTGCAGCATCGACGGAAGTCCGCGCACTTTATCGTGAAGCACTGCGAATCGATGGTGAAAGGATCTATCGCGACGCGGTGATCGAGGTGCGCAACCCGTACGACGGCGCGCTGGTCGGCACCGTCCCGAAGGCGACGCTCGACGACGTGCGCCGCGCGTTCGCGGTTGCGCGTGCGTACCGGCCGTCGCTCACGCGGCACGAGCGTGCGGCGATCCTGCGCCGCGCGGCCGACATCGTGCGCGCGCGCACCGCCGAGATCGCCGCGCTGATCACGGCCGAGGCCGGGTTGTGCATCAAGGATTCGACCTATGAAGCCGGGCGCGTGGCCGACGTGCTCACGTTCGGCGCGGGCGAAGTGCTGAAGGACGACGGGCAGATCTTCTCGTGCGATCTGACGCCGCACGGCAAGAAGCGCCGCGTGTACACGCAGCGCGAGCCACTGCTCGGCGTGATTTCCGCGATCACGCCGTTCAACCATCCGATGAACCAGGTCGCGCACAAGGTCGTGCCGTCGGTCGCGACCAACAACCGGATCGTCGTGAAGCCGTCGGAGAAGGTGCCGCTGTCGTGCTACCTGTTCGCCGACATCCTCTATGAAGCCGGCCTGCCGCCGCAGATGCTGCAGGTGATTACCGGCGACCCGAAGGACATCGCGGACGAGCTGGTCACGAACCCGGCGATCGACCTGATCACGTTCACCGGCGGCGTATCGATCGGCAAGTCGATCGCGTCGCGGATGGGCTACCGGCGCGCGGTGCTCGAGCTCGGCGGCAACGATCCGATCATCGTGATGGAGGATGCCGATCTCGACGAGGCGAGCACGCTCGCCGTATCGGGCTCGTACAAGAACTCGGGGCAGCGCTGCACGGCGATCAAGCGGATGCTCGTGCACGAGGCCGTGGCCGACCGCTTCACCGAGCTGGTCGTCGAGAAAACCCGCGCGTGGGCGTACGGAAACCCGGCCGACCCGTCGGTCGACATGGGTACGGTGATCGACGAAGCGGCCGCGAAGTTCTGCGAGCAGCAGGTGAACGACGCGATTGCGCGTGGGGCACGATTGCTGGTCGGCAACGTACGCGACGGCGCGCTGTATTCGCCGACGGTCATCGATCGCGTGACACCCGACATGCCGCTCGTGAAGTACGAGACGTTCGGGCCGGTGTCGCCGATCATGCGCTTTCGCGACATCGACGAGGCGATCCGGATGTCGAACAGCACCGACTATGCGTTGTCATCGTCGGTCTGCACGAACCGCTTCGACAGCATCACGCGCTTCATCACCGAGCTCGAAGTCGGCAGCGTGAACGTGCGCGAAGTGCCGGGCTACCGGCTCGAACTGACGCCGTTCGGCGGCGTGAAGGATTCGGGTCTCGGCTACAAGGAGGGCGTGCAGGAAGCGATGAAGAGCTTCACGAACACGAAGACCTATTCGCTGCCATGGTAAGTGGCGTGTGATGCGGACGCGCCGGCTCGAAGGCCGGCGCGTGGATTGTCCCCCGACGGGATGCGGCCGCGACGGCCGCCAGGCGACGGTCAATCGTCGTCGTCGTCGTGGTGATGTCGCCAGCCGCGATGCCAGCCGTTGTCGTGCCGGTAGCGGCGGTAGCGATATTCGCCGTAGTACGGGGCGTAATAGGCGGGCGCCGGCTCGTACACGACGGGCGGCGGCGGGTAGTAGACAGGCGGCGGCGCCTCGATCACCGGCCCCGGCACGCCGAAATACACGCCGATGTCGGCGTGCGCGAACGCGCTTGCCGACAGGCAGGCGGCCGCGATGCCGAGGGCACTGGACAACACGATGCGTTTCATTTGCCGTTCACTCCGTTCGTGGGGGGCAAGGCCCGCGAGCAATAGGTTCACCTGTGTTCATGGTACGTAGCGCATGCCGAACAGGTGATACCGCGGTGTCGCTTCTGTAACCGCCGGTAACGAATCGTCGGACAATCGCCGCGCTGCATCGCGACGGATTCGTCTGAGGGATGGGCGAGGCTGGCCGGCGCGTTATTCGACGCGCTCATATCGTTAGCCGATTTGCGTTTTTGCCGGGCCTCGACGCGTCGGTAGAATTTGCGGACCTCTCGCGCGGCCGCTCGGGCCGGCGGGTTCACTCCCTTCCATCGTTCGGGGTCCGCACTATGAAATTCCTACGCTCCATCCTGATCGTCGCATTGCTGCAGGCCTCGGCCGTCACGAGCGCGCTGGCTGCCGACGACCTGTCGCAGATCAAGTCGGCCGGCGTGTTCCGGGTCGGCACCGAAGGCACCTATGCACCGTTCACGTATCACGACGCGACGGGCAAGCTGACGGGCTTCGACGTCGACATCGCGAGCGCGATCGCGCAGCGTCTCGGCGTGAAGGCGGAGTTCGTCGAAGGCAAGTGGGACGGGCTGATCGCGGGCCTCGACGTGAACCGCTACGACGCAGTCGTCAACGAAGTGTCGATCACCGATGCGCGCAAGGCGAAGTACGCATTCTCGACGCCGTACATCACGTCGCACGCGGTGCTGATCGTGCGCGCGGACAACACGTCGATCCGCTCGTTCGACGACCTGAAGGGCAAGAAATCGGCGAATACGCTGACCAGCAATTTCGGCAAGCTCGCGGCCGCGCACGGCGCGGACGTGGTGCCTGTGCAGGGCTTCAACGAATCGATCGACCTGCTGAGCTCGGGTCGCGTCGACGCGACCATCAACGATTCGCTGTCGTACCTCGATTTCCGCAAGCACAAGCCCGACGCGAAACTGAAGATCGCGGCGACCGACACGACCGGCGCCGGCGATGCATCGGGCGTGCTGCTGCGCAAGGGCAGCCCGGCGCTGGTGGCCGCGGTCGACCGGGCGCTCGCGGACATCAAGGCCGACGGCACCTACGCGAAGATCTCGCAGAAGTACTTCGGCCGCGACGTGTCGCAGCCGTGATGCGAGGCTGAACGATGCCGTCCTGGCTGCACCTGATGGCGGAATCGCTGCGGCCCCTGCTGGTTGCGGGGCTCGTGTTCACGGTTCCGCTCACGCTCGCATCGTTCGCGATCGGCCTGCTGCTCGCGTTCGGCGCGGCGCTCGCGCGCCTGTTCGGGCCGCGCTGGGCGCAGGCCGGCGTACGCTTCTACATCTGGCTGTTTCGGGGTTCGCCGTTGCTCGTGCAGCTGTTCGTGATCTTCTACGGGTTGCCGAGCGTCGGCATCGTGCTCGACCCGCTGACCGCCGCCGTGATCGGCTTCTCGCTGAACGTCGGCGCGTACAACGCCGAGGTGATCCGCGGCGTGATCGAGTCGATCCCGAAGGGGCAGTGGGAAGCCGCGTACTCGATGGCGATGACGCGCGCGCAGGCGCTGCGTCGCGCGATCCTGCCGCAGGCCGCGCGCGTCGCGCTGCCCGCGCTGTCGAATTCGTTCATATCGCTCGTGAAGGACACCTCGCTCGCGGCCGTGCTGACCGTGCCCGAGATCTTCCAGGCCGCGCAGCGCATCGCGGCCGTCACCTACGAGCCGCTGATCCTCTATACCGAAGCCGCGCTGATCTATCTGCTGTTCAGCTCCGTGCTCTCGACACTGCAACGTCGCCTCGAGCTCCGGTTCGGCCGTCACGCGCTGTTCCACGCGGAGTTGCGATGATCCGTCTCGAGCGCATCGACAAGTCGTTCGGCGGGCATCGCGTGCTGACCGCGATCGACCTCGCGTTGCGGCCGGGCAGCGTGACCGCGCTGATCGGCCCGTCCGGCAGCGGCAAGAGCACGCTGCTGCGCTGCGTGAACCTGCTCGAAGTGCCGGAGACGGGTGCGCTCACGGTCGGCGATGCGCGCATCGACTTCGCGGCCGGCCATCGGCCGTCGCGCGATGCCGTGTTCGCGGTGCGCCGGCAGACCGGCATGGTGTTTCAGAACTTCCAGTTGTTCCCGCACCTGAGCGTCGTGCAGAACGTGATGGAAGGGCTCGTGACCGTGCAGCGCTGGCCGCGCGAGCAGGCGCGCCAGCGGGCGCTCGCGTTGCTCGACAAAGTTGGCATCGCGGACAAGGCCGATGCGTGGCCCGCGACGCTGTCGGGTGGCCAGCAGCAGCGCGTCGCCATCGCGCGCGCGCTCGCGCCGTCGCCGGAGGTGCTGCTCTGCGACGAGCCGACGTCGGCGCTCGATCCCGAGCTGTCGGTCGAAGTCGTCGACGTGCTGCGCCAGCTCGCGCGTGAAGGCACGACGATGCTGATGGCCACGCACGACCTGCGCCTGGCCGCGTCGGTCGCGCACGATGCGGTGTTTCTCGCGGATGGCCGGGTCGTCGAGGCAAGGGCATCACGCGAGCTGTTCGGCCGGCCGCGCGACCCGCGCACCGCGAAGTTCGTCGCGACGCTCGCGCAAGGCGTGCCGGCATTCTGACGCACGACGCGACGCGGCGCGGCGGCCGAGGCGGCTCAATCCTGCCCGTGCCCGTCGAGCACGGCCGCGACGATCGCTTCCGGCGCGTCCTCCTGAACGAGGTGGCCCGCGTGCGGCACGCGAATCAGCTTGCCGCCTGCGATGCGGTCGGCGAGCGCCTGCCCCTGCTCGAGCGGAATCCACCCGTCGTCCTCGCCCCACACGATGCGCACCGGAAAGTCCGGCGGCGCGTAGCGGGCCTCTGCTTCCTCGATGTAGCGCTGGCGCATCTGCGCGATCTGTCGGTAGAACGCGGATTGGCCGGCCGGCGTGAGCCAGGGCGAGCGGTAGATCGACAGCACGTCGTCGCTCAACGGCCGCGCGACTGCATGGCCGATATAGGCCGACACGAGCGCGTGATGCGCGTACGCCGGCAGCCCGGCGAACGCGGCTTCGTGCTGCGCGACGTGTCGCACGAACGGCGAGCCCTGCGGCGCGATCGCGACCGGGTTCACGAGTGTCAGGTCCGAATACGCGATGCCGTCGAGGAAATGCGCGCGCAGCACGGTTGCGCCGCCGTAGTCGTGCGCGAGCACGCGCGGACGCGCAATCTTCCATTCGTCCAGCATCGCGCCGAACAGCACGTTCTGCCGGCCGAGTGACACGTCCGTGTCCGGCATGTCCGACTGGCCGTAGCCGAGCAGGTCGTAGAAGAACACGCGATGACGCCGCGCGAGCCACGGCGCGATCCGGCGCCACACCTGCGACGAAAACGGCGTGCCGTGCACAAGCACGAGCGGCGGCCCTTCACCGAGTGTTCCCCACGCGATCCGGTGGCCTTCGAAACTGAAGCGGTTGCCAAGTTCGAGCATCGGCGTCTCCGTGCTAACCTGTTTTGGTTGTTAACAGGTTACGCCGGTTTGTCCGGATGTGAAACCTATAGGCGGAAATAAATGGTTACTCGACACGAGCCTGCGCGACCGGCGCACGAATGGGGCGCGGCCGATTTCGTCGGCGGCCATCCGGCGCTCGACTTCCTGAACACCGTGGCCGATACGGTCAAGACGCGCGACGCGGACAAGCTCATCGACTGGCCGACCGTGCGTGCCTGGGCAGGGAGCGCGGGATTGCTGGCGCAGGCCGATCTGGCGCGGTTTCTGCGTCATGCACGGCAGGACGGCGCCGACGAATTGGCCGCGCTGCATGGCTTTCGCGAGGATGCGTATGCCGCGCTCTCGCACCTGACGGCTGCGGACGGCGGCAGCGCCG
This sequence comes from Burkholderia cepacia GG4, assembly GCF_000292915.1. NCBI lineage: Bacteria > Pseudomonadati > Pseudomonadota > Betaproteobacteria > Burkholderiales > Burkholderiaceae > Burkholderia > Burkholderia cepacia. The sequence goes on from NC_018513.1 coordinate 339,566, forward strand.
GCGCGCGCGCGGCGGACCGGCTCGCCGCGGCGATTCGCGATGCGATCGGGCGCAGTGCGTTCGACGCGGTCGACGGCCGCTTCGCATGGCGACCGGACGCGCGCGCCGCGTCGCGCTGGGTCGATGCGGCCGCGCTCGGGTTCGAGCAGCTGCTGCGCAGCGACGATTTCGCGCGCGTGCGGCAGTGCGGCCGCTGTACGTGGTTCTTCGTCGATCGCGGGCGCGGCGTCGGGCGACGCTGGTGCGACATGCGAACGTGCGGAAATCGCGCGAAGGTGGAGGCCTTCAGGGAGCGCTGAAGCGGCAGCCGCGCCGCGTATCCGTCACTCAGTGATTTCGTGCGGCCGATGCTCGGGCCACAGTGTCGCGGCCGCGAACAGTCCGGCCGCAAGGAACGGCGTGCCGATCGCGAACAGGATCGCCGTGAGCCCCCAGCGATCCCAGAACCGGTCGATGACCGCGCGCTCGGGCGTGACGGGGTCGTACAGCACGTTGACGATCTCGCCTTCGTACAGCCCGGGATGCGATGAAGCCGAGCCTTGTGCGAACGTGACCCGGCGGCCGCTGTCGGTCGTGAACGCGACGATTGCCGAATAGAGCGACGTGCGGGCGCGGGGCGAGTGTGCGGTTTCGGCGATCTCGACGACGTGGCCGGTGGAGTGTGTGTAATGACGGGCGAGCAGCCACTGGCGCAAGCCGGCTGCGCCGGCGCCCGCCAGGAAGCCGGTGCCGATTGCGATCAGAATCAGCACGATCGCGATGTCCCAGCAGCGCCGCACCGGCTTGCGCGCGGCCGGCGCAGACAGGGCGTCGGCGTGCCGGTTGCGGCGCTCGTTCGCGTGCAGCAGGCCGCCGATCGTGAGCGACACGACCGCGAGCAGCGCCGGCACCGCGATCGGAAACCAGCGTTGCGAGAAATCGTCGATCAGTGCGGGGCGGTCGGGATGGGCGGGATCGAGCAGGACGTCGACGTTTTGGCCGATGTCGTACGCGGGTGTGGTCGATGCGGTATTGCCGGCGACTTCGCGGCGGCGCCCGTCGTTGCCGAGATAGGCGACGATCGGGCGGTATGCACGCATCGCGTCGCTGTCCTGCACGATACGCACGACCGTGCCCGGCGCCCGGACCAGATCGTCGGCCACGCCGCTGGCGGTGACGGCGAAAACGGCCGAGAGCACGAGCAGCGCAACGCCGAGCGCGAGCGCGACGAACGCGTCCCTACGCGGCATGACCGAATCCGCTGCGCGCGTCGTACGACGGGGCCGGATGCGATCGGGGGGATCGCGCGATTCGATCTGCGCGCCGCTGTCGGCGTGACCATGCCCTCTGAATGGCCGCGTCTCGTTCACATGATTCCATATCTGGCGCCCCATGCTCTCTCAGTGCCGGCGGCGAGACGGTGTTCGCCGGGCCGGTCGTGTGATATTTGTCGGACGATTCTAGCGGAAAGTGTACGGGCGAGGCATGTATGCGATTGCCTGCCGTGACGAGACAGAGGCCGGGCGGAGCCGGAAAATGAAAAAGGCCGGTCAGCTTGCGCTGACCGGCCTTTGGAATTCCTGGTGGGGCGTGAGTGACTCGAACACTCGACCTACGGATTAAGAGTCCGCTGCTCTACCAACTGAGCTAACGCCCCCAACAGAAGAAAGATTATGCACGAGCATTTTGGGCTTGGCAAGCCCTTTCACCAAATTTCCTGAAAATATTTCGTCACGGCAACGGAAGCCGTCGGCGTGGTAACGAGTCATCGCAGTTGGCGCGCTCCCGGTATGATGACGTCCACACCCGTTGCGCGGCGGTCGCGCAACGTTTTCTGGACATTCGAAGATGGACGAAAACGCAGTCCGCGAATTGCTGGATCGCCTGCTGGCCCCATGGGTCCGCTCGCTGGGTCTGGTTCCCGTATCGATCGGCGACGACACTGTCACGATGCGTTTGCCGTTTTCCGGCGAATTCCGCCATTCGGGCGGCGTCATCTGCGGCCAGGTGTTCACGGCCGCCGCCGACACGGCGATGGTGGTCGCGATCTCGGCCGCGCTCGGCGAGTTCCGGCCGATGACCACCGTGTCGCTGAACACGAACTTCATGCGGCCGGTGCGCAAGGGTGACGTGCTCGTCACCGCGCGCGTGCTGCGGATGGGCCGCAACCTCGTGTTCGGGGAAGTCGAGCTGTTCGACGAGGACGGCAAGATGGCCGTTCACGCGACGTCGACCTACGCGCTCGTCAGCTGAGCGGCGCGATGTTCGATCAGATCGTCTTTGCCGGCGGTGGCAATCGCTGCTGGTGGCAGGCCGGCTTCTGGGACGTCGCGCAGCCCGCGCTCGGCCTGCGCCCGCGCGTGATCGCGGGCATCTCGGCCGGCGCGGCGACCGCCTGCATGCTGTATACGCGCGACGCCGCGTGGGTGATGCGCTATTACGAGGAAGCGCTGCGACACAACCGCAAGAACGCGTACTGGGGCAACCTGTTTGGCCGCGAGCCCGTGTTTCCGCATTACCGGATCTACCGTCAGGCGCTGCTCGACATCTACGGCGAGCCGTTCGCGCAGCTCGCCGACGCACCGGAGATCCGCATCGGCGTGTCGCACGTGCCGCGCTGGCTCGGCGCACGCAGCGCGGTGGCTGCGGGCCTCGTCGCGTACAACATCGAAAAATACCTGCGCAAGACGCTGCACCCGACGCTCGGGCGCACGCTCGGATTTCGGCCCGAGTTCGTGCGGGCGCAGGCCTGTACGAGCGTCGACGAACTCGCCGACCTGATCCTGCAGTCGTCGTGCACGCCACCGTTCACACCGGTGCTGCATCGCGGCGGCCGGCCCGTGCTCGACGGCGGGATGGTCGACAATGTACCGGTCGGCGCGCTCGATGCATCGCCGGGCGACGTGCTGGTGCTCGTCACGCGGCTGTATCCGCGCCCGCAGATGTTCACGGTCGCGCACGGCGACCAGCGGCGGCTGTACGTGCAGCCGTCGAGCAAGGTACCGATTTCGAGCTGGGATTACACGAGTCCGTCGCAGATGCGGCATGCGTACGACCTCGGACTGCGCGACGGCGAGCATTTCCTCACGCGCGTCGACGCGATGACGGGCGGCCGCGTGGCCGCCTGAAGGCGGGAAGCCGGCAGCGGGGCCGCGCGGCGAGCGCGGCCCGCGCCGGTCAGCGCACCCGGCGCGGCGTCAGCGCTTCCGGGTTGACGACGCTCGACAGGTCGCCCTGGTCGAACGCGAGGATATTCCGGAACGCCGCGCTGAAATAGAGCTCGTAGCTTTCGCGCTCGACGTAGCCGATGTGCGGCGTGCAGATCACGTTTTCCATCCGCAGCAGGCTGTAGCCCTGCAGGATCGGCTCGCTCTCGAACACGTCGGTCGCGACCATCCCCGGACGGTTGTGCGACAGCGCGTTGACGAGCGCGTTTTCCTCGAGCAGTTCCGCGCGGCTCGTGTTGACGAGCAACGACGTCGGCTTCATCCGCATCAGGTCTTCCTGCTTGACGATCCCGCGCGTGTCGTCGTGCATCCGCAGGTGCAGCGACAGCACGTCGCTCTGCTCGAACAGCGCTTCGCGGCTCTCGGCGGCCGTGTAGCCGTCGGCGCGTGCGGCCTCGAGCGAATGCTCGCGGCCCCAGATCAACACGTTCATCCCGAACGCCTTGCCGTAGCCGGCAACCAGCCGGCCGATCTTGCCGTAGCCCCAGATGCCGAGCGTCTGGCCGCGCAGCACCTGGCCGAGGCCGAAGTTCGGCGGCAGCGCCGACGTCTTCAGGCCCGACTGCTGCCATGCGCCCTGCTTCAGGTTCGCGACGTATTGCGGAATGCGGCGCTGGGCAGCCATCACGAGCGCCCAGGTCAGTTCGGCCGGCGCGACCGGCGAGCCCGTGCCTTCGAGCACCGCGATGCCGCGGTCGGTACACGCTTCGAGGTCGATGTGGCTCGAAATGCGGCCGGTCTGGCTGATCATCCGCAGGTTCGGCAGCTTGGCGAGCAGTTGCGACGAAATCGGCGTGCGCTCGCGAATCAGCACGAGCGCCTCGACTTCCGCCAGACGGCTCGCGAGCTGTCCCAGGCCGCGCACCGTATTGTTGAAGACCTTCACGTCGTGCTCGGCAAGCATCTCGAAGCAGTTCAGCTTGCGGACGGCGTCCTGGTAGTCGTCGAGGATGGCAATTTTCATGATCAGCGGGAGTCGCGCGTTGAAAGCGGCGGTGGCGGCGGCGCACGTCGCGCACCCGTCCCGCCCGGCCGGGGCCGACATGATGCTACGTCGGCGTGGTTCGTGGTGTCTTTTTAACAGGTTGTTACGCTCCGCCGCAATTGGCGCCGGCCTGATCCGGCGCCGCTTCCGTGCGGTGCGGCGCCGTGCGCTGCTGTGTCGCATCAAACACGTCCTTCCTGATTCGGACGCTAACCCGACGAGGTTCACCCAATTGTTGCTCCAATCAGAATAATTGGGTCATCCATCCGCAACGGGTGAGGATTTTTGACTATTTTTATCGTCAACCGGGGGTTTGTTGAGCAACTCTGCATCATTTCCGCTGTCGTAGGAGAATTACGCATTTGCTTCAACTTTTTGAAGTTGTAACAGCGGCAGGAGTCGTTTATGGATCATTTGCAGTCGATGCGCGTGTTCGTCAAGGTTGCGGATCTCGGCAGTTTCGCGCGGGCCGCGAGTGCTATGGATATCTCCAACGCGGTCGCGACGCGTCACGTCGCCGATCTGGAAGGCCGGCTCGGCACGCGTTTGCTGAACCGCACCACGCGCAGCCTTTCGCTGACGGAGTCGGGCCAGGTCTATCTGGAGCGGGCGCGCCAGATTCTCGATGAGCTCGAGGATGTCGAACAGATGGTCGTCGCGCGCAATCACGAGCCGGTCGGCACGTTGCGCATCGTTGCGCCGGTCGTGTTCGGCCTGCACAACCTTGCGCCCGTCCTGCAGTCGTACACGGAGAATTTCCCGAAAGTGGTGCCGGATCTGACGCTGGTCGACCGCCAGGTCGATCTCGTCGAGGAAGGTTTCGACGTCGGCATCGTCGTCACGCGCCAGATGCGCAGCGCGAGCATCGTCACGCGGCGGCTGACCACCGGTTGCATGACCGTGTGCGCGACGCCGAGCTATCTGGAAAAGCACGGCGTGCCGACCCACCCGGAACACCTCGCCGAGCACCCGGCCCTGAGCCTGCCGACCGAATACTGGGGCGACGAGCGCGTATTCACGGGGCCGGATGGCGAAGTGCGCGTGCGCCCGACCAACGTGATCGTCGCGAACAACACCGCGATGCTGCGCCAGTTCGCGCTGCTCGGGATGGGCGTTGCGATCCTGCCGAGCTACCTGATCGGCAGCGACATCGCGCGCGGCGCGCTCGTGCGGCTGCTGCCGGATTTCCGGCTGCCGCAGGTCGAGATCAACATCGCCTATCCGAGCCGGCGCCATTTGCCCGCGAAGGTGCGTACCTTCATCGACCACCTCGTCGAGTATTTCAGCCACTCGACCGACGCAATGATGGGCGAGCAGTGGGCCGCACAGAGTGCGACGCTTGCCCCGATCGGCGTCGAGATGCGTGCCGAGCAGCCGGAATCGACCGACCCGAACCTGCAGCCGCGCCTCGCGCGTTCGACGCGTGCGCGCGTCGCGGTGCCGTCGCCGCTGTAACGGCGCGGCGGCCGTGCACCGACAGCGGGCCCAAAGAAAAAACGCGGATCGAGTGATCGATCCGCGTTTTTTTTCGCCGTTTGACCGGCGTGCGACGCGCCGGGGGAAGCCCCGGCGGCCGGGTCGTTAAGAGCCCGTCTTGCGCGTCGTCGTCTTGCGGGCTGCGGTCTTGCGGGCCGGTGCCGGTTTCTCATCGGCGCCTTCCGTTACGGTTTCGGCATCCTTCGTCGCCGATTTTGCCGTCTTCTTCGCGGCGGCGGCCTTCGGCTCCTTCTTCTCGAACTCGAAGCCGATCTTGCCGTCCGGCTGCTTGACGAGGAAGGCCTTGAAGTTGCGGCCCGTGCGCGACGACTTGAAGTTCGGCAGCAGATCCGTGCGGCCGTCGGCGAGCAGCTTGGCCATCTGCTCGCGCGTGATTTCCTGCTGCAGGATCACCTTGCCCGAACGGAAGTCGCAGGTCTTCGGGTTCGCGACCGAGTGCTCGCACACATAGCTCATGCCGTGCTCGAACACGCGGCCGCTGCACTTCGGGCACGCGCCGACCGGCTCCTGCGCGGAGAAGTCGGGCGCCTCGCCTTCCTCGCCGCCCTGGTCCTGGCCGAAGTCGAACTCGAGCTTGTAGTTCTTCGTTTCGTCGTCGAACGAGAGCTTCAGGATCGCCGAGAACGGACGGCCCATCTTGCTGCGGAAACCGGACAGCGGACCGATCGTCTTCTCCCGCAGCAGCTCCTCGACTTCCGCGATCTCGAACTGCCGGCTGCCTGGGATCTTCGAGATCGAGAACTCGCACTTCGTGCATGCGAAGCGGCGGTAGTTTTCCTTCACCTGGCCGCCGCAGTTCGGGCACGGCGTCTCGAGCGTCGCGTAGTCGCCGGGGATCGTGTCGGAATCGTATTCCTTCGCGCGCTTGACGATCTGCTGCGTCATGCGGGCGATTTCCTGCATGAACGCGTCGCGCCCGAGGTTGCCGCGCTCCATCTGCGACAGCTTGTATTCCCATTCGCCGGTGAGCTCGGGCGCGGTCAGTTCCTTCACGCCGAGCCCGCGCAGCAGCGTCATCAGCTGGAATGCCTTCGCGGTCGGGATCATTTCGCGACCCTCGCGCACGAGGTATTTCTCGCCGAGCAGGCCTTCGATGATCGCCGCACGCGTGGCCGGTGTGCCGAGCCCTTTCGCGGCCATCGCCTCGCGCAGCTCGTCGTCCTCAACCAGCTTGCCCGCGCCTTCCATTGCGGACAGCAGTGTGGCTTCCGAGTAGCGGGCGGGCGGTTTCGTCACGAGCGCGACTGCAGCGATCTCGTCCGTCTTCACCTTCTCGTCCTTCTGAACCGGCACGAGGTTCGCGTCCGCGCCTTCGGCGTCGCGGCCGTACACCTGCAGCCAGCCCGGCTCGACGAGCACCTTGCCTTCGGTCTTGAAGTGATGGCCGACCACCTCGGTGATTCGCGTCGTGACGCGGAATTCGGCGGCCGGGAAGAACACCGCGAGGAAGCGCTTCACGACCAGGTCGTACAGCTTCTGCTCGGGCTCGGACAGCGCCTTCGGCGCCTGCAGCGTCGGGATGATCGCAAAGTGGTCGCTGATCTTCGAGTTGTCGAAGATCCGCTTGTTCGGCTTTACCCAGCCCTTGTCGAGCACCTGCTTTGCGTGCGGCAGATAGTTGTTGCTCTCCTTGAGCATCTCGAGCGTGGACTGCACCGTCGAAATGTAGTCTTCCGGCAGCGCGCGCGCATCGGTACGCGGGTAGGTCAGCACCTTGTGCTTTTCATACAGCGCCTGCGCGAGGCCGAGCGTGTTCTTCGCGGAGAAGCCGAAACGGCCGTTCGCTTCACGCTGCAGGCTCGTCAGGTCGAACAGCAGCGGCGACAATTGCGTCGACGGCTTCGATTCCTCGGAGACCGTGCCCGTGTGGTCGCGGCACGCGGCGACGATCGTCTCGGCCGCAGGCAGGCTCCACAGGCGGGAGTCGCGTTTTTCCGGATCGAGTTCGTCGCGCTTGAATTTCGGGTCAAACCACCGGCCTTCGTAGAAGCCGCCGGCGCAGACGAACTGCGCTCGCACTTCCCAGTAGTCGCGTGGGACGAAGCGGCGGATTTTCTCTTCACGTTCGACGACGATCGACAACGTTGGCGTCTGAACGCGACCGACGGTCGTCAGGAAGAAGCCGCCGCCCTTGCTGTTGAACGCGGTCATCGCACGGGTGCCGTTGATCCCGACAAGCCAGTCGGCTTCCGAGCGGCAACGCGCGGCATCCGCGAGCGGCTGCATGTCCGAATCGCTGCGCAGGTTCGCGAAACCGTCGCGGATCGCCTGCGGCGTCATCGACTGCAGCCACAGACGCTGGACCGGCTGCTTCGCCTTCGCATGCTGTGCGATCAGGCGGAAAATCAACTCGCCCTCGCGCCCCGCGTCACATGCGTTGATCAGGCGGTCGACGTCCTTGCGCTTCATCAGCTTCGTAAGGACCTTCAGGCGCGATTCGCTTTTTGCGATCGGGTTAAGGTCGAAATGCGGGGGGATGACGGGCAGATGAGCGAAGCTCCATTTCCCGCGCTTGACCTCGTACTCTTCCGGGGCGGCGATTTCCAGCAGGTGGCCGACCGCGGACGAAAGGACGAATTCGTCGCTCTCGAAGTATTCGTCATGCTTGGTAAAGCCGCCCAAAGCGCGCGCGATGTCGTTCGCGACAGAAGGCTTTTCCGCAATGATCAGTGCTTTGGACATGACAGGTGTGTGTTGGTAGACCGGGTTCGCCGGCGTGGGTCCCTTTTACGACGGCTTTATAGCACACGCCGCGGCGACGGCGGCTCGGCGTGCAAAAAGCGGCTCATCATAGAGGGGGGCCGCACCGGCGGCAAGCGCCCGGCGCGGCGCCACGCGCAAGGGCGCCAAAAGCCGCGCGGCCGGCGCGCGGTTCACGCCTCGACGGTCAGGACGTTGCGCAATTTCGGTGCGTGCGGCGCGCCGGGCACCGCGCTCAGGTCGGACAACATCCGTTCGACGATCGCCGCGTGCGGCAGCACCGTGCCGAAGAAGCGCGCGGTGTTCGTGTCCTCGATCAGGATGGTCGGGAAATTCTCGACGTCGAGATCGTCGAACCGGTCGGCATGGGTTTCGATGTCGATCCAGGCGAAGCAGGCGTCGGGATGCGCGTCGGCGAGCTGCTCGAAGGCCGTCCGGTAGTCGCGGCACGTGCCGCACCATTCGGCGCACAGGCAGGCGACCAGCAGCGTGTCGGGATCGGCGAGGCGCTCGGCGATCCGATCCGCATCGGTGTCGAGATTCAGCACGGGCATGGTATTCCTTGAGTTTCGTCGGCGGCACGGCCGCCCCTATGCGGGGAAATGTAGCATGCCGGACGCGGGCGGGGTGGGCGCCGCGTCAAGCCGCGCGAAGCGTCCGCCGGCGACGCTCGCGACCCGGCCGGCCAGTTCGAGCGCGAGCAGCGCGCGGTGCAGTACGTCGTCGGCCAGGCCGCTGTGCTCGGCGAGCCACTCGTAAGTAACGGGGCCGTATCCCAATGCGGCGAATACGACATGTTGGGCCGGGTCGTCGGGCAGCGGGGGCGGTGCGGCCTCGATGCGGGCGGGCGCGGCGGCGGAATCGACGGCATCTGCCGTCGCGCGGCGCACGGCGGCGTGGCCTGGGTCGCCGTCATCGTGGCTCTGGCCCGAATTCGCCGGGGCGTGGTTGGCCCGAGCCGCCGGTTCGCCCAGCCCGTATTCCTCGAGCACGTCGAGCGGTGTCGCGGTGAGCTTCGCGCCGTCGCGGATCAGCGCATGGCAGCCCTGCGCGAGCGGCGCGTGGATCGAGCCGGGCATCGCGAACACGTCGCGGCCCAACTCGTTCGCGACCCGCGCGGTGATCAGCGAGCCGGAGCGCGGCGCGGCTTCGACGACGAGCGCGCCGGCCGCGAGCGCGGCGATCAGCCGGTTGCGCTGCGGGAAATGCGACGCCCGCGCGGGCGTGCCGAGCGGCCATTCCGACATGATCGCGCCGCGGGCGGCGATCTCGTGCGCCAGCGTGCGGTGCCGCGCCGGATAGACGAGATCGGCGCCGGTCGCGATTACCGCAATCGTGCCCGCGCGGCCGTCGAGCCCGCCGCGATGCGCGGCGGCGTCGATGCCGAGCGCGAGGCCCGAGACGATCGCGAGCCCGGCATCGGACAGCGCGTGCGCGAAGCGCGTCGCATCGGCGAGCCCTTGCGGCGTCGCGTGACGGCTGCCGACCACGGCCAGGCCGCGTGCGTGCAGCAGGTCGAGCCGGCCCTTTACATATAGCAGCGGCGGCGGATCGTGCAGGTCGCGCAGCCGCGGCGGATAGGCGGGATCGTTGAGCGCGACGATCGCGTTGCCCGGCGCATCGAGCCAGGCGAGCGTGGCGTCGGTACGCGCGTCGAGGTCATCCCGCTCGCTCGCGCGCACGGCCCGCGCGGCGGCGGCGCTGCTCGCCGCGGCGATCGCCTCGTCGGACGCGCGCAGCAGCGCCGCCGGCGAGCCGAATGCATCGAGCAGCGCATGCAGCACGGCGGGGGCGAGCCCCGGCGCATGTGCGAGCTGTAGCCAGGCGCGCAGCGCGGAGGTGGTCAGCGTTTGCGGCGACATGAGGTTCCCCTCGAACGCGACGGCCAGCGGACAGCGTGGCGCCATGATAAAATTTTCATCATCCGAAATACTCGACAGGGCCGCGCGCACGGGCGTCCGGCCAATTGCAGGAGGCACGACCTGCGGCATTGCATCGATATGCCGCGCGTCCGCCTCATCTTCATTGCATCGCGGCGGCGGCGCCAGCCGGCCGGATGGCCGATGCGGCACGCCGCCCCACCGAATACCGAACACCATGGCTTTGCTGAACATTCTTCATTATCCCGACAAGCGGCTGCACAAGGTCGCCAAGCCCGTCGACCAGGTCGACGACCGGATCCGCAAGCTCGTCGCGGACATGGCTGAAACCATGTACGCAGCGCCGGGCATCGGCCTCGCGGCGACGCAGGTCGACGTGCACGAGCGCGTGATCGTGATCGACATCTCCGAGGAGAAGAACGAGCTGCGCGCGTTCATCAACCCCGAGCTCATCTGGTCGAGCGACGCGAAGCAGGTCTATGAGGAGGGCTGCCTGTCGGTGCCCGGGATCTACGACGAAGTCGAGCGTCCCGACCACGTGCGCGTGCGCGCGCTCAACGAGCAGGGCGAGACCTTCGAGCTCGACTGCGAGGGCCTGCTGGCCGTGTGCGTGCAGCACGAGATGGATCACCTGATGGGGCGTGTGTTCGTCGAATACCTGTCGCCGCTGAAGCAGACCCGCATCAAGACGAAGATGAAGAAACTCGAACGCGCGATGTGACGCGCGTTCAACCAGCCCTCCCGAACGCTGTCATGACCCATACGTTGCGCGTGATTTTTGCCGGCACGCCGGAATTCGCCGCGGCCGCACTCGCCGCGATCCACGAGGCCGGTTTTCCGGTGCCGCTCGTGCTCACCCAGCCCGACCGCCCCGCAGGGCGCGGGATGAAACTGCAGGCGAGCGCGGTGAAGCGCTATGCCGTCGAGCACGGCATGCCCGTCGCGCAGCCGCCGTCGCTACGGCGCGCGGGCAAGTACCCGGCGGAGGCGGCCGACGCGATCGAGCTGCTGCGCACGACCCCGCACGACGTGATGGTGGTCGCCGCGTACGGCCTGCTGCTGCCGCAGGAAGTGCTCGACATCCCGCGCGCCGGTTGCATCAACATCCACGCGTCGCTGCTGCCGCGCTGGCGCGGCGCCGCGCCGATCCACCGGGCGATCGAGGCCGGTGACGCCGAGACGGGCGTCACGCTGATGCAGATGGACGTCGGTCTCGACACCGGCGCGATGATCGAGGAAGCACGCGTCGCGATCGCGCCCGACGATACGACCGCGACGCTGCACGACCGGCTGGCCGCCGACGGCGCGCGGCTGATCGTCGACGCGCTGGTGCGGCTCGAGCGCGACGGCACGCTGCCTGCCACCCCGCAGCCGGCCGACGGCGTGACTTATGCGGAAAAGATCGGCAAGCACGAGGCGGCGCTCGACTGGCGCAAGCCGGCCGACGTGCTCGCACGCCAGGTGCGCGCGTTCGACCCGTTCCCGGGCGGCGTCGCGACGCTCGACGGCGCGGCAATCAAGCTGTGGGCGGCCGAGCCCGTGGCGGCGCGTGGCGACGCGGCGCCCGGCACGATCGTCGAGGCTGCGCCAGAAGGCGTGGTCGTCGCATGCGGCAGCGGCGCGCTGCGCGTGACGCAACTGCAGAAGCCGGGCGGCAAGCGGCTGCCCGCGCGCGAATTCCTGGCTGGCTCGCCGCTCGCAGCGGGCCAGCGCTTCGCGTTGCCCGACCCGGCCTGAGCGCCATTCGATCCGGCGTGCCGGCCGCGCGCAATCGGCCGGACGGCCGAGTCGCGCGGCGCGGCAGGCGCGCGTAGAATTTCCCTGCGCTTTCCGGTTTCGAGGTTTTCATGTTTGGCATCACCCATTTCGGCTTCTTCGTACTCGCGGTTTTCCTGCTGAACGTCACGCCCGGCCCCGATACCGCGTATATCGTCGGCCGCAGCGTCGCGCAGGGCCGCGGCGCGGGGCTGATGTCCGCGTTCGGCATCTCGGCCGGCTGCTGCGTGCACGCGCTTGCCTGCGCATTCGGCCTGACCGCGCTGCTCGCGGCGTCGGCCGCCGCGTTCACGGTGATCAAGCTGGTCGGCGCCGCGTACCTGATCTACCTCGGCGTGCGCATGATCGTCACGAAGCAGGCCGCCGCGCCGGCGGGCGCCGATGCCGCGCAGGCCGCGGCCGCGAAGCCGCTGCGCCAGCTGTTCATGCAGGGTTTCTGGACCAACGTGCTGAACCCGAAGGTCGTCCTGTTCTTCGTGTCGTTCTTCCCGCAGTTCGTGTCGGCCGACAGCCCGCACAAGACGCTGGCGTTCCTGGCGCTCGGCGCGGTGTTCGTCGTGATGAGCACCATCTGGACCGGCGTCGTCGCATGGGTTGCGGGCAGCGTCACGCAGCGCTTTTCCGGCAAGCCGGGCGTCAAGAAGTGGCTCGACCGCACGGTCGGCAGCGCGTTCGTCGGGCTTGGGCTGCGGCTCGCGGCGTCGCAACGCTGAAATTGAATTTTTCCGGCAAGACCTTATCTAACGAATCGCTTACAATTTTCCGCCGTGCGCTGTGATGTGCGGCGTGTCCCCTGACGGATAAGGAGTGGGTATGTTCAATTGGGTCAAAACGGCGATGCTGATGGCCGGGATCACGGCCCTGTTCATCGTGATCGGCGGCATGATCGGCGGTTCGCGCGGCATGACGATCGCGTTGCTGTTCGCGCTCGGCATGAATTTCTTCTCGTACTGGTTCTCCGACAAGATGGTGCTGCGCATGTACAACGCGCAGGAAGTCGACGAGAACACGGCGCCGCAGTTCTACCGGATGGTGCGCGAGCTGGCCACGCGCGCGAACCTGCCGATGCCGCGCGTCTACCTGATCAACGAGGATGCCCCGAACGCGTTCGCCACGGGCCGCAACCCCGAGCACGCGGCCGTTGCCGCGACGACGGGCATCCTGCGCGTGCTGTCCGAGCGCGAGATGCGCGGCGTGATGGCGCACGAGCTTGCGCACGTGAAGCACCGCGACATCCTGATCTCGACGATCACCGCGACGATGGCGGGCGCGATCTCGGCGCTGGCCAACTTTGCGATGTTCTTCGGCGGTCGCGACGAGAACGGCCGGCCGGCCAACCCGATCGCGGGCATTGCGGTTGCGCTGCTCGCGCCGATCGCCGGCGCGCTGATCCAGATGGCGATCTCGCGGGCGCGCGAGTTCGAGGCCGATCGCGGCGGCGCGCAGATTTCCGGCGATCCGCAGTCGCTCGCTACCGCGCTCGACAAGATTCATCGTTATGCGGCCGGTATTCCGTTCCAGGCGGCCGAGGCGCATCCGGCCACCGCGCAGATGATGATCATGAACCCGTTGCACGGCGGCGGCCTGCAGAACCTGTTCTCCACGCACCCGGCGACCGAGGAGCGCATCGCGCGCCTGATGGAGATGGCGCGTACCGGCCGCTTCGACTAAGTCGCGTCGCACTCGATACCTCGCCCCGCATGCCTCGCGCTGCGGGGTGTTTCATTTGCGCGTCCCGTAAAGGGGCCGCATGTCCACACGCTACAATGCGCGGTTTGGGATCGCGGCGGCCACGCGGCTGCAGGGTTCCTGCCGCTAGCCGCACCCGTTTGCCGATTTTGCTCCGATGACACGAACCCGTTCCTCCGCCCCGTCTTCCTCCGGCCGCCCGGCGCGCCTGTCCGCGCTGCACCTCGCGCCCGATTCGCTGGCGTTCGCGCTCGACTCGGCCGCGCAGGCGGTCGATGCGGTGCGGCGCGGTACGGCGCTGCCGGCGGCACTCGCCGCGGTGTTCGCGCACATGCCCGCCGGCGCGCAGGCGCTGGCGCGCGGCGCGACGCAGGACGTCGCGTACCGGACGATGCGTCGCCTCGGCAGCGCGGACTGGCTGATCGGCCAGCTCGTCAGCAAGGCGCCGGCCGCGCATGTGCACGCGGTGCTCGCCGGCGCGCTCGCGCTGCTGCTCGATCCGGAGGACACGGCCGCGTATCCGGCGTTCACGGTCGTCGACCAGGCCGTGACCGTGATCGGCGCGCGGCGCGAATACGCGTTCGCGAAGGGGATGGTCAACGCGGTGCTGCGGCGTTTCCTGCGCGAGCGCGACGCGCTCGTCGCGGCGATGCAGGGCGATCCGGTCGCACGCTGGAATTACCGTACCTGGTGGGTCGATGCGGTGAAGCGCGCATGGCCCGACGCGTGGCAGGCGATGCTCGCGGCCGGCGAGCGCCAGGGGCCGCTGACGTTGCGCGTGAACGCGCGCCGCGCGACCGTCGACGCGTATCTCGACACGCTGCGCGCCAGCGGCATCGAAGCGACCGCGATCGGCCGCCATGCGGTGCGGCTCGCGTCGGCGCTGCCGGTCGACCGCATTCCGGGCTTCGCCGACGGCGTCGTGTCGGTGCAGGACGCCGGCGCGCAGCTCGCGGCCGAATGGCTCGGTGTGCGCGACGGCATGCGCGTGCTCGACGCGTGCGCGGCACCGGGCGGCAAGACCGGCCATATCCTCGAGCTGGCCGACGCGGATGTCGTCGCGCTCGAGAGCGACGCGGCCCGTGCGGCGCGCATCGGCGAGAACCTCGCGCGCCTGTCGCTCACGGCGGACGTGCGCGTCGGCGACGCGGGCGCGCCTGACGCGTGGTACGACGGCCGTGCGTTCGACCGCATCCTGGCCGACGTGCCGTGCTCGGCATCCGGCATCGTGCGCCGCCACCCCGACATCCGCTGGCTGCGCCGCGAAGCCGACATCGCCGCGCTCGTCGCGGAACAGCGCCGCATCCTGGCGGCGCTGTGGCCGCTCGTGAAGCAGGGCGGCGAACTGCTCTACGTGACCTGTTCGATCTTCCCGGAAGAAGGCGAGTTGCAGGCCCGCTGGTTTGAAGCGGCCTGTGAAGATGCGGTACGATTGGACGCGCCCGGCCAACTGCTGCCGGGCGGCGTGCACGGCGGGGCTGCCGGCGCACTCGACCAGAACACCGATCACGACGGATTTTTCTACGCGCGGTTTCAGAAACGGTGACGATCAAACACCTTTTTCCACTTCGGCTCGCGGCCGTCCTGATGGTCGCGTTGACGCTGTGCCTGACTGTCGTCCGGCCGGCGCGCGCCGAATCGATCGCCGTGCAGCGCGCGTCGCTGCAGGCCGACGGAAGCGGCTGGAGCCTCGATGCCCGCTTCGATTTCGAGCTGAATCCGAACCTCGAGGATGCCGTCAACAAGGGCATCCCGCTTTACTTCACGACCGACTTCGAACTGGGCCGCGCGCGCTGGTACTGGTTCGACGAGCAGCCGGTGTCGGTGTCGCAGACGATTCGCCTGTCGTTCCAGCCGCTCACGCGCGAATACCGCGTGTCGACGGGCGGCCTGCAACTCGGCTTCCCGTCGCTGAAGGATGCGCTCGCGGTCGTCAGGCACATCACGTCGTGGCACGTGATCGACCGCAATCAGGTGCGTGCCGGCGAAACCTATACGGCATCGGTGCGAATGCAGCTCGATACGGCGCTGATGCCGAAGCCGTTCCAGGTCGACGCGGTGAACAACCGCGACTGGACGCTCGGGTCCGACTGGAAGCGCTTCAACTTCACGGTGACCGAACGTGCTAAATAAAGTGCGCCGCGCGGCCAGCGGGAAGAGCCTCCTCATTCGCGTGATCGTGTCGACCGTCGCGCTCACTGCGCTGCTGCTGCTCGTGCTGCTTGCGGCCGCGAGCGCGAACACGGAATTCTTCGACCGCTACTACTCGTGGCTGTACGCGATGAACATCATCGTCGCGCTCGTGTTCCTGCTGGTGGTGCTCGGGCTGATCGGGATGATCGTCGTGCGCCTGAGGAAGGGCAAGTTCGGCACGCGGCTGCTCGCGAAGCTCGCGGTGTTCTTCGCGCTCGTCGGCGTGGTGCCGGGCGGGATCATCTACATCGTGTCGTACCAGTTCGTGTCGCGCAGCATCGAATCGTGGTTCGACGTGAACGTCGAGACTGCGCTGACGGCCGGCCTGAACCTCGGCCGCGGGATGCTCGATGCGTCGCTGTCCGACCTGCAGACGAAGGCGCGGCTGATGTCCGACCAGCTCGCGAGCGTCGACGCGAACACGAACGGCACGACGCTCACGCTGCTGCGCCTGCGCGACCAGTTCGGCGTGCAGGACGCGACGATCGTCGAGCCGAGCCGTGGCGCCTCGGGTGCGGCGCCCGACCTGCACATCGTTGCGCAGGCGTCGGGCAATTTCGCCGCGCTGATTCCGGATGACCTGCCGACTCCGCTGATGCTGAGCCAGGCGCGCGAGCATGGCGCGTATGCGGCGATCGAGGGCGAAGTCGACGGCGACCCGCGTGCGCACGGCGCGAAGGGCGCGTTGCGGCTGCGCGTCGTGCGGCCGATTCCCGATGCGACGACGTCGCTGCTGCAGCCGGCGGAGCGGTTCCTGCAACTCACCCAGCCGGTGCCGCCCACGCTCGCGCACAACGCGGACGCCGTGCAGCGCGCGTATCGCGAGTACCAGGAAAAATCGCTCGGCCGCACCGGGCTGCGCAAGATGTACATCGGCACGCTGACGCTCGCGCTATTCCTCGCGACCTTCATCGCGATGATGCTCGCGCTCGCGCTCGGCCAGCAGCTCGCGCGGCCGCTGTTCCTGCTCGCGCAGGGCACGAAGGAAATCACGGAAGGCGACTACACGCCGAAGCGCGAGATCAAGTCGCGCGACGAGCTCGGCTTCCTCACGCAGTCGTTCAACGCGATGACGCGCCAGCTGTCCGAGGCGCGGCTCGCGGTCGAGAAGAACCGGGTCGCGCTCGAGCATTCGAAGACGTATCTCGAGAGCATCCTCGCGAACCTGACGGCCGGCGTGTTCGTGCTCGATCGCCAGTTCCGGCTGACGACGGCCAACCGCGGCGCGGAGCGGATCTTCCGGCAGCCGTTCAACTCGCTGATCGGCACGGCGCTCGACCGGATCGACGTCGTTGCGGAATTCGGCGCGATGGTACGCAAGGCGTTCGCCGATCGCGAAGCGGCATCCGACGGTGGCAGCGGCGATCGCGGCCATTGGCAGCAGCAGTTCGCGGTTGAAGTGCCGGGCGAAGCCGATCCGCTGACCTTGCTCGTGCGCGGCACGCGCCTCGTGTCGACGGTCGAGGGGCAGGCCGACGATCCGCAGACGTCCGGTTACGTCGTCGTGTTCGATGACATCTCCGACGTGATTTCCGCGCAGCGTTCGGTCGCGTGGGGCGAGGTCGCGCGGCGGCTCGCGCACGAGATCAAGAACCCGCTGACGCCGATCCAGCTGTCGGCCGAGCGGCTGCAGATGAAGCTGTCCGACAAGCTCGCGCCGCCCGATGCGGACGTGCTCAAGCGCGGCGCGACGATGATCGTCAACCAGGTGGCCGCGATGAAGCGGATGGTCGACGACTTCCGCGAATACGCGCGCACGCCGCCGGCCGTGCTGTCGAACCTGCAGTTGAACGAACTCGCGAGCGAGGTGCTCGGGCTGTATGGTGTCGGCGAAGGCAAGAGTGCGATCGTCGCCGAACTGGCGCCGTCGCTGCCGGTGATTCGCGGCGACGCGACGCAACTGCGCCAGGTGATTCACAACCTGCTGCAGAACGCACAGGATTCGGTCGCGGAAGTCGCGCATCCGCGTGTGTTGATCGAAACCAAGACAGTAGAATATGGCGATCCCGACGCAGAGGGCAAAACGCGCGTCGCGGTACGTCTTACCGTGTCCGACAACGGGCCCGGTTTTCCGGCACGCATCCTGACCCGTGCGTTCGAGCCTTACGTGACGACGAAGGCGAAGGGCACGGGGCTCGGATTGGCCACGGTCAAGAAAATCGTCGATGAGCACGGCGCGCGGATCGATCTGCGCAATCGCATGCACGGCGAGACCGTCGAGGGTGCGCAGGTGTCGATCCTGTTCCTGCAGATGGCGAGCGATACGCCAGGCGCCGAACCCGGCGCGCAGGGCGGGGCGGCCCCCGCCAAGACAAAAGCAAGTGTGCAGACAAAGGCAGCGTAAATGGCAACCATCCTGGTGGTAGATGATGAAATGGGCATCCGGGAATTGCTCTCGGAGATCCTCAGCGATGAAGGACATGTCGTCGAGGCGGCGGAGAACGCGCAGGCCGCGCGGGAATACCGCCTGAATCAGGCGCCCGATCTCGTGCTGCTCGATATCTGGATGCCCGATACCGACGGCGTCACGCTGCTCAAGGAGTGGGCGGCGCAGGGCCTGTTGACGATGCCCGTGATCATGATGTCCGGGCACGCGACGATCGACACGGCCGTCGAGGCGACGAAGATCGGCGCACTCGATTTCCTCGAGAAGCCGATCGCACTGCAGAAGCTGCTGAAGTCCGTCGAGCACGGTCTCGCACGCGGCGCAGCACCGGTGTCCGTCAACGCGGCGGCGAAGGCCGGTGCGGGTCAGGCATCGGGCCAGTCGGCGGTCGCGTCCGCGGCGGCGCTGCCGACGCTCGGCGACGACATGGCCGCGGCGCTCGGCCTCGCGGGCCAGACGGCCGCGATCCCGTTCGACATCCCGTTGCGCGAAGCGCGCGATGCGTTCGAGCGCGCGTACTTCGAATATCACCTCGCGCGCGAGAACGGCAGCATGACGCGCGTCGCGGAGAAGACGGGCCTCGAGCGCACGCACCTGTATCGCAAGCTCAAGCAACTCGGTGTCGAGCTCGGCAAGAAGCCGTCCGAAGGCGCCGTATAAAAATATTTTGCGAAAGCACTTGCTCAGGTACGAATAGCTCGATATACTTTCATTCTTCGTTGGCCCGGTAGCTCAGTTGGTAGAGCAGCGGATTGAAAATCCGCGTGTCGATGGTTCGATTCCGTCCCAGGCCACCAGCATTTAAAACCCCAAGAATCGGAAGGTTCTTGGGGTTTTTCGTTTGTGGTGGGTATTGCGTTGCGCGTCATCGGCGGCGTGCCACGGCAGCATTTGGTGGGGCGTGATAAAATCCGTGCCCGCTCAATGACTTAGCGCATCGTTTCAGGCGCACAGCAAGGCTGTCCGCAGGCGCCGCCGTGATGCGCGGCAACGATGCTGCGCGATGGGCGGTATAAGCGCCCCGCCGCGTTCGCGGCCGACCACGCTGCCTATACTGGTCGAGCCGGCGCAGGCCGGCACGCGTCGGGCCGCCCGGCGGCAGCCGGCCCCGGGGCGCAGCGCGACGCGAGCCTACACATTCACGGAGTATCACGGTGATTCGGACAGACGCTAAAGACGGCGCGCTCGTGTTGTTTTCCGGTGGGCAGGACTCGGCCACGTGCGTGGCCTGGGCCCTCGAACGCTACCAGACGGTCGAGACGCTCGGCTTCGATTACGGCCAGCGCCACCGCGTCGAACTCGAATGTCGCGAAGGCGTGCGCGAAGCACTGAAGCGCGATTTTCCCGCATGGTCGGACCGGCTCGGCGACGATCACATGATCGACCTGTCGGTGCTCGGCGCGATCAGCGATACCGCGATGACGCGCACGATCGAGATCGAGACGGCCGCGAACGGCCTGCCGAATACGTTCGTGCCCGGACGCAACCTGATGTTCATGACGATCGCCGCGGCGATCGCCTATCGCCGCGGGTTGCGCGTGCTGGTCGGCGGGATGTGCGAGACCGATTTCTCGGGCTACCCCGACTGCCGCGACGACACGATGAAGGCGCTGCAGGTCGCGCTGAACCTCGGCATGGACACGCGCATCGTGCTCGAGACGCCGCTGATGTGGCTCGACAAGGCGCAGACCTGGCAGCTCGCCGAGCAGCTTGGCGGCGAGGCGCTCGTCGAACTGATCCGCGTCGAGACGCACACGTGCTACGTGGGCGAGCGCGCGGAACTGCACGACTGGGGCTTCGGCTGCGGCGAATGCCCGGCCTGCAAGCTGCGCAAGCGCGGCTACGAGGCTTACCTGAAGGGCGAGCGGGTAACCGAAGCGCCGCTGTGACGCGGGTGCGCCGGCAGCGCTTGATGAATAACGGATTCTGATCGACAACGAGCGGCGCGAGCCGGACGAAGAACGATGACTTACGCGGTCAAGGAAATTTTCTACACGTTGCAGGGCGAGGGCGCGAACGCGGGCCGTCCGGCCGTGTTCTGCCGGTTCGCCGGCTGCAATCTGTGGTCGGGCCGCGAAGAAGATCGTGCGGAGGCCGTGTGCCGTTTCTGCGATACGGACTTCGTCGGCACCGACGGTGAGAACGGCGGCAAGTTCAAGGACGCCGAGGCGCTCGTCGCGACGATCGCCGGCCTGTGGCCGGACGGCGAGGCGCACCGCTTCGTCGTCTGCACCGGCGGCGAGCCGATGCTGCAGCTCGACCAGCCGCTCGTCGACGCGCTGCACGCGGCGGGCTTCGAGATCGCGATCGAGACCAATGGCTCGCTGCCGGTGCTCGAGACGATCGACTGGATCTGCGTGAGCCCGAAGGCCGACGCGCCGCTCGTCGTCACGAAGGGCAATGAACTGAAGGTCGTGATCCCGCAGGACAACCAGCGGCTCGCCGACTACGCGAAGCTCGATTTCGAGTATTTTCTCGTGCAGCCGATGGACGGCCCGTCGCGCGATCTCAACACGAAGCTCGCGATCGACTGGTGCAAGCGGCATCCGCAGTGGCGGCTGTCGATGCAGACCCACAAATATCTGAACATTCCCTGAGCCACGGCTTTTGACATCGTGCTGATTACCCGAAAACTCGAATTCGACGCGGGCCACCGCATTCCCGATCACCGCAGCCAGTGCAGGAACCTGCACGGCCATCGCTATGTGCTCGAAGTCACGCTGCGCGGCGATCTCGTCGATACCGAGGGGGCGCCCGACCGCGGCATGGTGATGGATTTCGCCGACGTGAAGGCGCTCGCGGTCGAGCACCTCGTCAACAAGTGGGATCACGCGTTCCTGGTCTATGCGCGTGACGAAGTCGTGCGCTCGTTCCTCGAGCAGATGGCCGACCACAAGACCGTCGTGATCGACCGGATCCCGACCGTCGAGAACCTCGCGGCGATCGCGTTCGACATCCTCGCGAACGTGTATGACGCGCACTACGGCGTGAACCTGCGTCTGGAACGCGTGCGCCTGTACGAAACGCCGAACTGCTGGGCCGACGTCGAGCGCCAGCCCGGCCGCTGATCCTGCCGTTCCGGCAGCCCCGCCAGCCGGCGCGGGCTGCCTGCCACCGCGCCGTGCGGCCTCGTCCGGCGCTGCCCTGCCTGTTCCCACATTCCGCGTAGCGCCGCGCTATGATCGTTGCGTGGCACCGGAAAACGCATCCGTGCGCCGTCGCACGGCCCGCGCTGTCAGATCGGCCGCCCACGGCCGACTGACGTTCCAGGGCCCGGTCCGGCGCCGCCTGGCATGGCGGCCCGCCAGGTTGTGCCCGCTTCGCCTGTTGCTTGTCCCGTTCGATTGCCGTTCCGTCCAGGAGGCCGTATCGATGAGCACGCTCACCAATTCCCTCAAACAACGCCTGCACGACGGCGACGAGCCGCTGTACGGCCTGTGGCTGTCGCTTGGCTGCGATTCGGCCGCGGAAGCGCTCGCGCACGCCGGCTACGACTGGCTCTGCATTGACATGGAGCACGCGCCGAACGACAGCCGCGACGTCGCGTCGCAACTGCGCGCGCTGGCTGCCGCGCACCTGCCGAGCGAGCCCGTCGTGCGCGTGCCTGGGCGCGAACCGTGGCTCGTGAAGCGCGCACTCGACGCAGGCGCGCGCACGCTGATGTTCCCGTGCATCGAGACGCCCGACGAGGCCGCCCACGCGGTGCGGCTCACGCGCTTCCCGTCGCCGGATTCCCCCGACGGGCTGCGCGGCGTCGCCGGCATGGTGCGCGCGGCGGCGTTCGGCATGCGCCGCGACTACCTGCAGACGGCGAACGCGCAGGTGGCGGTGATCGTGCAGATCGAATCGGCGCGCGGCATCGACGAGGTCGAGCGGATCGCCGCGACGCCGGGTGTCGACTGCCTGTTCATCGGCCCGGCCGATCTTGCGGCGAGCCTTGGGCATCTCGGCGACAGCCGCCACCCGGACGTCGAAACCGCGATGGCGCGGGTGCTCGCGGCCGGCAAGCAGGCCGGCGTCGCGGTCGGCATTTTCGCGAGCGATACGGCAACTGCACGCCAGTATCGCGAGGCCGGCTACCGGATGATCACGCTGTCGGCGGACGTGAGCTGGCTGCTGCGCGCGACGCGGCAGGCGCTGCAGGAGGTACGGTCATGAACGGAGGTGACGGCGCGGGCTGCCCGCGCGCGTGGGGTGCGACCGGTGCGCGCGGGCGGATCGCCGCGCTGCTCGGGCTGTGGGCCGTGTGCGTCGCCGCGGGCGCGCAGGGTGCGGCGCCCGCGAAACCCGATCCCGCGCACGAGACGCAATCGGCGGTCGCCGACTACAACGCCGGCGACTATCGCGCGGCGCTGGTGCAGTTCCACGACGCGGCCGAGCGCGGCGACCGGCTCGCGCAGTTCAATTACGCGATGATGCTGCTCACCGGCGTCGGCGTGACCGCGAACGTCGACGAAGGGCTGCGCTGGCTGAAACGGGCGGCCGACGCGAACATGTCGCATGCGCAGTACGTGTACGGGCGGATGTTCGACGACGGCGAGTTCGTCGCGCGCAATCCGGCCGAAGCGCACCGGTGGTTCCTGCGGGCAGCGAAGCAGGGGCACGTGCAGGCCCAGCTGTCGCTCGCGAACCAGTTCCTCGACGGGCGCGGTACGCCGCGCGACAACCGGCAGGCGTTCGCGTGGTACAAGCAGGCGGCCGACGCGGGCGAGCCGACCGCGCAGTACGTGACCGCGTCGTTCTACGAGCGCGGCGGCGACGGCGTCACGCAGAACCTGAACATCGCGCGCGCGTATTACGCGGCGGCGGCCGCGCAGGGCGACGAGACGGCCGAACTGAAATTCAAGGAGCTGAGCGCGCGGCTGAAGGCGCAGGAGCCTGCCCCGGGGGGCGGTGAGGATCATGGGGGCCCGCGCCCGCCGCAGCAGTGATCGGCCCGCGCCCGCCGCGTTCGGCTTCCACCATGAAAAACGGCGCCCGTGGCGCCGTTTTCCGTTGCAGCGACTGCTGGCGGCTGCGAGCCGTGCCGCGTCGTCAGCTCTTCATCAGCCGCCGCTGTCGCCCGACGCTCATGATCATCCCGATCGCGACACCGAGCGTCGCGAGCGCGGTGCCGCCGTAGCTCATGAACGGCAACGGCACGCCGACGACGGGCAGCACGCCGCTCACCATCCCGATGTTGACGAACGCATAGACGAAGAACGCGAGCGTGAGCGAGCCCGCGAGCAGCCGGCCGAACAGCGTCGCGCCCTGCGCGGCGATATAGAGCCCGCGCGCGATCAGCGCCATGTACAGCGTCAGCAGCACGAGGCCGCCGGCGAGCCCCCATTCTTCCGAGAACACCGCGAAGATGAAGTCGGTGTGCTTCTCCGGAATGAATTCGAGGTGGGCCTGCGTGCCCTTCAGGTAGCCCTTGCCGAGCGCGCCGCCCGAGCCGATCGCGATCACGGCCTGGATCGTGTGGAAGCCTTTGCCGAGCGGGTCGGAGGTCGGGTCGAGCAGCGTGCATACGCGGTGCTTCTGGTAGTCGTGCATCAGCGGCCACTGCACTTCGGGCTGGCAGATGCGCTCTTCGAACACGGCGATCGAGCCGACCGCGATCACGCCCGCGACGAGCACCGGCACGATCAGCTTGAACGACAGTCCGGCGAGGTAGATCACGAAGAAGCCGGCCGCAAACACGAGCAGGCCCGTGCCGAGGTCGGGCTGCTTCGCGATCAGGCCGACCGGTACCAGCAGGATCGCGAACGCGGCGATGAAGTCGTACCAGCGCAGCCCGCCTTCGCGGCGCTGGTAGTACCACGCGAGCATCAGCGGCGTTGCGATCTTGAGGATTTCCGACGGCTGGATCACGACGCCGACGTTCAGCCAGCGCTTCGCGCCCTTCTTGGTCATCCCGAACAGCGCGACCGCGACCAGCAGCGCGACCCCGAACGTATAGAGCGGGACCGCGAAGCGCATCAGCGTCGTCGGCGGGATGTTGGCGATCACCCACATCAGCACGAACGTCAGCAGGATGTTGCGCAGCTGGTCCTCGACGCGGCCCGGCATGTCGATCGCCGCGCTGTACAGCGTGACGATGCCGACACACATCAGCAGGAACACGATGAGGGCGAGCGGGCGGTCGAAGCCCGCGAACATCTGCTTGATCTTGTCGAGCCAGGCGCGCTTGTCGAATTGCATGCCTATCTCCGTTAATGAGCGGTGCCGGCGGTCACCGCTTTCGCGGGGGCCGTGGCACGGAAGTTGTCGTCGCGCGGCGCGGTGGCGAGCGGCTGCGCGTCGCTGGCAGGGCGGTGCGGCCGGTGCGGGCGCCGGATCGGCGGCAGGCTCGCGGGCATCGGCGCCGCGGCGCTCGCGTCCGCCGGCAGTGCCGCGCTCGATGCAGCGGGCGCCAGCGCGGCCGAGGCGGCCTCCGCCGCGCTGGCAGCATTCGGCACGACCGGCTGCGGCAGCGCGGTGAAACCGGCCGCGACGGCGGCGGCCTTCACCGCATCGCCGATCACGGGCGCGCTCACCGGCTCGGTCGCCGACGCGGCGGCGGCTACGGCCGCGGCTTCGTTCTTCGGGTTCTGGCGGTCGACGAGGTAGTAGTCGAGCACGCGGCGCGCGATCGGGCCCGCGGCCTGCGCGCCCCAGCCGCCGTTCTCGACGACCAGCGCGATGGCGATCTGCGGATGGTCGACCGGCGCGTACGCGATGAACAGCGCGTGGTCGCGCAGGTGCTCGGCGAGCAGGTGGCCCTTGTAGTTCGAGCCCTGCAGCGAGAACACCTGCGCGGTACCGGTCTTGCCGGCCGCGAGGTACGGCGCGCCGCGGAACACCTTGTACGCGGTGCCGGACGGGTTCTCGATCACGTTCTCCATCCCGCGCTTCACGACGTCGATGTCGGCCTGCTTGAGCGGAATCACTTCGCTTTCCTTCGGCACGGTCAGGTGGCGCCCGCGCGAGATCGGATCCTCGACTTCCTTCACGAGGTGAGGCTTCATCACGACGCCGTCGTTCGCGAGCGTCGCGGTGGCATGGGCGAGCTGCAGGATCGTGTACGAGTTGTAGCCCTGGCCGATCCCGAGGCTGATCGTCTCGCCGTCGAACCATTTCTGCTGCGCGGCCTTCTTGAACGCCTTCTTCTTCCAGTCGGTCGACGGCAGGATCCCGCGCGCCTCGCCCTGGATGTCGATGCCGGTGATCTGGCCGAAGCCGAACGGCTTCATGAAGTTCGCGATCGCGTTCACGCCGAGGTCGCGCGCGAGCATGTAGAAGTAGGTGTCGTTCGACACCATGATCGCCTTGTTCATGTCGACCCAGCCTTGGCCCGAGCGTACGTCGTTGCGGAACGTGTGGCCGCCGAACGTGAAGTAGCCGGGATCCTGGAAGCCCCAGCCCGGCGTGCGCTTGCCGAGCGTCAGGCCGGCCAGCGCCATGAACGGCTTGTAGGTCGAGCCGGGCGGGTAGGTGCCGTGTAGCGGGCGGTTCAGGAGCGGCTTGTCGGGCGAGTTGTTCAGTTCGTCCCAGGTCTGCTGGTCGATGCCGTCGACGAACGAGTTCGGGTCGAAGCTCGGCGACGACACGAATGCGAGCACGTCGCCCGTCTTCGGCTCGATCGCGACGAGCGCGCCGCGCTTGCCGGCGAACGCCTGCTCGGCGACCTGCTGCAGCGCGATGTCGAGCGACAGCACGAGGTTGTTGCCGGGCGTCGCCTGCGTGCGCGACAGCGTGCGCACCGGCCGGCCGCCGGCCGTGACCTCGACTTCCTCGAAGCCCGTCAGCCCGTGCAGTTCGGTTTCGTAGCTCTGCTCGACACCGATCTTGCCGATGTAGTCGGTGCCCTTGTAGTTGTTCGCGTCGCGGCGCGGATCGTAATGCTCCTGATCGCTGTCGTTGTCGTCGCTCATCGCGTCGATGCGATCCTGGTCGCGCTTCGAGATCCGGCCGATGTAGCCGATCACGTGCGCGGCCGTCATGCCGAGCGGGTATTGGCGGAACAGCCGTGCGCGCACGTCGACGCCGGGGAAGCGGAAGCGCTGCGCGGTGAAGCGCGCGACTTCCGCGTCGGTGAGGCGCGTGCGGATCGGCAGGCTCTCGAAGTTCTTCGAGTCTTCCTGCAGCTTCTTGAAGCGGCGGCGGTCGCGCGCGTCGATCGGGACGATCTCGGACAGCTTGTCGATCGTGTTGTCGAGCGTGTCGTCGAGCTTCGACGGCGTGATCTCGAGCGTGTACGCCGAATAGTTCTTCGCGAGGATCACGCCGTTGCGGTCGGTGATGATCCCGCGGTTCGGCACGATCGGCGCGACCGAGATGCGGTTTTCCTCGGCCTGCAGCGCGTATTTGCCGTGCTGCATCAGCTGCAGGTAGAAGAAACGGCTCGCGAGCAGCCCGAAGCAGACGAACACGAACACGCCCGCCGCCGCGACGCGCAGGCGGAACTTCGAGAGCTGCTGTTGGGTGTCGTTGAATTCGGTCATGCGGTTACAGTCGATCTGGCCCGGGCGCGGCGAGCGGGCGCGGGCGAGGGGCCGCCCCGGAGCGCGGCGCGCGGCGGGCGTGGGGGCGGCGGGTATTCAAGGTCGGTCCGGCTCAGATGGGGCGCGTGTCGTCCGGGTCGACCGGGCGGCGTTGCGGCATCAGCAGCAGGTGGCTCGCGATCGGCCACAGCGCGGCCTCGACGAAGCCGTCCACCCAATAGCGCCAGTGTCGTGATGTCCCGACCGAAATGTCCGCCTTTCGAAAAACCCGCCAAATCGGAACACTGCGCATAGCGTCAGCTAGCCAAGTCCCTCGCCCCCTGCTTGCCCGGCGAACAGCAGTGTCCGACAGAAATTGGCCCGAGCACCGGCCATCGCTGCCGCCAACGCTCCGGCCAACTTCGATCGCTCTGCTTACAGATAGGTCAACTCGAGGGTCGCAGAGCCATCCAGCGCAACGCCGCCATTGGAAAGATCCAGCTCCGGCAGCTTGTTGATCGTCGGGGTGACGGTCAGATCAGCCGAGATGGTCTTGTATGCCCCGGGCGCCGTGTTGCCCGATTCCGAGAACGATTTGCGCGCCGAGCCGTTCGCCATCAATCCCGCGCCGTCGAGCACCCACGCGTCGGAGCCAGCGGGAGCCGCCACGACGTCCAGCGCATTGCTGTCGCCGACTGCTTTATTCAGAGCCAGCGTGTAGTATAGTAGCTTCCCAAAGCCCAGGCCGAACTCACTGTCGTCACCCTTGCCACCGACGGCCGTACCCGGCGGATAGACGCCGTCGAGGCCGCTCGTGACGAGTTCGTCGCCGACCACGAGGTCGGAGCTCGTCGGCACGAAGCGCAGGTCGAGCGCATCGCCCTTCGGCGTGCCGTAGATCACGCTGCGCAGGCCGGTGCGCAGCACCTGCACCGGAATCGCGAGATCGCGGTCGGTGATCAGCGTGACTTCGGCCTGCAGCGGGAACACGCGGGTGATCTGGCCGACCACGCCGTCTTCGCTGACGACCGGCGCGCCGTTCTGGATGCCTTGCTGCGAACCCTGCCCGATCACGATCTTCTGCGTGAACGGGTCGCTCGTGTCGTACTGGATCTCGACCGGCGTCGACTGTGTCGCGATGTGCTGGCGCAGCTCGAGCACCGCACGTAGGTGCCCGTTTTCCTGCGTGAGCACCGCGGCCTGGTTGGCCTGCGTGGACAGTTGCAGGTTGCGCTTGCGCAGCGCGTCGTTCTCGTGGCGCAGCGACGCACCCGTGACGGCGATGTCGGCCGCGCCCATGAACAGGTCGCGCGGCACGAGCGCCGCGCGCTGCAGCGGGTACAGCACGGTGCCGAGCACGCCGCGGACGATTTCGAGCGTGCTGAAGCGCGCGTCCGACACGAGGAGCGCAATGGCGAGGGCGACGAAGAAGAAGAGCCGCGCGAGCGCGGGCGGGCCTTGCTTGAAGAGGGGCGGCGGACTGTATTCCATGGTCGGCGCCGGGCGCGTGGTGATCGGTTAAATAATGCTCAGACGCGCAAACGGCGTGGCGGTTCGTTCTGAACGAGCGATCCGGCCACGCCGCGGGTGCGTCATGTCAAGAAACTGCCTAGACGATCACTCGTACGAGAAGATGCTGCCCAGCTTGTCCATGCGCTCGAGCGCCATGCCCGAGCCGCGCACGACGCAGGTGAGCGGATCTTCGGCGACGAGCACCGGCAGGCCGGTTTCTTCTGCGAGCAGGCGATCGAGGTCGCGCAGCAGTGCGCCGCCGCCCGTCAGCATCATCCCGCGCTCGGCGATGTCGGCGCCGAGTTCCGGCGGCGTCTGCTCGAGGGCGATCTTCACCGACGACACGATCTGGTTCAGCGGATCGGTCAGCGCTTCGAGGATTTCGTTGCTGGAGATCGTGAAGCTGCGCGGAATGCCTTCCGACAGGTTGCGGCCCTTCACTTCCATTTCCTTGACTTCGGAACCCGGGAACGCGGAGCCGATTTCCTTCTTGATCGCCTCGGCGGTTTGTTCGCCGATCAACATCCCGTAGTTGCGGCGGATGTAGTTGACGATCGCTTCGTCGAACTTGTCGCCGCCGACGCGCACCGAGCCCTTGTACACGATGCCGCCGAGCGAGATCACGCCGACTTCCGTCGTGCCGCCGCCGATGTCGACGACCATCGAGCCGGTCGCTTCCGACACCGGCAGGCCCGCGCCGATCGCGGCCGCCATCGGCTCCTCGATCAGGTAGACCTGCGACGCGCCGGCGCCGTGCGCCGCTTCCTTGATCGCGCGGCGCTCGACCTGGGTCGAGCCGCACGGCACGCAGATGATGATGCGCGGCGACGGCGAGAACATGCGCGACTCGTGCGCCGTCTTGATGAACTGCTTGATCATCTGCTCGGTGACGGTGAAGTCGGCGATCACGCCGTCCTTCATCGGGCGGATCGCCTCGATGTTGCCCGGCACCTTGCCGAGCATCTGCTTGGCTTCCTTGCCGACCGCCTGGATCGTTTTCTTGCCGTTGGGACCGCCTTCCTGGCGAATCGATACGACCGACGGCTCATCGAGCACGATGCCTTTGCCGCGCATGTAGATCAGGGTGTTTGCGGTGCCGAGGTCGATCGCCAGATCGTTGGAGAAGTAGCTGCGCAAAAAACCGAACATTCAGAATCCTGTTTCGCTCTGGGCCGGCCCTGCATAGCGAGCGCTGAGGGCGGCAGCGGAAAAAATAACAGCCTCGGGAAGCGTGGCGGAAGCGGCCGCCGCGGCGCACGAAGCTGCGAGTGATGTCTACCGGGGATCGCACGAAGCACGCACGGCTTGCCGAAGCGGGGCGAAACGGTGCGGGAAAAGGCTGCCGGGTTTGGGTCGAACGCGTAATGATACCTTATAATTTCACGGTATTTGAATCGAAACGGGCGGTATTTTTGCCGCTTCGGCCCCGATTTTTGAGGGTGGGATCGTACCCTCCAACCCCCCGCCGCAGCGCTGCTTTTGATGTGCTGCGCAGCCTTGTTTTTCCGGTGATCGCATGGCCCTGACCCTGACCGATGTGAAACGCATCGCGCACCTGGCGCGACTCGAAATGGCCGACGCCGACGCCGAGCATATGCTCGGCCAGCTCAACGAATTCTTCGGGCTCGTCGAGCAGATGCAGGCGGTCGACACCGCCGGCATCGCGCCGCTCGCCCACCCGATCGAACAGATCCAGGAAGTCGCGCAGCGCCTGCGCGACGACGCCGTGACGGAAGTCGTCAATCGCGACGACAACCAGCGTCCGGCGCCGGCCGTCCAGGACGGCCTCTATCTCGTGCCGAAGGTGATCGAGTAAGCATTCGATGACAAGCGCGCCGGCGCCGCGCCGCGCGCCACCCAGAATTCCCAGGAAAACCACTCAATGCACGCAAAAAGCCTGACCGAACTGCGCGCCGCGCTCGCCGCCAAGGAATGCTCGGCCGTCGAGCTCGCGCAGCTCTACCTGAAACGGATCGACGCGGCTCGCGACCTGAACGCGTTCGTCCACGTCGACACCGATCTGACCCTTGCGCAGGCGAAGGCCGCCGACGCCGAACTCGCGCGCGGCGCGGGCGGCGCGCTGACCGGCCTGCCGATCGCGCACAAGGACGTGTTCGTCACGCGCGGCTGGCGCTCGACCGCCGGCTCGAAGATGCTCGCGAACTACGAGAGCCCGTTCGATGCGACCGTCGTCGCCCGCCTGCAGGCGGCCGGCATGGTCACGCTCGGCAAGACCAACATGGACGAGTTCGCGATGGGCTCGTCGAACGAGAACTCCGCGTTCGGCGCAGTGAAGAACCCGTGGGACACCAACGCGGTGCCGGGCGGCAGCTCGGGCGGCAGCTCGGCCGCCGTCGCCGCGCGCCTTGCGCCGGCCGCGACCGGCACCGACACCGGTGGCTCGATCCGCCAGCCCGCGTCGTTCGCCGGCGTGACGGGCATCAAGCCGACCTACGGGCGCGTGTCGCGCTACGGGATGATCGCGTTCGCATCGTCGCTCGACCAGGGCGGCCCGATGGCGCAGAGCGCGTCCGACTGCGCGCTGCTGCTGAACGCGATGGCGGGCTTCGACGAGCGCGATTCGACGAGCCTCGAGCGCGATGATGAAGACTTCACGCGCCACCTCGGCCAGCCGTGGGTGGCCGGCAATGATGCGGGCAAGCCGCTCGCGGGGCTGCGCATCGGCCTGCCGAACGAGTATTTCGGCGCCGGCCTCGCCGACGACGTGCGCGCGTCGATCGACGCGGCACTCAAGCAATATGAAGCGCTCGGCGCGACGCTCGTGCCCGTGTCGCTGCCGAAGACGGAACTGTCGATCCCCGTGTACTACGTGATCGCACCGGCCGAGGCCTCGTCGAACCTGTCGCGTTTCGACGGCGTGCGCTTCGGCCACCGCGCAGCGCAGTACGGCGACCTGCTCGACATGTACAAGAAGTCGCGTGCCGAAGGCTTCGGCCCCGAGGTGAAGCGCCGGATCCTGGTCGGCGCGTACGTGCTGTCGCACGGTTACTACGACGCGTACTACCTGCAGGCGCAGAAGATCCGCCGCATCATCGCGCAGGACTTCCAGGAAGCGTTCAACTCCTGCGACGTGATCATGGGCCCGGCGTCGCCGACGGTCGCATGGGATCTCGGCGCGAAGGGCGACGATCCGGTACAGATGTATCTCGCGGATATCTACACGCTGTCGGTGAGCCTTGCCGGCCTGCCCGGCATGAGCGTGCCGTGCGGCTTCGGCGCCGGCGCGAACGCGAAGCGCCCGGTCGGTCTGCAGATCATCGGCAACTATTTCAACGA
Organism: Burkholderia cepacia GG4; assembly: GCF_000292915.1. Classification (NCBI taxonomy): domain Bacteria; kingdom Pseudomonadati; phylum Pseudomonadota; class Betaproteobacteria; order Burkholderiales; family Burkholderiaceae; genus Burkholderia; species Burkholderia cepacia. Next base: position 371,131 of record NC_018513.1, read on the forward strand.
AGCCCGGATGCTGCAGGTCGCCGACGCGTTCCAGCGCGCGACCGACTGGCACAAGCAAGTTCCGGCGGGGGTGTAAGCATATGGCTACTCAGTGGGAAGTCGTCATCGGTCTCGAGACGCACGCGCAACTGTCGACCGTCTCGAAGATTTTCTCCGGCGCGTCGACGCAGTTCGGCGCCGAGCCGAACACGCAGGCCTGCCCGGTCGACCTGGCGCTGCCGGGCGTGCTGCCGGTGCTGAACCGCGGCGCGGTCGAGCGTGCGATCCGCTTCGGCCTCGCGATCGGCTCGACCATCGCGCCGCGCAGCATCTTCGCGCGCAAGAATTATTTCTACCCCGATCTGCCGAAGGGCTATCAGATCAGCCAGTACGAGATTCCGGTCGTGCAGGGCGGCCAGATCACGATCCAGGTGCCCGCCAACGAAAAGGCCGGCAAGGAAGCGTACGAGAAGACCGTCAACCTGACCCGTGCGCACCTCGAGGAAGATGCGGGCAAGTCGCTGCATGAAGACTTCGCCGGGATGACGGGGATCGACCTGAACCGCGCGGGCACGCCGCTGCTCGAGATCGTCACCGAGCCGGAAATGCGCAGCGCGGCCGAGGCCGTGGCCTATGCGAAGGCGCTGCACGGGCTCGTCGTGTGGCTCGGCATCTGCGACGGCAACATGCAGGAAGGCTCGTTCCGCTGCGACGCGAACGTGTCGGTGCGCCCGGTCGGCCAGGAAAAGTTCGGAACGCGCGCCGAGATCAAGAACCTGAACTCGTTCCGGTTCCTCGAGGAAGCGATCAACTACGAAGTGCGTCGTCAGATCGAGCTGATCGAGGACGGCGGCGAAGTCGTGCAGGAAACGCGCCTCTACGATCCGGACAAGCGCGAGACGCGTTCGATGCGCAGCAAGGAAGACGCGCACGACTACCGCTACTTCCCCGACCCCGACCTGATGCCGCTCGTGATCGGCCAGGACTGGGTCGAGCGCGTGCAGGCCGGAATGCCCGAGCTGCCGGCCGCAATGCAGCAGCGCTTTGCCGAGCAGTACGGCGTGTCCGCGTACGACGCGGGTGTGCTGACGTCGAGCAAGGCGATGGCCGCATATTTCGAGGCCGTGGTCGCGAAGGCCGGCGCGGCGAACGCGAAGATCGCCGCGAACTGGCTGATGGGCGACGTGTCGTCGCAGCTGAACCGCGACGGCATCGAGATCGACGCGATTCCGGTCTCGGCCGCGCAGCTTGCACTGGTGCTGCAGCGCATCGCCGACGGCACGATCTCGAACAAGATCGCGAAGGAAATTTTCGCGACGATCTGGGACGAGAAGGCGACCGACGAAGGGGCGGCCGACCGCATCATCGACGCGAAGGGGCTGAAGCAGATCTCCGACACCGGCGCGCTGGAAGCGATCATCGACGAAGTGCTCGCGGCGAACGCGAAGTCGGTCGAGGAATTCCGCGCGGGCAAGGAAAAGGCGTTCAACGCGCTGATCGGCCAGGCAATGAAGGCGACCAAGGGCAAGGCCAATCCGCAGCAGGTGAACGAACTGCTGAAGAAGAAACTCGGCTGAACATGGCCGCGCGCCTGAACCGCGCCTGACGACGGGCCGCCGCCGAATTCGTTCGGGGCGGCCCGTCGTTTTGGTGCATGCGTTATCGTGTGCGCGTGTGCATTGCACCGCCCAACGGAGGAACGAATGGCGAAACAACCGTCGCTCGACGATTTCCGCGTGCCCTACAGCACGCGCGAGAAGGAAGCTGCCGCATTCAAGCTCGATGCGTTCGATCCGGCCGCGAAGCCGTTTTCGTCGGGGTCGAAGGACGCCGACCGCGAACGGCTGACGGCCGTGTCGACGGAGCTCGACGTGCAGCAGGAGCGCCTGCACACGCAGCAGAAGAAGCGCGTGCTGCTCGTGCTGCAGGGGATGGACACCAGCGGCAAGGACGGCACCGTGCGTGCGGTGTTCCGCGACGTCGATCCGCTCGGCCTGCGCATCGTGCCGTTCAAGGCGCCCACGCCGATCGAGGCCGCGCACGACTTCCTGTGGCGCGTGCACGCGCAGGTGCCGGCTGCCGGCGAACTCGCGATCTTCAACCGCAGCCACTACGAGGACGTGCTCGTGCCGCGCGTGCTCGAGGTCATCAGCGACAAGGAATGCGAACGCCGCTACCGGCAGATCTGTGATTTCGAGACGATGCTCGCCGAGAACGGCACGACGATCGTCAAGTGCTTCCTGCACATCTCGAAGGACGAGCAGCGCGAGCGGCTGCAGGCGCGCATCGACGATCCGACCAAGCACTGGAAGTTCGACATCTCCGATCTCGACGCGCGCAAGCACTGGGATGCGTACCAGTCGGCCTACCGCGATGCGCTCGCCGCGACGTCGGCCGAGCATGCGCCGTGGTACGTGATCCCGGCGAACTCGAAGACGCACCGCAACGTGATGATCGCCGAGCTGCTGCTGCGCACGATGACCGACATGAAGCTCGAATTCCCGCCGCCGAAGCCGGAACTCGAAGGCGTGAAGATCCGCTAGGCTGCGATCCTGCCAAACACATCGAACCGAACTGAACTGAACAACGGAATCCGACATGATGCGAGTGATTACCGCCAACCTGAACGGCATCCGCTCCGCCGCGAAGAAGGGCTTCTTCGAATGGCTCGGCGAACAGAATGCCGACTGCGTGTGCGTGCAGGAAATCAAGGTGTCGGCCGACGACCTGCCGGCCGAATTCGTCGAGCCGCACGGCTTCAGGAGCTATTTCCACCACGCCGAGAAGAAGGGCTACAGCGGCGCGGGCGTGTACAGCCGCCACGAGCCGGATGACGTGATCATCGGCTTCGGCAGCAGCGAATTCGATTCCGAGGGGCGCTACGTCGAGGCGCGCTACGGCAAGCTGTCGGTCGTGTCGGTGTACGTGCCGTCCGGCTCGAGCGGCGAAGAGCGCCAGCAGGCGAAGTACCGCTTCATGGACGAGTTCATGCCGCATCTCGCCGAGCTGAAGAAGAAGCGCGAGGTGATCCTGTGCGGCGACGTGAACATCGTCCACAAGGAAATCGACATCAAGAACTGGAAGAGCAACCAGAAGAACTCGGGCTGCCTGCCGGAAGAGCGCGCGTGGCTCACGCAGCTGTTCGACGACGTCGGCTATGTCGACGTGTTCCGCACGCTCGATCCGCGCGCCGAGCAGTACACGTGGTGGAGCAACCGCGGCCAGGCGTACGCGAAGAACGTCGGGTGGCGGATCGATTACCAGATCGCGACGCCGGGTGTGGCCGGCACCGCGAAAAGCACGTCGATCTTCAAGGACATCAAGTTCAGCGATCACGCGCCGCTGACGGTGGATTACGACTACAAGAAGTAATCGTCGACGCGATGCGACGTGGTGCGCATCGCAGTCGAACCCGCCGGTCGCCGGATGCAGAACGGGCCGCATGTCTGACATGCGGCCCGTTTCGCTTGGCGCGTCGCTTACTGCTTGAGCGACGCCATGTCGATCACGAACCGGTACTTCACGTCGCTCTTCAGCATCCGCTCGTAAGCGGCATTGATCTGCTGCATCGGAATCGTTTCGATATCCGACGTGATGCCGTGCTCCGCGCAGAAGTCGAGCATTTCCTGCGTCTCCGCGATCCCGCCGATCAGCGAGCCCGCGAGGCGGCGGCGCTTGAAGATCAGGTTGAACACCTGCGGCGACGGATGGTCGTGCTCCGGCGCGCCGACGAGCGTCATCGTGCCGTCGCGTTTCAGCAGGTGCAGGAACGGATTCAGGTCGTGCGGCGCGGCGACCGTGTTCAGGATGAAGTCGAAGCTGTTCAGGTGCGCGTTCATCTGCGCGTCGTCCTTCGAGATCACCACCTCATGCGCGCCGACCCGCTTGCCGTCCTCGATCTTCGACGGCGACGTCGTGAACAACACGACGTGCGCGCCCATCGCGCGCGCGAGCTTCACGCCCATGTGGCCGAGCCCGCCGAGGCCGACGATCCCGACCTTCTTGCCGGGGCCGACGTTCCACTGGCGCAGCGGCGAATAGGTCGTGATCCCCGCGCACAGCAGCGGCGCGGCACCGGCCGGGTCGAGCGTCTCGGGCACGCGCAGCACGAATGCCTCGTCGACCACGAGCTGCGTCGAATAGCCGCCGTACGTGACGTCGCCGCTCACGCGGTCCTGGCCGTTGTAGGTGCCGACGAAGCCGTTCTCGCAATATTGCTCGAGGCCTTCCGCGCAGCTCGGGCAGGTGCGGCACGAATCGACGAGACAGCCGACGCCGACCAGCTCGCCGACCTTGAAGCGCGACACCTGCGGGCCGGTCGCGGTCACGCGGCCGACGATTTCATGGCCCGGCACGACCGGGTAGATCGTGTTGCGCCATTCGTTGCGGGCCTGGTGCAGGTCCGAGTGGCAGACGCCGCAGTAGAGCACCTCGATCTGGACGTCGAGGTCGCGCAGCGCGCGGCGCTGGAATTCGAACGGGGCGAGCGGCGACTGCGCGTCGGTCGCCGCGTAAGCGTAAGTTGTGCTCATGCAGGGGGCTCCTTGTCCGGGAAAACTTCCGGCGAAACAGACTGCCGCCGCATCATGTGGCGACGCGGCGAGACAGGTGCCCATCGTAAGGAGCGGGCCGCGTCGGCGAAATACACGAAGGTCTCGAAGATTTGCCTATTCCTCTCGAATTGCGCGCGAACGGCCGTCAAAACGCTTTCAAGGTGCTACATTGCGAGCCAGATTCTCTTGCCGGACAGGACGACGCCGATGAGCTTCCAGCCCCTTTTTGACGACTCGGGCGACCGTGTGCAGCGTCGCATGATCGAGCTGCACGCGCGCCTCGCGCCGAACGAGGGCGATACGCTGGCGGCGCTCGACGGCGTGCGCTTCATTCGCGTGAGCCGCCCGGTGCCGCGCATGCCGGTGCTGTACGAACCGAGCATCATCGTCGTGTGCCAGGGGCGCAAGCTCGGCTATCTCGGCGACCGCTCGTTCGTCTACGACGCGCAGCAATATCTCGTGCTGTCGGTGCCGCTGCCGTTCGAATGCGAGACCTTCGCGAGCATGGACGAGCCGTTTCTCGCGATTTCGATCCGCGTCGATCTTGCGGTGATCGCCGAGCTCGCGATCCTGCTCGACGAGACGCTGGGTGCTGCGATCAGCGAGCCGCACGGCGTCTATTCGACGCCGCTCGATGCGCCGCTCGCCGACGCGGTGGTGCGGTTGCTCGAAGCGCTCGCGTCGCCGCACGACACCTGCGTGCTCGGGCCGGCGATCATGCGCGAGATCGCGTACCGCGTGCTGACGGGCGCGCAAGGCGACGCGATTCGCGCGGCGCTCGTCCAGCAGCATCATTTCGGTCGCATCGCGAAGGCACTGCGGCGTATTCATGCGGATTTGAAGGCCGATCTCGACGTCGAGACGCTCGCGCGCGAGGCCGGCATGAGTCTCGCGGTGTTCCACGCACAGTTCAAGCACGTGACGGCCACGTCGCCGATGCAGTATGTGAAGGCCGCGCGCCTGCACCAGGCGCGGTTGATGATGATGCAGGACGGCGTGGGGGCGGGCGCTGCTGCCGCGCGGGTCGGCTACGCGAGCGCGTCGCAGTTCAGCCGCGAGTTCAAGCGGCTGTTCGGCCGTAGCCCCGGAGACGAGGTGCGCGCGATGCGCGAAAGCGGAGGCCGGCCGGTCGAAGCGGACGCCGGCGCATAGCGTGCGGCGTCGTGCGCCGGCCGGGCTCGAGACGGAGCGGCCGGCTGCGGCGCTCAGCGCCGCACGACCTTGCGCCGCTGCGCGCTGATGCCTGCGTAGTCGGGCAGCGTGTCGACGCGCTTGGCCGTCGCCTTCGCGTACAGCGGCATCAGGTCCGGCAGGCGGTTCAGCAGATCCTGCCGCCGCGTCGCGCTGTACGGGTGCATGTAGATGAAGCCCGTCGTCTTGTTCGCGCGCGTCGCCGCCGCGAGCTTGTCCCACAGCGTGATCGCCGCGCGCGGATCGAAGCCCGCGCGTGCGGCGATGTCGCCGCCGATCACGTCGGCTTCGGTCTCGTCGGTCGGGTCGAAGCGCAGCGTCTGCAGGCGCGCGCCGAGGTTCAGCGCCTGCGGCAGCGGATCGCCGACGCCGAACAGCGGCGGCAGCGCGGCCGCGCGTAGCGAGGTTTGCGACGTCACGCTGAAATTGCTGCGCGCGTGTTCGCGCAGCGCATGCGCGATGCCGTGCGCGAGCAGCACGCCGAATTCGTCGTCGTTCAGGCGGATGCGATCGAGCATCCCGCCGTACACGAGCACTTTGCCGCCCGGCAGGCAGGTGATGCGGATGTCGCGCGAGCGGATCGCGTTGACCTCCCACGTCCAGTTCTTCACGCGATCGTTCCATTTCACCGAATACGGTGCGAGCTTCATGACGATCGTGCGCAGGCGCTTCACGCGCGGCTGGTTCGCGGGCAGCAGGCGGTCGCTGTCCGCGGCCGCCTGCACGATCTGCGCGTATTCGCTCGCAGTGAGCTGTTCGAGCAGCGGCGACGGGATCAGCGTGCGGAACGCGATCGCGTTGCCGTAGCGGACCTGTTGCGGTGTCGGCGTATAGGCTTTCGCGGGCACGGCCGCGCCGGTCGGCTGCGCGGCTTCGGCGGCGGAAGGCGGAACGGGGGTCGCCGCCGTCGACGGTGCAGCCGGCGCGGTGGCGGGCGCGGTCGCGCTTGCGTCGGCCGCGTGCGCACCGGTCGCCGTGAGCGTCGCGATGGCGACGCTCAGCGACGCGGCGACGCGTGCCAGGCGATGCAGTCGATCATTGCGCACGGCTGGCCTCGCCGTTGCGCGCGGTGCCGTTCCACGGCGCGATCTTGAACAGCAACAGCATGCCGGGGATCGCGAGCGCGGTGCACGCGATGAAGTAGTCGAACCAGCCGATCTTCGCGACGATGAAGCCGCTCGCGGCCGATGCGAGTGTGCGCGGCACCGAGGCGAGGCTCGTGAACAGCGCGAACTGCGTGGCGGTGTAGCGCGGGTCGGTCGTGCTCGCGATATACGCGACGAACGCAGCCATCGTCAGGCCGGTCGTGAAGGTTTCGACGCCGTAGACGATCGCGAGCGCGACCGTCATCGGGCTGAATTGCGGCGTGACGGCGATGCCGAACACCGACAGCCCCGCCGCGATCGCGTGGCTGGTCGATATCGTGAAGTCGTAGAGCACGGCGAGCACCGGCGAGCCGGGGCCGAGTTGCGCGAGCCACGCGAAGCCGAGCGTCGACACCATCTGCAGCGCGCCGAAGATCCACAGCCCGCGGCCGATGCCGATCTTCACGAGCCAGACGCCGCCGATGATGCCGCCGGCGACGCTCGCGACGAGCGCGGTGGTTTTCGCGACGATGCCGATCTCGGTGCGCGTGAAGCCGATGTCGAGGAAGAACGACGTCGACAGCGTGGTCGCCATCGTGTCGCCGATCTTGAACAGGAAGATGAACGCGATGACGAGCAGCGCGCCGGCCCAGCCGTCGCGCTGGATGAATTCGCGGAACGGCAGCACGATCGCGTCGCGCAGGTTGCGCGGCGGTGTGCCGACCACTTCGGGCTCGCGCACGAGCAGCGTCATCAGGATGCCCGGCAGCATGAACGCGCCGGTGAGCGCGAACACGGCGTCCCACGGCATGTGGTCGGACAGGATCAGCGCCAGCGAGCCGGGAATCAGCGCGGCGAGCTTGTACGCGTTCACGTGCACCGCGTTGCCGAGGCCCTGCTCGGTGTCGCGCAGCAGCTCGCGGCGATACGCGTCGATCACGATGTCGGAGCTGGCGCCGAAGAACGCGACGAGCGTCGTGAGCGCGGCGACCGTCCAGATCGAATTGCGCGGCGACACGAAGCCGAGCGCGGCGATCGCGCCGGCGACCAGCACCTGCGTGAGCAGCATCCAGCCGCGCCGGCGGCCCGGCCGCCAGCCGGGCAGGCGCGGGATGTAGCGATCCATCAGCGGCGCCCACAGGAACTTCCACGTATACGGGAACTGGATCAGCGCGAACAGGCCGATTTCCTTCAGGTTCACGCCCTCGGAGCGCAGCCATGCCTGCACAAGGTAGACGAGTGTGAACAGCGGTAGCCCCGACGTGAAGCCGAGGAACACGCAGATCAGCATGTGCGTGTTCAGATAGGCACGCCAGCCGGGGTGATCCTCGTGAGCGGTGAGTGCGGGCGCCTCGTGTGGCGTTTTGGACATGGACAGGAACCGGGTAGCGTTGACTGATTGCGGCGGCAGCGCAGGCGGCGCGGACGGCACAGGAGGGGCGGCCGCACGCACGTGCGGGCCGGATCATCCGTCAACGGCCCCCGGCTCAGCTGCGCTTGACGCGGTAGACAGCAAGACTACCACGCCAGTTCGCTCCCCATCGAATCGGCTGGCCTTCGTGCAGCACGACGCGGTCGAGGATCGTGACGCCGACTTCGGGCGCGAGCGCCTCGAAATCCTTGATCGTCAGCACCCGCACGTTCGGCGTGTTGTGCCACTGGTACGGCAGCGATTTCGACACGGGCATCCGGCCTTGCAGCACCGACAGCCGGTGCGACCAGTAGCCGAAGTTCGGGAACGACACGATGCACTCGCGGCCGACGCGCGCCGTTTCGCGCAGGATCGCGGCCGTCTGGTGGATCGTCTGCAAGGTTTGCGACAGGATCGCGATGTCGAAGCTGTGGTCTTCGAACAGCCGCAGGCCGTCCTCGAGATTCTGCTGGATCACGTTGATGCCGTTCTTCGCGCTCGCGAGCACGCCCGCGTCGTGCAGTTCGATGCCGTAACCGGTGACGTCCAGCTCTTCCATCAGCAGCGCGAGCAGCGAGCCGTCGCCGCAGCCGAGGTCGAGCACGGTCGAGCGCGGCTCGACCCAGCGTGCGATCGTGCGGAAGTCCGCGCGCGCGGACAGGGAATTCAGCGCTTGCTGGTTCATACGCCCACCTCGTTGGCGATTCGTTCGTAATACGCGCGCAGCAGGTTGTGATAGCGCGCGTCGTCGAGCAGGAACGCGTCGTGGCCGTGCGGCGCATCGATTTCCGCGTAGCTGACCGTGCGCTTGTTATCGAGCAGCGCCTTCACGATCTCGCGCGAGCGTGCCGGCGCGAAGCGCCAGTCGGTCGAGAAGCTCGCGATCAGGTATTTCGCCTGCGTGTGCGCGAGCGCGGCCGTCAGGTTGCCGTCGAACGCCTTCGCCGGGTCGAAGTAGTCGAGCGCGCGCGTGATCAGCAGGTACGTGTTCGCGTCGAAGTAGTCGGCGAACTTGTCGCCCTGGTAGCGCAGGTACGACTCGACCTCGAATTCGACGTCGAAGCTGAAGTTGTACGCGTCGAGCGCGCCGTCCGCGCGGCGCAGCGCACGGCCGAATTTCTCGGCCATGTCGTCGTCGGACAGGTACGTGATGTGGCCGATCATCCGCGCGACGCGCAGGCCGCGCTTCGGCTTCACGCCGTGCGCGTAGTAATCGCCGCCGTGGAAGTCGGGATCGGACAGGATCGCCGATCGCGCGACCTCGTTGAACGCGATGTTCTGCGCGGACAGCTTCGGCGTCGACGCGATGTCGATGCAGTGCGCGACGCGCTCCGGATACATCAGGCTCCATGCGAGCGCCTGCATCCCGCCGAGGCTGCCGCCCATCACGGCGGCGAAGCGCTCGATGCCGAACGCGTCGGCGACGCGCGCCTGCGCGTGCACCCAGTCTTCGACGGTGACCACCGGGAAGCGCGCGCCGTACGGCTTGCCGGTCGACGGATCGATGCTCATCGGGCCGGTCGAGCCGAAGCACGAGCCGAGGTTGTTCACGCCGATCACGAAGAAGCGGTTGGTGTCGAGCGGCTTGCCCGGGCCGACCATGTTGTCCCACCAGCCGGTGCTGCGCGGATCGTCCGCGTAGACGCCGGCGACGTGGTGCGACGCGTTGAGCGCGTGGCAGACGAGCACCGCGTTCGAGCGCGCGGCGTTGAGCTCGCCGTACGTCTCGACGACGAGCTGATAGTTGCCGATCACGCTGCCGCTTTGCAAGCGCAGCGGTTCGGCGAAGTGCATGGTCTGTGGAGCGACGATGCCGATCGATTCCATTCGTTCCGCCTTATGCCTTATGACTGGGCGGCTAAATGGTGTCGGCGATGCGCGGAGTCGGAGATGCGCGGCTGACGACCTCTTTAGCCGCATTTATAGTGAACCGCCGGGGAACGACGCATCGACGCATCAAGGCCCGGCCGGTTCGCGCGCCCGCAATCGAGTCAGCAAATCGGCGCGCTTCCGACCTGCCGCCAAGGGGGCGGCAAGTCGGCAAAGTATAGCGGAAATTGTGGGACGCGGATTCGGGAGGTGTGCGGGCTGGCCGGCGGCCCGGCCCTGCGGATCCGCCGGGCCGGCCGGATCCGCCTGCGCGGGGAGCAGGCGGCGCCGGCCGCACCCCGTCACCAGCGGTACTTCGCCGCCAGTTCGCCCTTGACCATCGCATAGTCCGACAGGTTCGCCTCCACGCCGAGGCCCGCCGATATCGCGAAGCGCTTCGACACCTGGCCCGTCGCGCCGACCCGGAGCGCCGCGCGGTCGCGCGGCACGCTGAACGAGGATGCATTGCGATCGAGCATCGCGACCTTGCCGCCGAGTCGGGCGACCAGGCCGATCGCGCCCTTTCCGGTGGTCGTCACGTGCGTATCGGTGGCGTCGATGACGGGCGTGTCGGTGTACTCCTTCGACGCGTAAAGCCCGTGCGAACTGATGCCGTGCGTGACGATGCGCGTGCGTTCGAACTCGACGCTACCCTCGCGGGTATCCACGCCGAGCGCCGCGTATCCGCTCGTTTCGAGATGCGAGTCGCTGAAGATGACGGTGGATGCGCCCGGCATGTACAGCACCGACGCATAGTCGCCATCGGTGCGGATATCGGTGCGCTTCAGCGTGGCCCGGATGCCGCCGTAGCTGAGGGACAGGCCGGTGCCGAACAGGCCGCTGGTACGGATCAGCGTGTCGGCCACGTCGATCGTGCCACCCGGAACCAGGATCGTCGCGATGCCCGACGCCTCCTCGCCGCGTGTCACGATCACGCTGTCGGAGAGCGACAGCCGGCCGTTGGTGCCGTCGATGAATGCGCAGTGCGCGTAGTCGCCGTCGGTATCGATGGAGATGCGCTCAGCGGATGCGCTGCCGCCCTGACGAAGATCGATGCCTGCGCTCGAGTTGCCGCGCGTACGGATTTCCGCATCGCGCAGCGCGACGCGCGACCCGGTGCCCTACGCGGCAGCGCCGGCCGAGACGTAGCCGGTCGTTAACACGCGGGTCTTGCCGAGGGTCGTCAGTACGCCGCCGTTGACGGCGAACAGCGCGGCCTTGGCGGATGCGGTTGTCGAATAGTCGCCCGGTGCGACCTCGAGCGCGATGCCATCGGCGAGTTGCGGTCCGCCGCCGACGACTTGTGCCGTCGACGCCTATGGCATTGCCGCACCGGCGAGCAGCGCGGAATGCAGGACACGCCGGCCGATGCGTGAATGAAAAAAAGCGAAATGACTGGGGTTCACCTGATCACCTTGATTTATTCCAAGTTAGTGAAGATGAGCCGGTGCTAGCTATTTTGAAATTGGACAAGTTCGAATTTTTGCGGTTGCCTGGCGGGCGGCACGGAGCACGCACGAAATACGGGGATCTTTCGACGCGCGTTATTCGGATTGCCTGCGGGGTATTCGACGAGAGCGGATGGCGTACTGGACGGACGCACGCGATCGGGCGTGCATGTTTCCAGCCAATTGGCGCGGCAACTGCAAAACGAATGGTGTGCGGTGCTGACCGCGCGAGTGCCGGATTTGTCCGGGCACGAATGGACGGCTGCCGAGCGACTGTGTGCGTCCGGCAGCCATCGGAAGGCCGGGGCACGCATCCTGCCGCGCCCCGGCAACGATCCGGCGCACGCGGGACGCGCGCCGGATCGCCGTTTCTTACTGGTACATGATCGAGTACATCACCGACGTATTCACCGTCCCCTGGCCCGCAGACCCACCCGTTGCAACGTACTGCGCGTAGTACGGGAGTTCCGCGGAGCCGCTCGCCAGCGCGACCGCCTTCGAGTTTGCATCGGCCTTGCCCAGGGCGATATTGGACGAATCGCCGTTGAGCAGGCCGACTTCGACGTTCTTCGCGGTACCCGTTGCGTTGAACAGCTGACCCGTCGTCGAGTTGACCGTGGTGCCCGCCTCGAAGTGCGTGTAGACGTTGCCGCTTGCCGGCGAGCAGTTCTTCAGACTGATCTTGAACGGCGTGCGGCCGGCCGTCGAACCGCCGTTGACGAGCGCCGACGTCGACACCTTCGGCAGTGCCACGGCGAAGTTCTTGCTGCCGGTGCCGTTGCCGTCGATCGTGCAGGTCTGCGTGCCGATCTTGCCGTTGATCGTGATCGTGCCATCCGCGGCGTGCGACACGGCAGGCAGTGCTGCCGCGGCAGCGATGGTGAGAGCGGCGATGCTGGAGAATGCGAGTTTCATGTCAATTCCTGTAGTACATGAGTAGAAAAGAGGATTCCGTCGTCGAGTCCCTGCCGCCGACTTCGCGGTACCTTCCGTGACTCGCGGCTTCTTCCTGCGATGGCCTCCTGATTCAGCCACTTCGGATTGCTAACCAGAAGCCTGTTTCAGCCGCCTGTCGGCGGCTTGCCAGGGAAAACTTGCGTTGCGCGACTTCGTCGCGAACACGCATCGCTACCCTGGAATTCGGGACGGCAAGGGACCCGCGCGCTCACTGATAGCTCATGGTGAACGTGGCGACTCCCTTCACGGTTCCACCGGATACCGGACCGTCGGCGACGTATTGCGCGGTCAGCGGAATATTCGACGTCGAAACCGACGGGCCGACATACCACTGGTTCGGATTGCCGGGAAGACGCGAATCGGGACCATAGCGAACCGGCTGCCCATTTCGCGATATGCGCAACTTCACGCCTTTCGCCGTCGAATCCTGGGTCAGCGTCAACTGGTCACCCGTGTTGCCCGGGTCGGTCAGATCCGTCAAGGTCACGTATACATTCGAGCCGGCCCTGCAATTCAGTCCGATGTTGAAACCCGTCTCGCCTGCGGAAGCGCCCACATGACCCAGCTTGCCCGAACTGACCGGCGGCAATCGCACGTCCACCGACGAATTCACGATGGTGCAACTCTCCGGCATGGGTTTGATATTTTCGCGTTTTGACCCAAGCGTTAAATATCGGTAGTTGTATACGTCGGGCTGTGCTCGTTTTCTGATTCTGAAATTGCCAATTTGTAGTGGTCCATATGGCCATTCCTTTACGTTGTATAGGTTGTCGCTTATTTTAATCAGTTCAATTTTTGCTCTGAATGAGCCCGTAACTGGCTTGGTGGAGGTAATTGGTGGGGCCCACTCCTGAGGAGCGTTGCCGGATGGATTGAATACCTTTCCGGTGGCCATATTGGTTACCCTATAACCAACGTACCAGTGCATATTGCCCGAGCCGCCATATCTGCCAACGTCGGGGAACTGTGTTGCGTGTAGCATGGGAGTGTATTCCAGGCTGTAACCTCCAATACCGTCCGGCGCAGCCTGGCATTCGAATGGCTGTTCGATTGTCGCTGTTGCAAGCACTGCTCCGTCCGGTGCGTCGAATGGAAGAGACGGGTTATTGAAGGTGAAGTGCGGAAAGCTGGACGCATTGTTGTTACCCGGAAAATTGCACATTTGGCCGTGCGCATGCTGATTGACGCCTATCCATGAAAAAAATAAAAGGATGATGAATTTAAGGGCGTCGATCGCTCGATTGTTAGCATGAAATTTCATTTAAATTTCTCTCCATTCAGAGCATCGACGCTTGCGTTGCTGCGGATGCTGCTCGCGATGCCCTTGCGTTCGATTAGGCGAGTCTCTGCATCGGTATGCGGCAACGCACCCGACTCGATCGTATCGAGGGGCGTGTGGGCCTTCGGCACGCTGTAGTCACAGATCACATCGGCACGCGCATAAGCGACACCCTTCACGTCCTTGATCGGTAACTGATAGGTGAATGCGCAGCTGTCCGTGGATCGATTGCCCCATTTGGCCGTCAGCGTGCCGGTGTCGTCCGCGCCTCGAACGAACAGGTGTCCGCCTTGCCCCACGGTCCCGACATGCTTGCCTTCGCTGTCAGTTACGCCGGTCCCGAATGGCAGCGGCGCCCCGTTCGGCTGGCGCACTGTCAACAACGCCGCTCGCCCGCTGACCGTCGCGAAGCGAACCTTCACGACCGAATTCGCGCGCGGCGCGATCCGTTCGCTGGTCGAGGTCATTTCGACATCGAGCGGAATGCCTTTGGGATCGAGCTCGATGGTGTTCATCTGGTACGGTGTCAGGTACGGGAGCACCGCATAACCGCGCCGGTTGATCCGGATGTCCGTGCCGTTCGTGACGCGCGCGCCGACGGCATCCTTCGCCTCGACGATCGCGGCCGTTTCGCCGAGGTCGTTGGCGAGCGTGAGGCCGCCCGCATGGCCGACGACCGCACCCGACACGCCGACGGACACGCTCGAGTAGCCGCTGCCGCCGCTCGCGCTGCCCGAGAGCGTCGCGTACGGGCTGCGATACTGCGCGTTGCCGCCGCCGGACGTCGCGCTCCCACCGGTGTTGACGTTGACCCCATACGAGAACGCATTGGACTGCCCGACGGAACCGGTCAGCGACATTTGCCCGGTTGCACCGCCATTGCTGTCGTGCGCGATGCTCGAGGACAGGGTCGGCGCATGCGACCGCCGGCCGAGCGGAACCGTCACGTTGGCGTACACCTGGTTGTTCGGGCGGCCCGTGTAGCCGTCGTGCTGCCGCGAAACGGACAGGTTGTAGCTCAGGTTGCGGCCGCCGATCCGCAGGCTGTTGTTGTAGCCGAGCTGGAACTGCGTCGTCGTGCCCTTGCGATTCCAGTAACTGGACGTCGAGCCCACCGCGAACAGGCTGCCGCGCCCTTCGCCGAGCGTCTGGTTGAGCGTCAACTGAACCTGGTTGCGTTGCCGGTAGGCATTGTTCGGATCTGCGCCTGCTGTCGCCTGTTCGCGAGCGTACATAGCGTCGCGCAGTTCCCAGTAACCGCGGGACGAGTAGCGATACGCGGCGACCGCGATATTCGTGCCGGTCGCCTCGACGGACTTGCTGTAGCTCACCCGCACGCTTTGCCCGCTCGTCGCCGACACGCCCGGGATGCGCGCACTGGCGTGCGTGACGTCGACGGCGAGCGCGCCGACCGGCGTGTTGAACGCCGCGCCGACCAGCCCGGCCAGATAGTTTTCCGCGACGATCGCGCCGACGTAACCCGTCATCAGGTTGCTGATGCCGCGCTGATACGTGGCCTGCGCGAAATTCGGATGACGATCGAGTTGCGGCTCGCGCAACTGGCCGAGTGCGACGCCGAAGCGCGAGACGCCAGGGCGCAGCGATTGCACGACGGCCGAATACGGTACCGTGAAGCTGTGCTTCTTGCCGTCGGCCTCGGTGACGGTGACGAGCAGGTTGCCACCGTAGCCCGTTGCGTACAGGTCGTTGATTTCGAACGGCCCCGGTGCGACGTTCGTTTCGTACAGCACGGCGCCGTTCTGCACGACCGTGACGTGCGCGTTGCTCGTTGCAACGCCGCGAATTACCGGCGCATAGCCACGCATCGAATCGGGCAACATGCGATCGTCGGTCTCGAGCGTGACACCGCGCATGCCCACGCTGTTGAACAGCGTGCCGTCGGTGTACGTCTCGCCGATCTTCAGCTGGCTGCGCCAGGCCGGCAGGTCGCGCTGAACGTACGTGTTCAGCGCTTGATAGCGGTTCTCGCCCTGCGATTGCGACGTGTAGGAGCCGTTGTGCCGGAAATGCCAGTTCCCGATGTTTACGCCCGCGTTCAGCCCCACGTACGCCTGCGTGCTTGCGTAACCCGACGACGCGTTGCGGTACGCGTTCGCGTTGTACTTGAGCGTCGCGCTCGGTACGCCGTCGTCCCACAGTTCCGGGCTCACGTAGCCGCGCGGATTGCGCAGCAGCGCCGCCTGCGGAACGCTCACGTTGAGGCGCAGTTCCGACATGTCGAATTCGACCGTCGCGTCGGCGACCAGCTTGTCGACGTCCGTGCATGCGCCTGCCAACACGCGGGCCAGTTCGGCGCGTCCGGTGTCGGTCAGCGCCTGATCGTCGAGGCCAAGCCGGGTCACGAGCGCGCGATCGAAGCATGGCGTCGCGTTGTCCGCGCCTTGGGCCGCGCTGAAGCGCACCGTCGAACGGCCGTTCCACGTGCCGTTGACGTAGAGATCGACCAGATAGTCGCCCGCCGGAACCGGATTGCCTTTCGAGAAACGATCGAGGTCGAGTCGCTGCCCGCGCGGCTTCATCATCAGCGTGTCGTTGAACTGAACCTGCGCGACATCGAAACCGTCCGCAGGTGCGGCGAGCGTGTCGGCAGCCCAGCTGCCGAGCGCCGCCGTGACGAGCAGATATCCCGGCTTGAGCGGGAAGCGCGCCGGCGCCTCGAGTGTTCGGTGTTGATAAGTTGTTCGCATGAATTAGATGTATTAATGCCGCATCTGCATGATGCGAACGACGGATTGCCTGCGCCGATGCGATTGCTGCGTCGGCGGGCCAGCGATGGGTTGAGTCAGGGGCGGGCGAGTGACGTCAGTGCACTTTCCTTGGCGCGTAGTTGCCTTCGACGCCGCCGCCGTAGTCGTTGAGGAACGTGTAGTCGACCTCGATCGGTCCGGCAGGCAGCGGCGGCACGTTGCCGACGTCGAATTGCTCGGTGGCGCCGGGCTTGACCATGCCGCCCTTGTCGTTGCTCCACGTTGCGCCGCCAGACTTGACGGTGAGCCTGGTGAACGTCACGTGGTAGGGCGTCGGGTTCTTCGCCTGCAATGCATAGCCACCGTCGGCCTTCGGCGCGAAGTTCCAGGTCACCTTCTCCGCAGACTCGTCGGCCACGCCTTGCAGTGCGGCAGGACGGAAGAACAGCTTGATGCGCGAACGGAACGCGAGCTGCAGCAAGTTGGGGGTGTCCGGATCGTCGGTGGCCTGCGGCGGAACGTCGAGCACGTTGAGCCAGTACAGCGTTTCCTTGTCCTGCGCGAGCGGCTCCTTCGTGTAGATCAGCCGCAGGCTCTGGCCTTTGTTCGGATCGAGGCGGAACAACGGCGGGGTCAGCGTGAACGGCACTTTCGAATCGTCAGGCAGGGCGTTCGCAATGCCGTCGTCTACCCAGGCCTGCACGAGTGACGGCCTGTCGCCATTGTTGGTCAGCTTGACCGTGACTTCGCGTTCCTTCTCGGGATAGATCACGCGTGTCCCGCTGATGACCACGCTCGCGTCCGCCGCGCCCATGCCGGACATCGACGCAACCACCGCCGCGGCGCCCACGCTCGAGCGCCAGTTGATTGGCATCACCATCACCGATTTCTCCTTGTAGATAGTCAGATCGCATACCGTCGGTCGGGTGCGGCCCGTGCGCTGCCATGGCTGCGCACGGGCCGCCGGTCGCGAGACCGGATTACTGATACGAGACCGAGTACAGGACCGACGTGCCGACCGAGCCGGCCGTGGCGGAACCGCCGGTTGCGACGTACTGCGCGTAGTAGTCGAGCGTTGCCGCGCCGCCGGAGATCGGAACGACCTGCGAGTTTTGCTGCGCCTGGGCCGCGCCGAGCTTGATGTTCGAGCCGTCCTTGTTCAGCAGGCCGACCTCGACGTTCTTCGCGTCACCCGTCGCGTTGAACAACTGGCCCGTCTGCGCGTTGACGGTCGTGCCCGGCTCGAAGTACACCGATGCATTGCCCGAGTTCGGCGAGCAGTTCGACAGTGCGATGCGGAACGGCTTGCGGCCGGCCGTCGAGCCAGGCGTGCTCAGTGCCGACGTCGACACGTTGGGCAGCGTGACGGTGAAGTCCTTGCCGCCGCCGTCGCCGGAGATGTTGCAGGTCTGAGCGGTGATCTCGCCGGTGATCGTGATCGTGCCGTCGGCTGCCTGGGCCGACGAAGCAACGGCCAGGAGACCCGCTGTCGCCATCAGAATGGAAAGTGCTTTATTGGACATGAAAGTACCTGTTAGTAAGGAATCCTGCGTCGAAGGGCGACGCACCGACGTTTCCTGAACGCTGTCTGTCGACGTCGTCGAAACGAACTGAAACGGCGACAGGAAACAGGCGATATTGTTGATTTTTAAGGGGGGTGAAAGAATTGGACGATTACTAATTCGCTTGGGGATTTATTAGGTCAAGTCCCAAACTATTTTAAAAATCGTCAGGCATACGGGCTCAGCGTCCATCGTCGCTGGGCGCGGATGCAGTCGGAGCGGGGCAGGGGGTATTCAGTGGAGTTGAGGCGCGCATTGCGATCGCCCGGGCGTGTGGCGGCGGATGCTGGCGGAATGTGACCTTGACCGGGAGCCGCAGATGCGCATTAATGAACGGGAATCCTGATTATTAGTGGCGCCCGCTCAGATGTGTAGTTGCATCGGGTTCGTTCGTCGGCCGTGCCGATCGTCACAAAGGCGGACGACGCCCGGGCAAAGTGCGCACGGGCGGGCGTCGCGTGCATCCGGCCACGCAAATCGGAAATGGCGCTTGATTCAGTGGTGGGCGGCCGTTACGCGGAGGTGCCGGATCTTGCGTCGATTGGCGCGTGCGCGCCGCACATCACTGCAGGATCAACCGCAAATGCGCATCGGCCTGCTCGCCCGGCGGCTTCTGGAACCCGCCCTTCGCGAACCGATGCCACCTGCCGATCACATAGCTGACGAGCAGGCTCGCGCGCGCAGCGGGATCGTAATCGGCCGGCAGCACGAACGGCGCCGCGCCGTCGGGCGCCTGCGCCTCCGTCCGCGCGACCCGCAGGCATTGCTTGACGGTCGCCTCGATCCGGTCGAGCAGCTGGTTCACGCGCTCGGTGAGCCGCTCGTCCTCGCCGACCAGCGCCTCGCCGGTCAGCACGCGCGTCATCCCGGGATTCTTCGCAGCGAAATTGAGCATCGTCAGCGCGATCGTGCGCGCCTGCAGCACGCCGTTCGGCTCCTTCGCGACGATCTGGTTGACGAGGCCGAACAGCGCCTGCTCGATGAACTCGATCAGGCCTTCGTACATCTTCGCCTTGCTGGCGAAGTGCCGGTACAGCGCGGCTTCCGACACGTCGAGCCGGGCCGCGAGCGCGGCCGTCGTGATTTTTTCCGGCTTCGGCGCCTCGAGCATCGCGGCGAGC
Organism: Burkholderia cepacia GG4; assembly: GCF_000292915.1. Classification (NCBI taxonomy): domain Bacteria; kingdom Pseudomonadati; phylum Pseudomonadota; class Betaproteobacteria; order Burkholderiales; family Burkholderiaceae; genus Burkholderia; species Burkholderia cepacia. The sequence continues at coordinate 390,294 of NC_018513.1, forward strand.
GTCTGCAGGATCATCACGCGCCGCTCGCCCGGCTTCGGGCGCGGGCGGGACGGCGTGGCATGGTCTTCCGTTACGGCTTGGTCCTGCGGGTAAGTCGGCTGCATTTCTGTCGCCCCGATCGTGTGCCCAGTCGGAGCGATTTTAACGAACGAATGCGCTGGTCGACATAGTGCGGACGACCGATATTCGGCAGATGGCCCGGCAGGTGGCCGGTAATCCATATCGTGCCGATGCCGAGGCGCTTGTAGCGCTTCAGATGGCTGCGGGTGTCTTCGACCAGGATCGCGTCGGCGAGGCGCGCATGCGCGGCGCGCAGCGTCCGGCGCAGCATCGTGTGGTCGGGCTTCGCGCGCCACGTGCGGCGATCGCGCATGTGCTCGATCGCGATCACGCGCTCGAACAGCCGCTCGATGCGCAGCTCGCGCAGCACCGCGCGCGCATAGTTCTCGGGCGCATTGGTCAGCACGAACTTGCGGCCCGGCAGCGCGGCGATGATGCGCGCGAGACCGCGCTCGGCGCGCAGCATCGCGGGCAGGTCGGAAAACGTGTGGACGACCCGCAGGAAGTCGTTCGGATCGATCGGGTGATGGCGCGTGAGGCCGAGGAGCGCGGCGCCGTAGCGCTGCGTGTAGCCGGTGCGCAGCCGGTCGGCTTCGGCGCGCTCGACGTGGAGCGCGTCGATGATGTACTGCGTCATCGCGCGGTTGATCTCCGGAAAGATCGCGTGCGATGCGTGGTGAAGTGTGTTGTCGAGATCGAACAGCCAGACGGGGGCGCCGGCGCGCGGCCGGCTGCGGGAGATGCGCCGGCGTCGCAGCGACGCCGGCAGGCCGGGGCTGGCTGGCTGGCGGCGCGCGCTCAATGCGAGCGGATCATCGTGCCGAACGGCTGCTCGGTCAGGATTTCCAGCAGCACCGAGTGTTCGATCCGGCCGTCGACGATGTGCACCGACTTCACGCCGCTCTTCGCCGCGTCGAGGGCCGACGCGATCTTCGGCAGCATGCCGCCCGAGATCGTGCCGTCCTCGAACAGCGCGTCGATCTCGCGCGCGGACAGGTCGGTCAGCAGGTTGCCGTCCTTGTCCATCACGCCGGGGATGTTGGTCATCATCAGCAGCTTCTCGGCGTTCAGCACCGTCGCGAGCTTGCCGGCGACCAAGTCGGCGTTGATGTTGTACGACAGGCCGTCTTCGCCGAAGCCGATCGGCGAGATCACCGGGATGAACGCGTCGTCCTGCAGCGCCTTCACGACCGCCGGGTTGATCGCCTCGACTTCGCCGACCTGGCCGATGTCGATGTACTGGCCCGGGTTGTCGCGGTCCGGCATCAGCAGCTTGCGTGCGTGGATCAGGCCGCCGTCCTTGCCCGTCAGGCCCACCGCGTGGCCGCCGAAGTGGTTGATCAGCATCACGATGTCCTGCTGCACTTCGCCGCCCAGCACCCACTCGACGACTTCCATCGTTTCTTCGTCGGTCACGCGCATGCCCTGGATGAAGGTGCCGGCCTTGCCGATCTTCTTCAGCGCGTGATCGATCTGCGGGCCACCGCCGTGGACGATCACCGGATTGATGCCGACCAGTTTCAGCAGGATCACGTCGCGCGCGAAGCCTTGCTTGAGCCGCTCTTCCGTCCACCCAATAGCGCCAGTGTCGTGATGTCCCGACCGAAATGTCCGCCTTTCGAAAAACCCGCCAAATCGGAACACTGCGCATAGCGTCAGCTAGCCAAGTCCCTCGCCCCCTGCTTGCCCGGCGAACAGCAGTGTCCGACAGAAATTGGCCCGAGCACCGGCCATCGCTGCCGCCAACGCTCCGGCCAACTTCGATCGCTCTGCTTACAGATAGGTCAACTCGAGGGTCGCAGAGCCATCCAGCGCAACGCCGCCATTGGAAAGATCCAGCTCCGGCAGCTTGTTGATCGTCGGGGTGACGGTCAGATCAGCCGAGATGGTCTTGTATGCCCCGGGCGCCGTGTTGCCCGATTCCGAGAACGATTTGCGCGCCGAGCCGTTCGCCATCAATCCCGCGCCGTCGAGCACCCACGCGTCGGAGCCAGCGGGAGCCGCCACGACGTCCAGCGCATTGCTGTCGCCGACTGCTTTATTCAGAGCCAGCGTGTAGTAGCCCGCCTTCCCAAAGCCCAGGCCGAACTCACTGTCGTCACCCTTGCCACCGACGGCCGTACGCAGCCGTTCGACTGCTGGTGCGCGTCGATGCCGGCCCTGCCCGGCGGCGCGCAGCCGGCAGCCGGCGCGCGCTGCCGGTGCCCGGAATGCCTCGCCGACGAGATCGCGCAGCGCATGGCCGGTGCGCCCGGCTGACGGCGCAGGCCCGTGCAACCGGACGAGATGCCGGCTCGCCCGCCCGGCCGTTCGTCGATTCCGATCCGGCCCCGGTAGAGGCGCCGGGCGCTAAACGGGTAAACTGCTCGGATGCAACGAATCACCACCACCGGGCGCGTCAACCTCAGTCACCTGTTCTGGCTGCGCAATCTCGCGATCATCGGCCAGCTCGTGACGATCGGCGTCGTGCAGACCTATTTCGGCGTGCATCTGCCATTGCCGGCGATGCTGATGGTCATCGCGCTCGAAATCGTTTTCAACGCACTGACCTGGGTGCGCGTGCTGCGCGCGCGGCCCGAGACCAATTTCGAGCTGCTCGGCCAGTTGTGGGTCGACCTCGGTGCGCTGTCGGCGCTGCTGTTCCTGTCGGGCGGCACGACCAACCCGTTCGTGTCGCTGTACCTGCCGTCGCTCGCGATCGCGGCGGCCGTGCTGCCGTGGCACCTGATGATCTGGCTCGCGGCGTTCGCGGTCGCGTGCTACGCGGCGCTCGGCTTCGATTCGGTGCCGCTCAACATGGATAACCCGGCGAACCTGTTCGACTACTACCGCACCGGGATGTGGGCGAACTTCATGGTCAGCGTCGGGCTGATCGCGTGGTTCGTGGCGCGCATGTCGAACGCGCTGCGCCAGCGCGATGCAGCGCTCGGCGAAGCGCAGGCGCACCTGCTGCGCGACGAGCGGGCGGTCGCGCTCGGCGTGCAGGCCGCCACCGTCGCGCACGAGATGGGCGCGCCGCTGTCGACGATCGCGATGCTCGCGGAGGAACTGCGCGACGCGGCACGCGCCGATCCGGGGCTCGCGCGCTACGAGGCCGACCTGAAGGTGCTCGAGGAACAGATGACGCTTTGCACGTCGGCGCTGGCGCGCCTGCGCAGCCGGGCGAGCGCGCCGGCGAGCCGCCAGCCGGTGGATGACTGGCTCGACACCTTCGTCGAGCACTGGCGCCTGCGGCACCCGCACGTGCAGTTCGAGCTGCTCGGCGCACGACCGTCGGGCGTCGCGCTCGACGACACGGTCGCCGCCGGCCAGATCCTGACGATCCTGCTCGACAACGCCGCGCGGGCGAGCCCGCACCGCGTGACACTGGCCGCGAAGCTCGCGTACAACGAGCGGGCGGCCGACCAGATCGAATTCGAGGTAAGCGACGACGGCCCCGGGATTCCGGCCGCGTTGCGCGAATCGCTCGGCGCGATGCCGGTCGACAGCACGCAGGGCGGGCACGGGGTCGGCTTGTACCTTGCGTTCAGCGCGGCCGTGCGGCTCGGCGGCGAGATCGAGCTGTCCGATGTCATGCCGCGCGCGGCCGGCGGCAACGGGCGCGCCGGTGGCGGTGCGAATGGCCATGCCGCTGCTGCGTCGGGCCAGCGCGCAAGCGAACGCGCGGTGCTCACGCAGGACAGCCGCCCGGCCGGCGGCCCCGGCCGCGGCACGCGTGCCGTGCTGCGCCTGCCGGTGGCGCGCATCGCGGTGCCGGCGGCCTCAACCAACACGTAGACGGAGAAACCACATGAGCGAGAACAATTTCCTGGTGATCGACGATAACGAGGTGTTCGCGGGTACGCTCGCGCGCGGCCTCGAGCGCCGCGGCTATGCGGTCCAGCAGGCGCACGACAAGGAGACGGCGCTGCGGCTCGCGGCCGGCGGCAAGTTCCAGTTCATCACCGTCGACCTGCATCTCGGCGAAGATTCGGGCCTGAGCCTGATCGCGCCGCTGTGCGACCTGCAGCCCGACGCGCGGATTCTCGTGCTGACCGGCTACGCGAGCATCGCGACGGCCGTGCAGGCCGTGAAGGACGGCGCCGACAACTATCTCGCGAAGCCCGCGAACATCGAGTCCATCCTGGCTGCGCTGCAGACCAATGCCAGCGAAGTGCAGGCAGACGAGGCGCTCGAGAATCCGGTCGTGCTGTCGGTCGACCGGCTCGAATGGGAGCACATCCAGCGCGTGCTGGCGGAGAACAACAACAACATCTCGGCGACCGCGCGCGCGCTGAACATGCACCGCCGCACGCTGCAGCGCAAGCTCGCGAAGAAGCCGGTGCGCCAGTAAGCCGGGCGCGTTATCCGCGCGGGCCCGGGGCCAGCGGCACGCGTGCGACGATCTCGCGTTTCAGCATGAGCGCGATCAGCGCCGAGTAGAAAATGTTGCCGAGCAGCGGCGCGAGCCCGCCGACCACGATGGCGGTGGCGACGGGCCACGGCTTTGCCGATGCGCAGCGCGCGACGAAGTGGATGCCGAGATAGATCGTCACGCCGGCGAGCGCCGTACCGGCCAGCGCGCCCAGCCAGGCGAGCGCAAACGCGAGGTTGTAGCGGGGCAGCGAATCCCGCCTGATACGCTGCATGAGCGAGCGGATGTCGGCACGCGTCAGCGCGCGCAAGGCCGGTACGAATTGGCCGGCGATGGACGGATAGATGATCATCGGATGGCGGTGACGGCTCGGAGTCAGGGGAGTTCCGATTTTAGGGACGCTTCGGCCCGCTGGCCACCTGACGCATTCCGAATCGCAGATAGCTGCGCGGCATCGCGCAGCCATGAAAAAACGGGCGACCCCGACGAGGTCGCCCGTTCGTTTGTCCGACGCCGCGCGCGTTACAGCACGTAGCGCGACAGGTCCTCGTCCTGCGACACTTCGCCGAGCGCACGGTCGACATACTTCGCGTCGATCGTCACGCGCTCGCCGGCGTGGTTGCCGGCCGAGAACGACACTTCCTCGAGCAGCTTCTCGATCACCGTGTACAGGCGGCGCGCACCGATGTTCTCGGTCTTCTCGTTGACCGAATACGCGATCTCGGCCAGGCGGCGGATGCCGTCGTCGGCGAACTCGAGCTGCACGTCTTCGGTCGCGAGCAGCGCCTGGTACTGCTTGACGAGGCTCGCGTCGGTCGCGACCAGGATCGCCTCGAAGTCCTTCACCGACAGCGAGTCGAGCTCGACGCGGATCGGGAAGCGGCCCTGCAGTTCCGGAATCAGGTCGCTCGGCTTCGCGAGGTGGAACGCGCCGCTCGCGATGAACAGGATGTGATCGGTCTTCACCATCCCGTACTTCGTGTTGATCGTCGTGCCTTCGACGAGCGGCAGCAGGTCGCGCTGCACGCCCTGGCGCGACACTTCGCCGCCGCTGCCTTCGTTGTTGCGCGACGTGATCTTGTCGATCTCGTCGAGGAACACGATGCCGTTCTGCTCGACGTTCTGCACGGCCTTCGCCTTCACTTCCTCGTCGTTGAGCATCTTCGCCGCTTCCTCGTCGGTCAGCAGCTTCAGCGCTTCCTTGATCTTCACCTTGCGGCGCTGCTTCTTGCCGCTGCCGAGGTTCGAGAACATCGAGCGGATCTGCTCGGTCATCTCTTCCATCCCGGGCGGCGCCATGATGTCCATGCCGGCCGACGGCTGCTCGATATCGAGCTCGACTTCCTTGTCGTCGAGCTGGCCTTCGCGCAGGCGCTTGCGGAAGGTCTGGCGCGTCGCGTTGTTGTCGTCGTTCGCGTGTTCGGCATTGCCGCCGAAGCCGACCGCGCGCGGCTGCGGCAGCAGGATGTCGAGGATGCGGTCTTCCGCCTGGTCGGTCGCCTTGCTGCGCACCTTGCGCATCTCGGTTTCGCGCGTCTGCTTGACCGAGATCTCGATCAGGTCGCGCACGATGCTGTCGACGTCGCGGCCGACGTAGCCGACTTCGGTGAACTTGGTCGCTTCGATCTTGATGAACGGCGCGTCGGCGAGCTTCGCGAGGCGGCGCGCGATTTCGGTCTTGCCGACGCCCGTCGGCCCGATCATCAGGATGTTCTTCGGTGTGATTTCCTGGCGCAGCGGGTCGGCGACCTGCTGGCGGCGCCAGCGGTTGCGCAGCGCGACCGCGACGGCCTTCTTCGCCTTGTCCTGGCCGATGATGTGCTTGTCGAGTTCCGAGACGATCTCGGCAGGGGTCATGGTGCTCATGGTGCGGTCCTTACTCGATCGTTTCGATGATGCGGTTGTGGTTCGTGTAGATGCACATGTCGCCGGCGATCTCGAGCGACTTCTCGACGATCTCGCGCGGCGACAGCTCGGTGTTCTCGGCGAGCGCGCGGGCCGCGGCCTGCGCGTACGCACCGCCCGAGCCGATCGCGCAGATGCCGCCTTCAGGATCGAGCACGTCGCCGTTGCCGGTGATCACGAGCGTGGTGGTCGCATCGGCCGTGATCAGCATCGCCTCGAGGCGGCGCAGCATCCGGTCGGTGCGCCAGTCCTTCGCGAGCTCGACGGCCGCGCGGGTCAGGTTGCCCTGGTGCTTCTCGAGCTTCGCCTCGAAGCGATCGAGCAGCGAGAACGCATCGGCGGTGCCGCCCGCGAATCCGACCAGTACCTGGTTGTTGTAGATCCGCCGCACTTTCCGCGCGCCACCCTTCATGACGATGTTGCCGAGTGTTACCTGGCCGTCGCCGCCGAGTGCGACCTTGTCGCCGCGCCGGACCGAAACGATGGTCGTGCCGTGAAATTGCTCCATCTGCGTTCCTTGAGAAAAACGGGGAAGAGTCGGGCGGCGCGGGGCGCCGCCGCATGAATCGCAGTGCGCCGGGGAGCGGCCCGGCGCGCGTCCGTTTCATTTTAGGGCGGGCGCCGGGATATCAAGAGGGGGGGGCAAATCGGCCAACCGGGAACCGGTGCCGGAAAAACAAAAAGCGCGCGGCAGGCCGCGCGCTTTCGGGAAGCAGCGTGTCGGAGCGGAACGCCGCTCGATCAGTCGCCGAACAGCTTCTGGCGCAGCTCGCGGCGCTCTTGCGCCTCGAGCGACAGCGTGGCCGTCGGGCGCGCGAGCAGGCGCGGGATGCCGATCGGTTCGCCGGTTTCCTCGCACCAGCCATAATCGCCGGAATCGATGCGGGCGAGCGATTGCTGAACCTTCTTGAGGAGCTTGCGTTCGCGATCGCGCGTACGCAACTCGAGCGCGTGCTCTTCCTCGATCGTCGCGCGATCGGCGGGGTCGGGCACGATCACCGTCTCACGCAGGTTCTCGGTCGTCTGGCCTGCATTCTTGAGGATGTCCGCCTGCAACTGTTCGAGCCGATTTTTGAAGAAGGCGAGCTGATCCTCATTCATGTAATCCTTGTCGCTCATCTTCAGGATTTCGGCTTCGGTCAAGAGTTTCTTCGTCATCTGCTTGCTTCTTCAATGTGCGGCAAATCAAGAGATATTGCCTGCACTTTGGGATTACCCGCAACCGCGCTTGCAATCATTTGCGATTTGCCGCCGCGGGGCCGAAAGCCTCTGGAAAACCGGTTCTCAAATACCAGGATAGGCCTGGCGCGGATTTGCGCGCGCGGCGAACCGGTGCTGCGCGGCAGATCGCATCGGCCGCGGCCGGGTGGCGGATGAGCGATCCGGCGCGGTTGCGATGCCCGGGTATTGGTTCAGCAAGAACCGGACCTGTTATTACCGTACTCCAGCGGGCACGTATTGTAACTGAATCGCAAGCGGGCGCCGTATCGGGTCGATCCCCGTCGGCTGCGCCAATATCTAGAAAATATAACGCGCAAATCGCGAAAAAGCGATGACGACGAAGCCCTGCCCGGAAAAGGCACCGCGCGACGGCCGCGGCCGCCCGCGAAGGCGGCCGCCCGGGCGGCGCACGGCGCCTGCCTGGACGCTCAGGCGAGGCAGGCGTCGAGGCCGTCGGTGATCAGGTCCTGCGGGAGGTCGACACCGATGAACACCATCTTGTTGGTCTTCTTCTCGACCGGCAGCCACTTCGCGGCAAGGTCGCTGCCCATCATCTGGTGCACGCCCTGGAACACGACCTTGCGATCGACGCCCTTCATGTACAGCACGCCCTTGTAGCGCAGCATCCGTTCGCCGTAGATCTGCAGGATGCCGCCGAGGAAGTCTTCCAGCTTGTTCGGGTCGAACGGGCGGTCGTTGCGGTACACGAACGACTTGATCTTGTCGTCGTGGTGCGCGTGGTGGTGATGGCCGTGGTCGTGATCGTGCGCGCATTGACCGTGATCGTGGTCGCAATGCGCGTGATCGTGGTCATGGTCGTGATCGTGGTGCTGGTGCGCGTGATCGTCCTCGGCGAGGAAGTCCGGGTCGATCTCGAGCTTCGCGTTCAGGTTGAAGCCGCGCAGGTCGAAGATTTCCTTGATGTCGGCTTCGCCGAAGTTCACGACCTTGATCGTCGCCTTCGGGTTCATGTGCATCAGGCGGTGCTTGAGCGCCGCGACGGCCTGGTCGTCGACGAGGTCCGACTTCGTGATGAACAGGCGATCGGCGAAGCCGACCTGGCGCTGCACCACTTCGTGTTCGTCGAGCTGCGCGTTCGCATGCTTTGCGTCGACCAGCGTGATGACGGCGTCGAGCAGGAAATCGTCGGCGATCTCGCTGTCGATGAAGAAGGTCTGCGCGACGGGGCCCGGGTTCGCGAGGCCGGTCGTCTCGATCACGATGCGGTCGAAGTCGAGCTTGCCTTCGCGCTTCTTCGCGGCCAGATCGCCGAGCGCGCGGGCGAGGTCGCCGCGGATCGTGCAGCAGATGCAGCCGTTGCTCATCTGGATGATCTGCTCGTTCGAATCCTGCACGAGGATCTCGTTGTCGATGTTCTCTTCGCCGAATTCGTTCTCGATCACGGCGATCTTCATGCCGTGCTGTTCGTTCAGGATGCGCTTGAGCAGCGTCGTCTTGCCGCTGCCGAGAAAGCCGGTAAGGATGGTGACGGGAGTGGCCATGTCGGTCGCCTGTGGTTCGTGAATCGGGGTCAAAACCAGGGTGGGTGCGTCGCGCCTTCGACTCGCGAGCCGGGGCGCACAACCATCCATTGAAACATACCTGTCAAGCCCTCGCCCGTCGTCCGGACGACAGGCTCGAGCGCGGGTCCGCCAGCGCGGAAGGGCCGGCGGACGCGGGTGTGCGTCTAGATCGGGGCAATCAGACGATTTGCAACAGCAGGCCCTTCAGATATTCGCCTTCCGGGAACGCAGCGAGCAGCGGGTGATCGACGCCCGCGCCGAGCCGCTTCAGGATGCGTGCGTCGACCTTTGCGTCGGCGGCCGCGCCCGCGACGATCTTCTGGAACAGGTCCATGTCGATCGCGCCCGAGCACGAGTACGTAAACAGCAGGCCGCCCGGACGCAGCAGCTTGAAGCCGCTGAGGTTGATGTCCTTGTACGCGCGGGCCGCGCGGTCGACGCTGTCGCGGGTCGGCGCGAACTTCGGCGGATCGAGCACGATCAGGTCGAAGCGCTCGCCTTCGTCGACGAGGCGACGCAGCGTCTTGAACGCGTCCGCGTCGAGCCAGGTCGCGCGTTCGGTGTCGAAGCCGTTGGCCACGACGTTCTGTTGCGCGAGCGCGAGCGCGTCGCCCGACGAGTCGATCGACACGACGCGTTTCGCGCCGCCCTTGAGCGCCGCGAGCGAGAAGCCGCCCGTGTAGCAGAAGCAGTTGAGCACGTCGCGGCCGTCCGCGTATTGCGCGACGAGCGCGCGGTTGTCGCGCTGGTCGACGTAGAAGCCCGTCTTGTGGCCGTTCGGCACGTCGACGTGATAACGCACGCCGTTTTCGTTCGCGATCAGCGTCGCGGGCGGTGCGTCGCCGGCGAGCACGCCGGTCGTCTGCTCGAGGCCTTCCTTGTCGCGGATCGATACGTCCGAGCGTTCGTACACGTTCGGGCAGCCGGTCGCGCTGCTGAGTGCCGCGACGATCGCGTCCTTCCACGCTTCGACGCCGGCGGCCATGAACTGGCACACGAGCTGGCCGCGCGGCGCGGCGCCGGGCTCGGCGGTGTCCGCGATGTAGTAGTCGACGATCAGCCCCGGCAAGCCGTCGGCCTCGCCGAACACGAGCCGTACCGCGCCGGTGCCCGACACCATCGTCGTGCGGTGCGCGACCGCGCGCTGCACGCGGCGCTTGAAGAACGCGTGATCGATCGGTTCGTTCTCGTCGAAGCTCCATGCGCGCACGCGGATCTGCGATTGCGGGCTGTACGCCCCGCGCGCGAGGAAGCGGCCGTCGTGTGCACGCACGATCACGGTCGCGCCGGGCGCGGGCTTGCCGTCGACGCGGTCGATCGCATTGGCGTAGACCCACGGATGCCGGCGCAGCAGCGATTTTTCCTTGGACGGTTTGAGTGTGACGGTTTGCATGATCGGATCGAAATGGGCCGCGCCCGGCGCCGGCCGTGGCCGGTTGCCGCGCGCGGCGGGTAACACGGGATGCGCGTCAGTCGCGCTTCTTCGCGCGCGGATGCGCGCTGTCGTAAATCTTCGCGAGATGCTGGAAGTCGAGCGACGTATAGACCTGCGTCGCGGCGACGCTCGCGTGGCCCAGCAGTTCCTGTACCGCGCGCAGGTCGCCGCTCGACTGCAGCACGTGCGTCGCGAACGAGTGGCGCAGCACGTGCGGGTGGACGTTGGCGGGGATGCCCGCGGCGAGCGCCGCACGCTTCACGCGGTCGCGCACGACGCCTGGCGCCATGCGATTGCCGCGCACCGATACGAACAGCGGGTGCGGATCGTGCTTCACGAATTCGCCGCGCACCGCGAGCCACGCGTTCAGCGCGTCGATCGCCTTGCGGCCGACCGGCACCTTGCGTTCCTTGTTGCCCTTGCCGAGCACCGTGACTTCGGCTTCGGCGAGATCGAGCCAGCCGGCCGAGCGGTAGCCGTCGCCTTGCGTGTACATGACGTCGAGCCCGACCAGTTCCGCGAGGCGCAGCCCGGACGAATAGAACAGCTCGAGGATCGCGTGATCGCGGATGCCTTCGGTCGTGTCGGGCAGCGGCGTATCCATCAGTGCGACCGCGTCGTCGACCGACAGCGCTTTGGGCAGTGGTTTCTCGCGTTTCGGCGCACGAACCCCGGCGACGGGATTCGCGGGCATCTCGATGCGCTGCGCGAGCCAGCGGTAGAACGCGCGCCAGGCGGACAGCCGGTGCGAGATCGAGCGTGCGGACAGCCCGCCCGCATGCGCGCGCACGACCGCGCCGCGCATGTCGGCGGCCGTCAGCGCGGCGAGCGGCCGGCCGGCCGCGAGCTTCTTCAGTTCGTCGAGTTCGTGCGTGTACGCGCGCAGCGTGTGTTCCGACAGCAGCCTGACGTGCTTCAGGTTCGACAGGTAGGCGGCGATCGGATCGTCGGTCATCGCGGGCGCGACATCAGTGCGGCAGCAGGCGCGTGAGCGCGGCGCTCGCGAGCGTCGCGATCTGCGCGAGGAAATCGGTGGCCATGCCGTCGTGGAAGCGGCGCGGATCGGGCGAGCCGAGCACGAGCAGGCCGAACGCGGGCGCATCGGTGCCGGCGAGCGGCGCGCGCAGCGCGAGCAGCGCGACCGACGTGGCCGAGCCGTCGCCGGCCGGCGTGGCTTCGGCGCCTTCCGCAGCATTCGCGGCCGGTGCGGCGAGCGCGGGCGCGAGCCATTGGGCCGCTTCGAAACCGGTATTCGCGCCGCAGTACGGCGTCGACAGCCCGTTCGTGAAGAGCCGCACTTCCTCGCCGACCTGGCGCGCGAATTCGGCCTGCGCGTAGGTGTCGGCGACATCCCACACGCGCAGTGCCGTTTGCGGCACGTCGAACACGTCGGCGATGCCGTCGGCGATCGTGCGCGGCAGCGCGTACGGGTCGCGTTCCGCGATCACGCGTGCGGTCCAGCGGCTGAACTTCGCGGACAGGCTGTCGTTCTCGTGCCCGTAGCGCACGAGCTCGGCGAGCCGGCGCTCGAGATGCTTGTTCTTGTCGCGCAGCATCTCCATCTGCCGCTCCTGCAGCGAGATCGCGGCCTTGCCGTGCGGGTTCGCGAGACGGATCGTCGCGAGCAGCTCCGCGTGTTGCGCGAAGAATTCGGGATTGGCGAGCAGGTAGTCGGCGACTTCGCGATCGTTCATGTGGCTGGAGCGTTCAGTTATCAGGACGTTGAAGGGTCAGACGTTCAGGTCGATCTCGCCTTCGAAGACGGTCGCAGCGGGACCGGCCATCATCAGCGCGGCCGCTTCGTCGCGCGCGCCGTCCCAGCCGATCGTCAGCGTCCCGCCGTGCGTGTGCACGGTCACGGGCGTATCGAGCAGGCCGCGCCGAATGCCGGCCGCCACCGCCGCGCACGCGCCGGTGCCGCACGCGAGCGTCTCGCCCGCGCCGCGCTCGTACACGCGCAGCTTCACCTCGTTGCGCGACACGATCTGCATGAAGCCGGCGTTCACGCGCTGCGGGAAGCGTGCGTGGCGCTCGATCAGCGGGCCTTCTTCGAGCACCGGATACGCTTCGGCGTCGTCGACGATCTGCACCGCGTGCGGGTTGCCCATCGACACCGTCGAGATCCAGCGCGTGTGGCCGCCGACGTCGAGCGGCCACAGCGTGTCGTTGCCTTCCGTCTGGCCGTCGAGCCCCGCCGCGTCGAACGGCACCTGCGCCGGCGCGAACACGGGCGCGCCCATGTCGACGACGACTTCACCGTTGTCCTGCATCGTCAGCGTGATCAGGCCCTTCATCACCTGCACGCGCACGCTGCGCTTGCCGGTCAGGCCGCGGTCGCTGACGAACTTCACGAAGCAGCGCGCGCCGTTGCCGCAGTGTTCGACTTCGCCGCCGTCGCAATTGAAGATCCGGTACTTGAAATCCGCACCGTCGACGGTCGGTTTCTCGACCAGCAGCAACTGGTCGGCGCCGATGCCGAAGTGTCGGTTGGCGAGCGCGCGTACCTGCGCTTCGGTGAGCGGCGGCAACGCGCGCGAATAGCCGTCGAGCACGACGAAGTCGTTGCCCGCGCCGTGCATCTTGGTGAACGAGAGTTTCACTGGGTCGGGAATTCCATGACGAACAAGGCGGTCGGCGCGACGGACGCGGTGTGCCGCCATCGCGGGCGGCCTTGTTCGTCGTGCTGATCTCAACCGCAAATGATACATGCAGCCGACAGGGGCGTCCTGCGCGGGCGGGGCGCCGGGCGTCGTTTAACGGCGGAGCGGGACGGTGTCGGCCGATCGGCTGACTGGTTGCGCGGGCAGAGAGGAGTGGGCAGATTGAGGTGGTGCGGTGTGGCGAGCGTTGTCGCGACAGGTGAATCCGGCGTCACGCGGGCGGCGCTGTCGCGCATCCTGCACGGCCATGCCGGCATCTCGCCTGAAATGGCATTGCGTCTCGAAGCGTGGCTGGGCGAGGAAAGCGGCGGGAAGGCGGATCGATGGCTCGCGCCGCAGTCGGCCTACGATCTCTGGCAGGCGCGTGCGAAAGGCGCGCCGAAGGTGGCGAGGGTGCAGGCGCGTGTGTAACGGCGCGCCCGCGGGTTCGACTCAATAGAGGCTCGGCTCGCCGGGCGGGCGCGTCTTGAAGCGCTTGTGGACCCAATAATACTGCTCGGGTATCAGCGGAATCTGTTCCTCGAGGAATTCGTTCATCCGCCGCGCGTCGAGATCGTCGTCGCCGGTCGGGTAGTTGGCCCACGGCTTGAACACCTTCAGCCGGTAGCCCTTGTAGTTCGGCAGCACCTCGCCGATAAAGGGCAGAACCTGCGCGTGGCCGGTCTTTGCGAACCGGCCGACGGCCGTCAGCGTGCATGCGGGCACGCCGAAGAAGGGTACGAACGTCGAGTTGCGCAGCCCGTAGTCCATGTCGGCGCCGAGCATCACGGGCTTGCGGTCGCGCAGCCAGCGCAGCACGGTTCGCGCGCTGTCGGCCCGGCTCGCGAGTTCCGCGCCGAAGCGGCTGCGGCCGGCTTTGGCCGCGGCTTCGATTTCCGGGCTCTTCATCGGCGTGTAGAGCGAGCCGCACGGACGGTCGAGTGCGAGGTTGATCGCCATGGAGCCTGCCTCGATGCCGACGAAATGGAAGCCGAGCAAGAGCGTCGGCGGCATGTCCGGATCGCTGAGGTCGACCTCGCTTTCAACCGTAAACAGCTTGCGGTAGGCCTGTTCCGACGCGAACCACTGGTAGCTGCGCTCGACGTAGCTGCGGATCGCGTGGCGGAAATGCAGGCCCGCCACTTCCTCGCGCCGTTCGTCGCTCCAGTCGGGGAAGCAAAGTTTCAGATTGATATGTACGATGCGCTTTCGCCGGCTGGGAATCTGGTACAGCAGCCAGCCGAGGCCGTCGCCGAGCCGTGCGGTCAGTCCGTACGGTAGCAGGGCGAGCAGCTTCAGCAAGCCAATGGCGAGGTGCGTGCCGAGGCGGCCTAGCATGCGGAATCTCCGTGGGGCCGGCTGGCCGGCACGTTGCGAACAGGGGGGTAGGACAGCGGATGATGCGGCACGGGCGGCGCTCTGTGACAATTCACGAAAGCCGCTATAATACGGGCTTCGCCGAGTTAACTGACAACTTGCGGGGCGAAGCCGGCTGGCGCGAAGCGCGCTGCCCGGTCCTGGTAATCCGCTAAAGCGTCGCCGCTTCAGGCCTAACGAAGCTGGCTACGTGAAACCCACCGTAACCACACAGGAGCCTGAAAAAGTGGCAAACGATTATCTCTTCACGTCCGAATCCGTCTCCGAAGGCCATCCGGACAAGGTCGCGGACCAAATCTCGGACGCGATTCTCGACGCCATCCTCGAGCAGGACAAATATTCCCGCGTCGCAGCCGAAACGCTGTGCAACACGGGTCTCGTCGTTCTGGCCGGTGAAATCACCACGACGGCCAACATCGATTACATCCAGATCGCGCGCGACACCATCAAGCGCATCGGCTACGACAACACCGAGTACGGTATCGACTACAAGGGTTGCGCGGTGCTCGTCGCGTACGACAAGCAGTCGCCGGACATCGCGCAGGGTGTCGATCGCGCACATGACGACAACCTCGATCAAGGCGCGGGCGACCAGGGCCTGATGTTCGGTTACGCGTGCGACGAAACGCCCGAACTGATGCCGCTGCCGATCCACCTGTCGCACCGCCTCGTCGAGCGCCAGGCCAGCCTGCGCCGTGACGGCCGCCTGCCGTGGCTGCGCCCGGACGCGAAGTCGCAGGTGACGATCCGCTACGTCGATGGCCGCCCCGATTCGATCGACACCGTCGTGCTGTCCACGCAGCACGCACCGGACATCGAACTGCCGGCACTGCGCGAAGCCGTGATCGAGGAAATCATCAAGCCGACGCTGCCGGCCGACCTGATCAAGGGCGACATCAAGTTCCTCGTGAACCCGACCGGCCGGTTCGTGATCGGCGGCCCGCAGGGCGACTGCGGCCTGACCGGCCGCAAGATCATCGTCGACACCTACGGCGGTGCCGCACCGCACGGCGGCGGCGCGTTCTCGGGCAAGGATCCGTCGAAGGTCGACCGTTCGGCAGCCTATGCCGGCCGCTACGTCGCGAAGAACATCGTCGCCGCGGGCCTCGCATCGCGCGCGCTGATCCAGGTGTCGTACGCGATCGGCGTCGCCGAGCCGACCTCGGTGATGGTCAACACGTTCGGCACGGGCCGCGTGTCGGATGCGCTGATCACGAAGCTCGTGCGCGAGCATTTCGACCTGCGTCCGAAGGGCATCATCAAGATGCTCGACCTGCTGCGCCCGATCTACGAGAAGACGGCAGCTTACGGCCACTTCGGCCGCGAAGAGCCGGAATTCTCGTGGGAAGCAACCGACAAGGCACTCGCACTGGCCGAAGCGGCCGGCGTGGAGCCGACGGCACGCGTCGCGTAAGCGCCGTTCGCCCGAAACGAAAAACCCCGGCATGCCGGGGTTTTTTTATGCGAGTCGAGCGCCGTCGAGATGACGGCGATCGTGGCGGGCCTTGCCCGCCGGCGCGGCTTCAGCGTGCGCCGAACCCGAACCAGCCGTTGCTCGCCGCCAGGCGGCGCGGGCGGTTCACGCGGCGCTGCGGGCCCAGCGCGCGGCGCAGCGCGAGCGCGCGCAGCGACGACGGCTTCTGCAGCAGCGAGCGCAGGCCGGCGCGGCGTGCGAACGCCTGCGCGCTCATCATCGAGAAGAACGCGTGGAACCACGCGCGGATGCCGTCCAGCCGGCTGTGCGCGTGCGTGTGCTCGGCGAGCGCCTGCGTGCGGGCGCGGTGATGGCGCAGCGGGCGGGCAGGAGCGGACGGCACGACGCGCTTCGCAGCGCGGCTGAGACGGGAAGTCAGACGGAATGGCATGTGAACGATGCTTCGCTTGTATGGGTGGCGCCCTTGAAGAGCGCACTGGTATGAACGGCCTCGGATGGCGCAACGCATCTTACCGAAAGTCGTTGCGCGCCGCGCCCGCCAGAATTGACAGGCCGCGACAGGCTACAGGGCTTTCGTGACGCGCAAAAGTCGCGATAAACCCTTGTGCCGCAAGCGTGTTTCCGCATACCGCCTGTCGTTGAGGCTCGCGCCGCGCCGCACAGTTCCCTTGAGCCAGATCAAATCGGCAATTGGCATGCCCCTGCGCACGACAATGGTGCTGTTCGCGGCATCCGGCGCCGATTTACAATCGTCACATTCACACAATAAACGTCTGGCATCCCATGTCGTCTCCATTGCAGTCGGAATCGATCCGCGCGCAAGTCGCGGAATTGCGCGAACGCGGCTTCGTCGTCGCGCGCGGCCTCGTCGGCGAAGCGCAGTGCGCGGCGCTCAAGCAGATCGCGGAGCGCCAGTTGCAGGAAGCGGCGGAGCCGATCGAGTTCGAGGCGGACCTGCGCTACCCGGGCGCGCCCGAGTCGAAGCATGCGCCGGGCGGGCATACGGTGCGGCGATTGCTCGACGCATACACGCGTGATCCGGCGTTCGCCGAACGCGCGATCGCGCCGGAAATCGGCGTGTGGATGCGCGAGTACTTCGGCGAGCAGCCGGTGCTGTCGCGCACGCATCACAACTGCATGATGACGAAGCACCCTGCGTACGGCAGCCTCACGGGCTGGCATCGTGATTTCCGTTACTGGTCGTTCGAGCGCGCGGACATGGTGTCGGTGTGGCTCGCGCTCGGGCCGGAAACGAACGAAAACGGTGCGCTCTGGCTGGTGCCGGGTTCGCATACGGCCGAATTCGGGCCGGAGGCGTTTGACGACGCGAAGTTCTTCCGCAGCGACCTGCCGGAAAACCGCAAGATGATCGACGCGGCAACCTGCCCGCCGCTCCAGGCGGGCGACGTCGTGTTCTTCCACTGCAACACGCTGCATTCGGCGGGGCAGAACCGTTCCGACCAGGTGAAGTTCTCGCTCGTGTACACGTATCACGGCCTGAGCAACCGGCCGGTGCCGGGCACGCGTTCGGCGACCAAGCCGGAAGTGCAGTTCTAGCCGCGCTGCGGGCCGGCGACGACGCCGCGCCGATTGCCCGATGGGGCGCGGCGGCCGCGTGGGCGCATGAAAAGACGGGCGGCCTGGCCGCCCGTTGCGTTTTGCGCAGCCCGCTCGCGCGATGCGGGCCGCTGCCGGTCGCGCGGCTGCGCGATCAGCGCTTGTTGGACGGCATCGCGAGGCCGGTCAGGCCGATCAGCAATGCGACGGCGCCGCCCGCGATCAGCAGGATCGTCTTCGTGGCGGGCGAACCGGTGAAGAAGCGCGACACGTTGTCGTTGATCGAATGAAACGACTGTCCGCCGAAATACAGCAGCACGACGCCGACGACGAGCAGCGCAACCGAGATGACCCGGGACATACCAACCTCGCTGTAACGGTGATTCGAGACGCCGCAGTTTAGGCGACGTGCGCGGCCGCGTCCATCGCCGTGCGCGCTTGCGCCCCGTTCGCTACCATAGCCGTCATAGGTTTCCTTCGCCGCCGGCGCGCGCTGTTCGCGTGCGGCGCGCGTCCCTTCCCCGACGTCCTGACGGAACAGACCCATGGCCTACGAAGCAGCTTCCGAACGTTATGCCGACATGCAATACCGCACCTGCGGCAAATCCGGGCTCAAATTGCCCGCCTTGTCGCTCGGCCTGTGGCACAACTTCGGCGACTCGACGCCGATCGCGACGCAGCGCGACATCCTGCGCACCGCGTTTGACCTCGGCATCAATCACTTCGATCTCGCGAACAACTACGGACCGCCGTACGGCAGCGCCGAAACCAACTTCGGCCGGCTGCTGAAGGAGGATTTCCGGCCGTACCGCGATGAACTGCTGATCTCGACGAAGGCCGGCTGGGACATGTGGCCGGGCCCGTACGGCAGCGGCGGCGGCTCGCGCAAGTACGTGCTCGCGAGCCTCGACCAGAGCCTGCAGCGGATGGGGCTCGACTACGTCGACATCTTCTATTCGCACCGCTTCGACGCGCACACGCCGCTCGAGGAGACGGCCGGTGCGCTCGCGTCGGCGGTGCAGCAGGGCAAGGCGCTGTACATCGGCATCTCGTCGTATTCGGCCGCGAAGACGCGCGAGATGGCCGAGCTGCTTGCGCGATACCAGGTGCCGCTGCTGATCCACCAGCCTTCGTACAACATGCTGAACCGCTGGATCGAGCCCGACCTGCTCGGCACGCTCGACGAGATCGGCACGGGCAGCATCGCGTTCACGCCGCTCGCGCAGGGGCTTCTCACGTCGAAATACCTGAACGGCGTGCCGGCCGATGCGCGGGTGAACAAGCCGGGCGGCGGCTCGCTGAAGCAGGATCATCTGAGCGCGGACAACCTCGAGCAGGTGCGCAAGCTCAACGGCATCGCCGAACGGCGCGGGCAGAGCCTCGCGCAAATGGCGCTCGCGTGGGTGCTGCGCAATGGCCGCGTGACGTCCGCGCTGATCGGCGCGAGCCGTGCGGAGCAGGTGCGTGAAAACGTCGGCGCGCTGAAGAACCTCGAATTCTCGGCCGACGAACTTGCGGAGATCGATCGCTACGCGACCGAAGGCGGCATCAATCTGTGGGAAAAGCCATCCACCGACCAAGCGATCTGACCGGCAGCAAAGGCAGTCGATACGGGATGCGAACTATCGCATGCCGTATCGCAGCGCACGCACACAAGCCGTCACGTCGCTGCGATGCAGCGATGTGACTGGCGGCGCGCGCCAACGTGTCGCTACAGCAGCGCTGGCAGGCCTTCGACGAGCAATACCGCAACTCCGACGCCGAGGATGACGCCGAGCACGCGCAGCAGGTTGTGGCGGAATTCGGTTGCGCACGGCACCGCGCCGAGAAATAGCGCCCCGGCCAGCGCCATCGGAATCAACAGGATGAAGTCGCCGATCGTGAAATAGGTCGTCATGCGTGTCTCCGTAGTCGGCCGGAACAGGCGCATGCGCGTGTTCCAGCCCCATGCCGGGCATTTCTAATGTTGGGCCGACCCGATTGCGAGCGGGACGGACAGTTCGAGTATAGGCAACCTCGCGGCGCTTTTCGCTATCCGAACCATTAAAAGTCTGCGGAAAAACCCGAGGATTCCGCATGTTTCCCGCGAATTAGACGAATGCCTTGCGCAAGTCTTTCTCGTTCCTTTCGTTTTGTGCGGAAACGTCGTACGTGTTCGAGATGGTCCGCCGTACCCGCGGGCGCGGCGGACCATCCGCTTACGCGCGATCGGGTTGCGCGCGAACGGCCGGCGTGCGGAACACGAGCGCGAGCCCCGCGACGATCGCCCCCATGCCGGCGAGCGCGAGCGGCTCGGGCCGGTTGCCGAGCCATACCGCATCCATCAGCGTGGTGACGACAGGCACGAGATAGAACAGGCTCGTCACGTTGACGAGATCGCCGCGCTGCATCAACCGGTAGAACAGCAACTGCGCGATCACCGAGATCACGATGCCGAGCCACAGCAGCGGCACGACGAACGCCCAACTCGCATCGAGCGAGATCGGCCGGAACGGCAGGATCGCCATGCACAGCGCGAGGCCGATCGCGTTCTGCAGCGGCAGCACGTCGGCGGGTGCCGCACGCACGCGCTTTTGCAGCAGCGCGCCGACAGTCAGCGCGACGAGCGCCGTGAGCGCGCACGCGACGCCGATGATCGGCAGGCCGGCACCGCCTACGCCGCGGCATACGACGAGCGCGAGACCGGCCAGCGACAGCCCGAGCCCGGCGACGCGCATCGGCTGCCAGCGCCGCTCGACGATCGCGAGCGTGAGGATCGGCTGCACGCCGAGGATCGTCGCGAGCACGCCCGGTGCGATCCCGCGCTCGAGCGCGAGCAGATAGAAGATCGAATAGCCGCCCATCATCAGCAGGCCGGTCAGCGCGGCCATGCGCCGCTCGCCGCGCGGCGGCAGCCAGCGTCCGCGCATCATGGCCAGCACGAGCAGCACGAACGACGCGAGCGCGAAGCGTGCGGTGAGAAAGACGAACGCGGATGCGTGACGCAGACCGAATTCAGCGAAGATCGCGCCGCTGCTCCACAGCAGCACGAAGAGCGACGTCGCGCCATGCGCGGCGAGCGCGCGTTTGAACGAAACCATGTGAATCCACCTGTCGAACGGATCGAAACGTTCCATGTCGCGCGCGCAGCAACACGCCGTGCGTGATGACGCACGAACGGCCGAAAACGGGCGAATGGAAAACGGAAAACGAAAGCCGGCTGGTCAGCCGACGCGTGCCGCCGGCGGGGGCGGCGCGGCGCCGACGAGCGGCGGTGCGACAGGAGGAGGGAGGACCGACGGATGCGCGCACGCCTGCGGCCGCGAGTCGAACTGCGGCCGGGATTTTGCGAGGGCGGACGTGAGCGGATGCATCGTGTCGAAATGCGCTTGAACGCGAATGAACGTCAAAGGTAACGCAAGGCGGCCATCCAGCGCAACAACTGTCGGCGGGAAGCCGGCGCCGCGCGCCCGCACGTTACGCGGCGCCGCTGCGTTCGCGCCTGCGCAGCCATGCCGCGGCCGCGAGCCCGGCGGTGAGCAACGTGGCGACCAGCGCCGCGACGCCGGCCCAGCCGGATGCGCTCCAGAAGCGTCCGCCGAGCGAGCCGACGATGCTCGAGCCGAGATAGTAGGACAGCAGGTAGAGCGCGGCGGCCTGGCCCTTGCCTTGCGTCGCGAGGCGGCCGACCCAGCCGCTCGCGGTCGAATGCCCGGCGAAGAAGCCGAACGTCACGCACGCGATGCCGCACGCGATCGCGGCGACGGGCTGCAGCAGCGTCAACGCGACGCCCGCCAGCATGATGACGACGCTTGCGATCAGCACCCGGCCGCGGCCGAGCGAATCGGCCATGCGCCCCGACCACGGCGACGCGACGACGCCGACGAGATAGACGACGAAGATCGCGCCAATCGTCGCCTGGTTCATCGAATACGGCGGCGCGAGCAGCCGGTAGCCGACATAGTTGTACAGCGTGACGAAGCCGCCCATCAGGATGAAGGCCATCGCGAACAGCACCGGCAGTTCACGGCGGCCGGCGAGATGCCGGGCGAGCGCCGCGCGATGCTGGGCGAAACCGAGCCCGCGGCGCGGCGTGAAATGGCGCGACGGCGGCAGCAGCGCGCGAAACGCGAGCGTCGCTGCGAGGCCGAGCACGCCGATCGCGGCGATCGCGATCCGCCATGTGAACAGGTCGGCGAGCACGCCCGCGATCACGCGCCCGGCCATCCCGCCGATCGCATTGCCGCCGACGTAGAGACCCATCGCGAGCCCGAGCCCGTCCGGGTGCACCTCCTCGGCGAGATACGCCATGCCGACGGCGGGCACGCCGCCGAGCGCGAGCCCGGTCAGTGCACGCAGCACGAGCATCTGATGCCAGTGCGGCGCGAACGCGGCGACGAGGGTGAGCACCGACGACAGCATCAGCGACGCGGTCATCAGCCGGTGACGGCTCAGGCCTTCGGATACGAAGCCCGCGACGAACACGGCGATGGCGAGCGCGCCCGTCGAGAACGACAGCGCGAGACTGCTCTGCGCGGGGCTCACGCCGAACGTGGTCGAGAATTCCGGCAGCAGCGGCTGCACGTAGTAGAGCAGCGAGAAGGTCGCGTAGCCCGCGAACAGCAGCGCGACGCTCGCGCGCCAGTAACTGCGCGAGCCGCGTTCGAGATAGGGGGGCGAGGTGTCGCGGCGCGCGGCCGCGGGCGTGGTTCCGTTCGGTGCGGTCACGCGAAGTCTCCTGACAACCGGGCAAAGGGCAGACGATACGCCCGTTGTGCAATTCGCGTGCGCGCCGCGCGTGTGGCCGGATTCGGCGGGCGGTCACATTCGACAGGGTATGATGGGGGTAGCCGCCCGTGCAAGCGCACGCGCGATGCAGTGGTTGATTGGAGACATTCGACGAATTCGCGGCACTTCGCCTGCTTCTTCTTCTTTTCGCGCTTCGATAAACCGTGAACAATGGGATTACGCGCAACACCCCGACGAGGGCGGCGCGGATCGTGCATTTGCCGGCTCGCCAGCGAGCCGGGTTTCAAGTTTCAAGAGTGGGGAACCATCATGCATGTCGGGTCGATTGTCTGCACTACCCATATCGCGGTGCCGAAGGGCGCGCGCGGCATCGTCCAGCGCGTTCTGGGCGACATGGCCATGGTGACCTGGTACGCGGGCGTGCCGGGCGAGTCGAAGGAACTCAACACCGAGCCGTTCTTTCTCGAGGACCTGATCGATACCGGCGAATCCGTGCTGCCGGCCGGCGCCGCGGTCCACTGAGCGCGCTGCCGTAGCGGACGCTCGTGTTTCGGCGCGGCTGACGGCACAATGCGGGGCATGAAAGACGACACTTCCGCCCCCGCAGCTCCCGCCGGCCCGCCGTTCGCCGGCCTCACGCCCGAGTGCGTGCTCGACGCGCTCGACAGCGTGCTGATGCCGGACGGGCTGCGCACAGACGGGCGCCTGCTCGCCCTCAACAGCTACGAAAACCGCGTCTACCAGGTCGGCATCGAAGACGGCCCGCCGGTCGTCGCGAAGTTCTACCGGCCCGCGCGCTGGACGGACGAGGCGATCCTGGAAGAACACGCGTTCGTCGCCGAACTCGCCGCGCGCGAGATTCCGGCGGTGCCCGCGCGCGCGTTCGACGGCCGCACGCTGCACGCGTTCGACGGCTTCCGCTTCTCGATCTTCGAGCGGCGCGGCGGTCGCGCGCCCGATCTCGACCGCAGCGACACGCTCGAATGGCTCGGCCGCTTCATCGGCCGGATTCACGCGGTCGGCGCGACGCAGCCGTATGTCGCGCGTCCCGTGCTCGACATCCGCACCTTCGGCTACGAGCCGCGCGACTACCTGCTCGCGCACGATTTCATCCCCGACGATGTACGGCCCGCGTACGAGACGGCGGTCACGCTCGCGCTCGAGGGCGTCGAGGCCGCGTTCGAGCGAGCCGGCGAGATCCGCCTGCTGCGCACGCATGGGGATTGTCATCCGAGCAACGTGCTGTGGACCGATGCGGGCCCGCATTTCGTCGACTTCGACGACAGCCGGATGGCGCCTGCCGTCCAGGATCTGTGGCTGCTGCTGCCGGGCGATCGCGAAGGCGCGTCGCGCGCGCTCGCGGACCTGCTCGCCGGTTACGAGGATTTCTGCGAATTCGAGCCGCGCGAACTGCATCTGGTCGAAGCGCTGCGCACGCTGCGGTTGATTCACTACGCGGCGTGGCTCGCGCGCCGCTGGGACGACCCCGCCTTCCCGGCGGCGTTCCCGTGGTTTAACACCCATCGCTACTGGGAAGCACGCGTGCTCGAACTGCGCGAGCAGATCGGCGCGATGCAGGAAGGGCCGCTCTGGCCCGTGTGACGGCTCGCGCGGCGGGGGCGCCGCGCGGTATCCCGGGGCGGGCCGCCGCGCGCGGCACGCGGCCCGCGTCGCTCAGAACTTCAGCATCAGCTTGATCAGCGCGGCGAAGCGCTTGCCGTACGGCGGCGCAAGCAGGTTGCGCGCGTTCAGCCGTGCCTGCGTGAGCACGGGCTTCATCTTCGAGAACGTCACGAAGCCGTCGTAGCCGTGATACGCGCCCATCCCGCTCGCGCCGACCCCGCCGAACGGCAAACTGCCGCACGCGATGTGCATCAGCGCGTCATTGACCGTCACGCCGCCCGAGATCGTTTCGCGCATCACGCGGTCGATCGTGCCGCCGTCTTCGTCGAACAGGTACAGCGCGAGCGGTCGCGGGCGCGCGTTCACATAGGCGATGGCCTCGTCGAGCCGCTCGTACGGCACGAGCGGCAGCAGCGGCCCGAAGATTTCCTCCTGCATCAGCTGCGACGCAGCCGGCACGTGCGTGACCGCGCACGGCACGAAGCGGCGCGCCGCGGGATCGGACTGCGCGTCGGACAGCGGATGCAGTTGCGCGCCGGCCGCCTGCGCGTCGCTCGCAAGTTGCTGCAGGCGCGCGTAGTGACGCGGCGACACGATCGTCGTGTAGTCGCCGTTCGCCGACAGGTCGGGATACATCTTCGCGAACCGCGCCCGCGCTCGCTCGATGAACGCGGCTTCCATCCCGCGCGGCAGCAGGACGTAATCGGGGGCGATGCAGGTCTGGCCCGCATTCAGCGTCTTGCCGGCGACGATCGCGTCGACGGCCGCATCGAAGCGTGCATTCGGGCCGACGATCGCCGGCGACTTGCCGCCGAGCTCGAGCGTGACGGGCGTGAGGTTGTCGGCCGCCGCGCGCATCACGTGGCGGCCGACGTGCGTCGAGCCGGTGAACAGCAGGTGATCGAACGGTAGCGCACTGAACGCGGCGCCGACTTCCGCATCGCCGTTCACGACCGAGACGTGGTCGCGCGAGAAGGTCTTCGCGATCAGCTGCTCGAACAGCGCCGATGTGCGCGGCGTCAGTTCGGACATCTTGATGATCGCGCGGTTGCCGGCCGCGAGCGCGCAGATCAGCGGGCCGGCCGCGAGCAGTACCGGATAGTTCCACGGCACGACGATACCGACCACGCCGAGCGGCTGCGGAATGACCTTCGCGCGCGCGGGCCGCAGCCACTTGTTCATCGGCTTGCGGCTCGGCTTCATCCAGCGCTTGCCGTGCTTGAGCGCATCGTCGATCTCTTCCTTCGCCATCCAGATTTCCGACAGCAGGACCTCCTGCTTCGCGCGGTGGCCGAAGTCGGCGCTGATCGCGTCGGCGAGCGCATCCGCGTGATCGATCAGCATCGTGCGCAGCGCGCGCAGGTGCTGCGCGCGGGTGTCCCATTCCGGGTACGGCGCGCGCAGGTAGGCCGCGCGCTGGTCGCGCAGCAGCGACGTCAGCGCATCGACCGACGGCAGCGCTTGCGGGGCCAGTTCGGGCAGGTCGTTCTTCATGTCGTCTCCTCCAGTGGGGCGTGGCGCGTCGGCCAGCAGTCAGGCCGCACGTGCGCGCTCGGCGAGCGTGGCGGGGCGGTTCAGGATGGCGCGCGTCGCGCGGCGCGAGGCCGGATGCGATGCACGGTCGAAAACAGGTTGCAGCGTGCGGCAAGCGTCGTATGCGCGCGACGCTTGCCGCATCCGAAAGCGGGATCGCACGGTCAGCAGGTGCGGCCCGAGGCGGTTCCTGGCCGGCGTGCGGTGCCGCGCGTCGTGCGTGGTCCGCTGCACGGCAGCGGGGCGGCGCGCTGCATGCCGCCACTCACGCTCCGGCCTCTCGTGCCGTTGATGCGAAACGCCGTCCAAACGGTCGGCGACGCGCGTTGTCGTTCGATCTCGCGTGGCTGCGCGCGTGGTGTCGCAGATCACCGCACGGGCTGCCGTTTGAAATGAAATGCGGACCCTGCGCGGCGCGTCCGGACAACCCGGTCGGCGCACGGCCTGCGGAACGTGGCGCTGCATCGTCGTCTCCCCAGTTTCGCGACGGCGCGGCTTCTCGCGGCCGGTGCATCGCGGCGATTCAATCGATACATCTTAAATTTAGTTCACGCGGGCGTTTAGAGGAATCGCTCTTGAATCCGCGTGCCGCGGGCGCGACGGTCGTTCCTACAATGCCCGAACATTACAAGCGGGAGCCGGGCCGCGCCGGGCGCCGTTCATGACACGAAGGAGACGTGACATGCAATACGACTACATCATCGTGGGCGGAGGGTCGGGCGGGTCGAGCCTCGCCAGCCGCCTCGCCGATGCATGCCCCGACGCGACGATCGCGCTGATCGAGGCCGGCTCGCACACGGAGCGCAACCTGCTGGTCAACATGCCGGTGGGGATCGCGGCGCTCGTGCCGTTCAAGCTCGGCACGAACTACGGTTACGAGACGGTGCCGCAACCGGGCCTCGGCGGCCGCCGCGGCTACCAGCCGCGCGGACGCGGAATGGGTGGCTCGAGCGCGATCAACGCGATGATCTACACGCGCGGCCACCCGGGCGACTACGACGAGTGGGCACAACTCGGCGCGACGGGCTGGGGCTGGCAGGACGTGCTGCCGTATTTCCGCCGCGCGGAAGGCAACGCGCGCGGTGCCGACGCATGGCACGGCGCGGACGGCCCGTTGACGGTGTCCGACCTGCGCTTTCGTAATCCGTTCTCCGAACGATTCATCCAGGCCGCGCATGCGGCCGGCTACCCGCTCAACGACGATTTCAACGGCGCGACGCAGGAAGGCGTCGGCTTCTATCAGGTCACGCACCGCGACGGCTCGCGCTGCAGCGTCGCGCGAGCGTACATCTACGGCTGCAACCGGCCGAACCTGCACGTGATCACCGATGCGACGGTGCTGCGCGTGGGCTTCGACGGCAAGCGCGCGGTCGGCGTCGCGGTGTCGCGCAACGGACGCGTCGAGACGCTCGGCGCGCGCGCGGAAGTGATCCTGTCGGCGGGCGCGTTCAATTCGCCGCAACTGCTGATGTGCTCGGGGATCGGTCCGGCGGAGCAGTTGCGCCGGCACGGGATCGCGGTCGTGCAGGATGCGCCGGACGTCGGCACCAACCTCATCGACCACATCGACTTCATCATCAACACGCGCGTGAATTCGTCGGAGCTGGTCGGCATCTGCCTGCGCGGGATCGCGAAGATGACGCCGGCGCTCGCACGCTACTTCTCGAGCCGCACGGGGATGATGACGAGCAACGTCGCGGAGGCCGGCGGCTTCATCAAGAGCGATCCATCGCTCGATCGTCCGGACCTGCAGCTGCATTTCTGCACGGCGCTCGTCGACGACCACAACCGCAAGATGCACTGGGGCTTCGGCTATTCGCTGCACGTCTGCGCGCTGCGGCCGTTCAGCCGCGGCACGGTTGCGCTCGCGAGCGGCGACGCGCGCGATGCGCCGCTGATCGATCCGCGCTTCTTCAGCGACACGCGCGACCTCGACCTGCTCGTGCGCGGCGCGCAGGCGATGCGCCGGATCCTGTCGCAGGCGCCGCTCGCGTCGCAGGGCGGGCGCGAGCTGTACACGCGGGCGGACCAGAGCGAAGCCGAGCTGCGCGCGACCATCGTCGCGCACGCCGACACGATCTATCACCCGGTCGGCACCTGCCGGATGGGTTCGGATGCGCGCGCGGTCGTGGATCCGCAACTGCGCGTGCGGGGCGTCGAAGGATTGCGCGTGGTGGACGCGTCGGTGATGCCGACGCTGATCGGCGGGAACACGAATGCGCCGTCGGTGATGATCGGCGAACGCGCGGCGGACTTCATCGTCGCGGCCCGCCGCGGCGGCGTGCCGCGCGGCGAGGCGGCCGCGGCGGTGCACGGCCGCTGAGCGGCGCGCACCGGCACGCGACGCACGCGATGCTCAGGCGAACGTATCGACGAGGCCCGCGCGGCTCACGATCGCGCCGGCCGCTGCGGATTGCGCAGCGTCGACCGGTGCATCGACGGTTGACGATCCGGCGCGTGCGCGCGGCGATTGCTGGCCGCCGGCGAAGCGCTGCTGCGGGTTCTGCTGCTGCGAGGCGAAGCCGCCGTCGCTGACGGTCGCGCTGCCCAGGCCGAGCCCGCCCGCTTCCATCGCTTCGCGCAGCTTCGGCAGCGCGGCTTCCACCGCGTCGCGCACCTGCGGGTGCTGCGACACGAACAGCGCGTGCGCGTGGTTGTCGGCGACGCGCAGCACCACCTGCAGCGGGCCGAGGTCCGGCGGGTTCAGCGTCAGCTCGGCGCTCTGCTGGTGCGCGTTCGACAGGAACACGACCTTCTGGCTCAGTGCGTCGGTCCAGTCGGCGGTGCCGACATGCGGCGCCAGCACATGCGTGTTGGCTGCTGCGATCGTGTTCGCGACGGGCGCTGCCTGCTGGTTCGCTTGTGCGGCTGCCGCAGCCGCAGCCGTTGTGGCGGCCGCGACCGACGCGTCGGCGGTGGGGCTGGCGGCTTCTTCGGTCGCCGCGAATGCATGCTGCGCGGCGGGCTGGCCGGGTGCGCCGGGCTGCAGCGCCTGCGCGGCGGCCTGCGTGGGCGTCTGCTGCGCGGCGAGTGCGCCTTTCGCGTCGGCGAGCGTGTGATCGAAGGTCGGGACTTTCGGCGTCAGCGGTGCGGCGGTGGCCGATGCGGAAAGCGTCGCCGCCGGTGCTGCCGCGCCCGTCGCGGGCATCGCGATCGCCCCAGAGCCGCCGGTCAGCTTCGCAAGCGCCGTCGGCAGCGCGTCGCGGCCCGACGCCGGCACGGCCGGCTCGGCGGCCGCGTCCTTGCCTGCATGACCGGTCAGCGCGGCCGTGGCATCCGGCTGGCCGGATAAGGCCGTCGTTTGCGCGGCGGCGGCGGCAGCGGTGGCGGCATCGGCGCTGGCCGGTGCCGCATCGTTCATGCGCGCCTGCAGTTGTGCCTGCACGGCGGCTGCCGCGGCGAGCGCGGCGGCATCGGGATTGGCGGTGGTGGCGTTTGCGTCGTCGGTCGACTTGTCGTCGTCGGTGCCGGACGGCTTCGTGCCGGCGGCCGGCGTCGACGCTGCCTGCTTCGATGTGACGTCGGGATTGCCGGCGTTCGCTGCGTCATGCCGCGTGACGATGCTTTGCTTCAGCGTCTGCGCGAACGGCACGGCCGCCGCGCCGGGTGCGGCATCGTTGCCGGCGGACGGGGTGGCGGCGCTGGACGAACCGGCGTCGCGGACGGCCTTGAGTGCGGCGCCGGCGGTGTCGAGCAGCGCGCCGAGCAGGGGCAGGGGAGGCATGACGATTCTCTCGTTCGAAAGCGGTGGGCGGTTACGCCGATCGGGCCGCGTCGGCCCGCATGCGCAGGATCTTCGCGGCGTGCTCGTCGGCATCGCGCTGCTCGCGCTTCGCGGCGCGCTGCGCTTCCTGCGCGACACCGCGCGCCTGCAGGATTTCGTATGAGCCGACGGTGCGCTTCTTCTGTTGCCAGTTCGGGCGTGCCTCGTCGATGCGCACTTCGGCTGCGGCCAGCACGTTGCGCTGCTGCACGATTGCCGCGTCGAGCGTATCGATGAACGCCTGGAAATTGCGCAAGTTGCCGGCCGGCATCCCGTGCTGCGCGGACTGCGCGAAGCGCGCGTGGTATTCGTCGCGATAGCGCAGCAGTGCGTCGAGCTGGTCGGCGGCCGCGCTGCGGTCGCGCTGCGCGGTGCCGAGCTGCTTCGCGGCCGTGTCGAGGTCTTCCTGCGCACGGTCGAGCAGCAGTTGAAGGGGAAAGCCGTGTGCCATCGGGATCAGCCTCCGTGTACGTCGAACAGGGCATCGAGCGCGTCCAGACTCGACGCGAACGGCGCGCATTCGCGAAAGCCCTGTTGCAGGAACGCCTCGATGCGCGGATAGAGCGCGATCGCGCGGTCGAGCTGGGCGTCGCGGCCGGGCGCATAGGCGCCGACCGCGATCAGGTCGCGATTGCGCTGGTAGCGCGACAGCATCTGCTTGAAGTGCCGCACGCGGTCGAGATGCGTTTCGTCGATCAGCGCGGTCATCGCGCGGCTGATCGATGCCTCGATGTCGATCGCCGGATAGTGACCGGCCTCGGCGAGCGCGCGTGACAGCACGATGTGGCCGTCGAGGATCGCGCGCGCCGAATCGGCGATCGGGTCCTGCTGGTCGTCGCCTTCGGTCAGCACCGTGTAGAACGCGGTGATCGAACCGCCGCCCTCGGGCCCGTTGCCGGTGCGCTCGACGAGCGCGGGCAGCTTGGCGAACACCGATGGCGGATAGCCCTTGGTCGCGGGCGGCTCGCCGATCGCGAGCGCGATCTCGCGCTGCGCCATCGCGTAGCGCGTCAGCGAATCCATCAGCAGCAGCACGTGCTTGCCCTGGTCGCGGAAATACTCGGCGAGCGAGGTCGCGTAGGCCGCGCCCTGCATCCGCAGCAGCGGCGACACGTCGGCCGGCGCCGCGACGACGACCGAGCGCGCGAGTCCGTCCTCGCCGAGGATCTGCTCGATGAATTCCTTCACTTCGCGGCCGCGTTCGCCGATCAGCCCGATCACGATCACTTCCGCGCTGGTGTAGCGCGCCATCGTGCCGAGCAGCACCGACTTGCCGACGCCGGAGCCGGCGAACAGGCCCATCCGCTGCCCGCGGCCGACGGTGAGCAGCGCGTTGATCGCGCGCACGCCGACGTCGAGCACGTGGTGGATCGGTTCGCGATCGAGCGGGTTGATCGACGGCGCCGACAGCGGCGCGTCGACCTTCGACGCGAGCGGGCCCAGGCCGTCGAGCGGGCGGCCCGACGCATCGACGACGCGTCCGAGCATTTCCCAGCCGACCGGCAGCCGCTTCGCGCCGGCGAGCGGATCGGCAACGGGCGCGCTTTCCAGCGGCCACACGCGCGCGCCGGGCAAGACGCCTGCGACGTCGGTGGTCGGCATCAGGAACAGGCGATCGCCGGAGAAGCCGACGACTTCCGCTTCCGCGTGCGGCAGCGTGCTGCCGGGCGGCAATTCGATCGTGCATTCGGCGCCGACCGACAGGCGCAGCCCGATCGCCTCGAGCACGAGGCCCGCCGCGCGCGTGAGGCGCCCGCACGGCCGCAGCGGCAGCGCGCGGTGGCTGCGCGCTGCCAGCCCGTTCAGGTGCGTGCGCCAGTGTGCGAGATGCGGGTTGTGCGGCGCGCGCGGCGCATCGCCGCAAGCGCTCGCCGCGTGCGGGGTGGCGCCGTGTGCGCTGTCAGGCCCGCTGTCGGGGCCGAACGACGCGAGCGCGAGTTCGCGCTCGAGCGGCGTCATCCCGTCGTGCAGGATCGATTCGGGCGTGGGCGTCACCATGCGCTCACCTTGCCGATCGCGGCGGCGACGCGCTGCCAGCGGGTGGGCAGCGTCGCGTCGACCTCGCCCGTCGCTGCGTGCGCGCGGCAGCCGCCGCGCTCGATCGTCGCGTCGGTGCGTACGTTCCAGCCGAGCGTATCGAGATCGTCCTGCAGATAGGCTTCGACGACGGGCAGGTCGGCCGGATTGACCGCGAGATGCGGCGTGCCGGACAACGCCGGCTCGGCACCGAGCACGTCGCGCACGGCCGCGACGAGCGCGGCGGGATCGTGTTTCACGTGCTGGCGCACGACCTGCTGCGCGATGTCGAGCGCGAGCTGCGCGAGGTCGGCCGCGAGATCGTGCTCGGCGCTCGACACGGCTTCGCGGAACGATGCGGCGAGCGCCGCGAGCTGCGCGGCCTGTTCGCGCGCTTCGGCCTGGCCGGCCTTGAAGCCCTGTTCGCGGCCCTGGTCGAAGCCGGCCTGGTAGCCGCGCGCCTGGCCTTCGACGTGACCGGCCGCATGGCCCTCGGCATGTGCTGAGTCGCGCACGCGCTGCAGGTCCTTTGCGAGCGCAGCGGCGGTCGCTGCCGCGTGGTCGGGCGGCGGCGGGGGCGGCGGCGGATCGAACGACGCCATCTCCCACCGCTGGTACGCGGTGAGGGTGCCGGCGCGGTCGCGCGGGGAATCAGACATAGGCGTCTTCCGCCTTGCCGCCGATCACGACCTGGCCGCTCTCGGCGAGATTGCGGACGATCTGCAGGATGCGGCGCTGCTGCGTCTCGACTTCGGACACGCGTACCGGGCCGCGCGCGTCGAGATCCTCGGCGAGCAGTTCGGCCGCGCGTTGCGACATGTTCGCGAGGAACTTCTGGCGCAGCGCGGGCGGCGCGCCCTTCAGCGCGATGATCAGCGTTTCCGACTCGACTTCCTTCAGCACCATCTGGATCGCGCGATCCTCGAGGTCGAGCAGGTTCTCGAACACGAACATCTGGTCGACGATCTTCTGCGCGAGATCGGCATCGTACTGGCGCACGCTTTCGAGCACGCCCTCTTCATGATTGCTCGTCATGAAGTTCAGGATCTCTGCCGCGGTGCGGATGCCGCCCATCGGGCTGCGCTTCAGGTTGTCGCTGCCGGACAGCAGGCCGGTCAGCACGTCGTCGAGCTCGCGCAGCGCGGCCGGCTGGATGCCGTCGAGCGTCGCGATCCGCAGCATCACGTCGTTGCGCAGCCGGTCGCTGAAGCACGACGCGATCTCGGAGGCCTGGTCGCGGTCGAGGTGCACGAGGATCGTCGCGATGATCTGCGGATGCTCGTTCTTGATCAGCTCGGCGACCGCGCCCGAGTCCATCCACTTCAGGCCCTCGATGCCGCTCGTGTCGCTGCCCTGCAGGATGCGGTCGATCAGCACGCCGGCCTTGTCCTCGCCGAGCGCCTTCGTCAGCACCGAGCGGATGTACTCGCTCGAATCCAGCGACAGCGCGGTGTGCTCCTCGGCTTCCTTGACGAAGTCCTGCAGCACGTCGTCGACCTGCTCGCGCGTGACGTTCTTCAGCGCGGCCATCGCGGCGCCGATCTTCTGCACCTCGCGCGGCGCGAGGAACTTGAATACTTCAGCGGCCTCTTCCTCGCCGATCGACATCAGCAGCAGCGCGCTCTTGGTCAGGCCTTCAGCGTTCATCGGACACCCAGTTCTTCACGACGGTGGCGACGATCTTCGGATCCTGGCGGGCGATCGTGCGCGCGTAGTCGAGGTTGCGTTCGTAGCGGTGCTTCTCGTTCTCGAAGCCGAGCAGCAGCGGATCGGGCTCGCCGGCCTTGTCCGGCGAGGGCAGGCCGTCGAGCGCGACCGGATCGCTCGGCGCCGCGAGCGCCGGTGCGGCGGGCTGGGGCGGCGGGAACGCGCGGCGCATCGCCGGGCGCACGAACATGAAGTAGAGCGCCGCCGCGGCCGCCGCGACGCCGAGCCACTTCGCGGCTTCCTTCGCCATCTCGATCATGTCCGGCTGGCGCCACCACGGCAGGTCGGCGTACGGGTCGTTCACGGTCGAGAACGCGCTGTTCACGACGTTCACCGAGTCGCCGCGCTTCTCGTCGTAGCCCATCGCGTCCTTCACGAGCTGCTCGATCTGCGCGAGCTTCGCGGGCGGCAGCGGCTGCATCGTCACGTGGCCCTTCGCGTCGGCGACCGGCTGGTAGTTGACGACGACGGCGACCGACAGCCGCTTCACGCTGCCCATCGGCTGTTCGACATGGCGGATCGTCTTGTCGAGCTCGTAGTTGGTCGTCTGGTCCTTGCGGTCGCTGACGGGCGTCGACTGCGGCCCGGTCTGGCCGTTGCCCGCGACGATCGGCGCGGAGGCCGGCTGCGGCGGCGTGTTCGACAGCGCGCCCGGCACGCCCGAGGCGCCGCCCTGCGCGAGCTCGGTCGCGCTGCTGGTCTGCTGGCTGCGGATCGCGGTCTGCTGGGGCGTGCCGTTCGGGCCGTAGCTTTCCGAGGTCTGCTCGAGCTTCGAGAAATCGACGTCCGCGCTGACCTGCGAGCGCGCGTTGCCGGTGCCGAAGATCGGCGCGAGGATCGCGTCGATGCGCTTCTGCGTGTTGCGCTCGACCTGTTGCACGTACTTGAGCTGGCTCGCGTCGAGGCCGGACGCCGAGGCGGACTGCGTCAGCAGGTTGCCGTCCTGGTCGACGATCGTCACGTTCTTCGCGGGCATGTCGGGCACACCGGACGACACCATCCGCGTGATCGCCTGCACCTGGCCCTCGTCGAGCACGCGGCCCGGGTAGAGGTCGACGAACACCGACGCGCTCGGCGCTTCCTTGTCGCGCACGAACACCGACGGCTTCGGGATCGCGAGATGCACGCGCGCGCCGCGCACCGCGTTGATCGATTCGATCGTGCGTTGCAGCTCGCCTTCGAGCGCGCGCTGGTAATTCACCTGCTCGGCGAACTGGCTGATGCCGAATTTCTGGTTGTCCATCAGCTCGAAGCCGACCGAGCCGCCCTTGGGCAGGCCCATCGCGGCGAGCTTCAGGCGCGTCTCATGCACCTGGCTCGACGGCACGAGGATCGCGCCGCCGGCATCGGCGAACTTGTAGGGAACGTTTGCCTGCTGGAGCGCGGTGATGATCGCGCCGCCGTCGCGGTCCGACAGGTTGCTGTACAGCACGCGGTAGTCGGGCGCGCGGCTCCACAGCACGAGCGCGGTGATCGCGGCGATCGCGAACGCGACGGCGATCACGAACGGCAGCTTCGGGTTGCCCTTCATGCGCGAGATGCCGGGAATCCGTTCCGCGAAGCCGCCGAACCCGAAGTCTGCGCCCGCGCCCGGCAACGCGGCGGCCGCGGTGGCGCCTGGCACCGGGCTGGCGAGGCCCGTGCGGGCGTCGGGGTTGATCAGCGAGTTGGCCTGCGAATCCATGCGTGGAGTTTCTCCGGAGCGGGACGACTGAGCCGCTCGGACGAGCGGACGGACAATGACACGATGCGATTATCGGGATCCGGGCGGCACTCCGATCGACCGAAAAGAGCGGGGTTTCCCCCGTACTTTCGCGGCTTTGGCGCGCGGCACGCTGCTATCCTTTTTCGCGATCCGGCATGGTGCGCGTCGTGCGGCGCCGGCGGAAACGCCCGGTACGTCCGGGTCTCTACTCTTATGTCTGGGGACAGCATGGC
Source organism: Burkholderia cepacia GG4 (assembly GCF_000292915.1). Taxonomy (NCBI): domain Bacteria; kingdom Pseudomonadati; phylum Pseudomonadota; class Betaproteobacteria; order Burkholderiales; family Burkholderiaceae; genus Burkholderia; species Burkholderia cepacia. The sequence goes on from NC_018513.1 coordinate 425,108, forward strand.
TGCCAACGTCAGCGGAATCGGTTCGGTGTTGCAACAGATGCAGGCGATGGCTGCGCAGGCGTCCGGCGGGGTCGCGAGCCCGGCGGCGGCGCTCGCCGGCTCGGGCGCCGCGACGGCCGGCACGTTCGCGAGCGCGATGAAGGCGTCACTCGACAAGATCAGCGGCGACCAGCAGCACGCGCTCGGCGAGGCGCAGGCATTCGAGGTTGGCGCGGCGAACGTGTCGCTGAACGACGTGATGGTCGACATGCAGAAGGCCAATATCGGCTTCCAGTTCGGGCTCCAGGTCCGCAACAAGCTGGTGAGCGCTTACAACGACATCATGCAGATGTCGGTGTGACGCGACGGGCACCCGGCGACAGGCATCTGGCGACGGGCATCCCGAGGGCGGCTTGCCGGCCGGGCCGGCGGCCCGTGTGTCTAAAGCTTTTCAATTCCCTTCCGATAACTCCGGAACAAGGTGGCGTCGTGCAATGCAGGGCGGCGGCTACCGCATAGCCAACGCATCACAAGGAGAAGCGCATGTTTTCCCCAGGACACGCTGGAGCCAGTGCGTACGCGCGTGTCGGCGTCGAGACGGGGGTGATGGGCGCCTCCCCGCACCGGCTGATCGCGATGCTGTACCAGGGCGCGCGGCAGGCGATCGCGCTCGCGCGCATGCAATTGCAGCAGGGCAACGCGCCGGCGCGCGGTGAAGCGATCGGCAAGGCGATCGACATCGTCGAGAGCGGCCTGCAGGCTTCGCTGAACCGCGACGTGGGCGGCGAGATCGCCGGGCGCCTCGATGCGCTGTATGCGTATATCGGCCGGCGCCTGCTCCAGGCCAACGCGCAGGCGAGCGACGCGATGCTGGTCGAGGTCGACGGGTTGCTGGCGACGCTCGAGGAAGCGTGGACGGGCATCGCGCCGGAAGTCGCGCGGATCGCCGCGCAACAGGCGGCGGACGCGGCGCGATGAATCTCAAGGCCGAATACTTCGCTCGCTACGAGGCGCTCGCAGCCGTGTCGGGCCGGATGCTGTGCGCCGCGCGCAGTGCCGACTGGGCCGCGCTGCCGGAGTTGCAGGCCGAATTCCTGCGGCTCGTCGACGGGTTGAAGGAGGCCGATCCGGGCGTGGCGCTCGACGAATCGGACCTCGGCCGCAAGCTTGCCCTGATCCGCCGCATTCTCGCCGACGACGCCGCGATCCGCGATCTCGCGAGCCCGGAAGTCGCGCGGCTGTCCGCGCTGTTCGAGGCGCGGCGCTCGACCAAGGTATTGGCCGATCTCTACCGCGCGCGCGGGTAGTGCCCGTTTGCCGGGGGCGGTGGTGGCCGTGTGCCCGGATTCGCAACGAAGTGGCTGAGGTGAGCAGGCTCCGATCATGACCGGTATCGACTCCGTTGCGGCCGCCCTGCTGGCGAGCCGCCTCGACAGCCTGCTGACCGGCACCATGACGGCGCCCGCGGGCGGCGGCTCGACCGTACAGGTCGGCACGCCGGGCGCCGGCGCTTCGTCCCCGACTTCGGTGGGCAGCCCGCCGGCCGCGCCGCCGGCCTCCGCGCAGACCGCGCTGTCCGATGTCGCGCTCGTGCTCGACGCGATCTCGCGCTCGGGCGGCGTCGCGACGCCGGTGATCGCCGGGCGTGCGCCGCTGCTGGCCGATCCTGCCGTGCTGCTGAGCGCACCGGCCGCGCTGCCGGACGGGCCGCAGGCGGCTGAACCGGCGTCTTCCACACCTTCCTCCGCATCTTCGTCCGCCGGCTCGTCCGCCGGGGCGTCCGCTACGTCGTCCGCGGCTGCCGCGCGCGATGCGGCGAGCTTGCCGCCCGTCGCTGCGCTGCGCGCGGCGCTCGCGCAGGCTGTGAGCGAAAGCGGCCTGTTCTACGAGTCCCATCTCGCGCAGTGGCTGGCCGGCCAGCGCCCGCTCGCCGCGCTGATGCGCGAACCGCAGGCGCGCCTCGTGACCATGCCGGTGCCGGCCGCCCCGGATGCCGCGCAGCACGATGCGCCCGACGTGCTCGACGAACTGCTCGCGCAGCGGTTGCCGTTGCCGGCGGCGGCGCGAACCGCCGCGCCGCCGGGTACGCCCGCGCCGGGCGGCGCGCTTGCGCATGCGTTCGCGCAGAATGCTGCGATGGCCGTCCGGCAAGGCGCAACGTCGGGCGCGGCGGGCGTGGCCGATCCACTCGGCGCCCCCCCCGACACGCGCTCGACTGCCGCGCGCGCCGAACTGGCCGCCGCGTCGTCCGATCCGCACGCGCAGACCTCGCCTTCCGTCCATCCGGCCGCCGTGCCGATCGTCCGGCAACAGCTCGATGCGCTCGCGACCGACCAGTTCCGCTGGGCGGGCGAGGCATGGCCCGGCGCGCGGCTCGACTGGACGATCGAGCCCGACGACCCCGGCGGCCATGCGTCGCGCGGCGGCGACGACCCGGGTGACGGCATCGCGTGGCGCACGCGGCTGACGCTGACGCTGCCGTCGCTCGGCACGGTCGATGCGGAACTGGTGTTGAACGGCGCCCAGCTCGTCGCGCGGCTGCGCGCGAATTCGGCCGGCGCCGACCTTCTCGCACGGAACGAGGCCGCGCTGCGGCAGCGGTTCGAGGGATCGGGGCTGCGGCTCGGCGGACTGTCGATCCGCGCGGTCGACGACGCACAGGACGCCTTCGACCCGCTGGTTGCACAAGCGGCGGCCGCCGCGTACGCGCGTAGCGCGGCCGGCGGCACGCAGGGCGCCGACGACGAGGCGCCGCGATGAGCATGATGTCCCGCAAGCGCGCGGCCGCGCTCGTCTACGATCCGAAAGGCGGCGACGCCGCGCCGCGCGTCGTCGCGAAGGGGTACGGCCTGCTCGCCGAGATGATCGTCGCTCGCGCACGCGATGCGGGGCTCTATGTGCACACCGCGCCGGAGATGGTGTCGCTGCTGATGCAGGTCGACCTCGACGACCGGATTCCGCCGCAGCTCTACCAGGCCGTCGCTGACCTGCTCGCGTGGCTGTACGCGCTCGAGCGCACCGAGGCCGAACCCGTGCCGGGCGACGCCGCGCCGCGCTTTCCGCTGCCGCCGCTGCGTCGCTGAGCGCGCGGCACGCCACGGTTTCTTGCGAAATCCTGTCTCGGCCTTTCGTAGTTATTTCGCCGCCATCTTTTGTTTACTTGGTTCGATCAGTACGCAATCTGCGCACTTTGTCGTTCATCGTCGGATTTTCGTGCGCGCCCGCGACACGCGGAAGGATTGAGCCGCCCCGCTGTTTGTGTAATGATATCCATTCTCATTTTCATGCTGCCCGGGCGGCGCACGTTTCTTCGTGCGCCGCCCGTTGCTTTGAACGAATGGAAACTCTCGCGTGAACGCGCCCGAAACGATCGCCCCGCCGCAGGCGGGCATGCCCCCTGCGGGCGTCACCGTGCTGCATCCGGCCGCACGTCCCCTGACCGACGCTGAACTGGCGGCGCGCCGCCAGCGTTCGCGGCGCGCGACCTTCATCAAATGGCTGCGCAAGGTGCACGGCTGGGTCGGGCTATGGGGCGCGGTGCTCGGGCTGCTGTTCGGCGTGACGGGCGTGCTGCTCAACCATCGCGCGCCGCCGCTGAAGATCCCGACGGGCGAGCCGCAGGTCGAACAGATGCAGATTGCGTTGCCGGACCCGGTGCCGAAGTCGCCGGCCGCGATGACGAAGTGGCTGCAGCACGAGCTGCACTTCGACGGCCGGCCGGGCCGCGTGCGCAAGGAGCCCGCGCAGCCGGTGGCCTGGGGTGACAAGCGCGTGATGCAGCCCGAGCACTGGCAGATGGGCCTGTTCGGGCCGCACCAGAACCTGCAGGCCGAATACTGGGTTGGCAACGGCTACGTGTCGGTGAAGCGCACCGGCAACACGTTCCTGACGACACTGAACAACCTGCATCGCGGTGTCGGCATGAGTCTCGGCTGGGTGCTGCTGATGGACACGATCGCGGGCTCGCTGATCCTGTTGTCGCTGACCGGCGTGCTGCTGTGGACGGAGCTGAACAAGCGCCGCACGGTCGGCGTCGTGCTGGTGGCCGGCTCGGTCGCCGCGGCGTTCGCCGCGGGCCTCGCCTGACGCAAGCGTCGGATCGCGCCGGCCTGCGGCTGGCGCGTGATGCGGATCCGGCCGTGCGGCCATGCGCCGGCGCCGGTCGACCTCAGAAGCCGCAGGTCGCGCCGTTGTTGGCCGCGATCTCGCGGGCGGCCTTCGCGCCTTCGACCTGCAGGATCGTCGGCAGCGACACGTTGTTCTTCGCGGCCGTGACCTCGGCGAGGATCGAGATCGCGATTTCCGGCGGCGTCCGGCTGCCGATGTAAATGCCGGCAGGCCCGTGCAGCCGCGCGAGTTCCGCGTCGTTCAGGTCGAATTCGAGCAGCCGCTCGCGCCGTGCCGCGTTGTTGCGCCGGGAGCCGAGCGCGCCCACGTAGAACGCGGGCGTCTTCAGCGCCTCCATCAGCGCGAGATCGTCGAGCTTCGGGTCGTGCGTGAGCGCGATCACGGCAGAACGCGCGTCGAGCTTCATGTCGAGCACGGTGTCGTCGGGCATCGTGTGCACGACGCGCGTGCCCGGCACGTCCCACGCATCCGTGTATTCCTCGCGCGGATCGCAGACCGTCACCTGGTAGTCGAGCCCGACCGCGATCTGGCACAGATAGCGCGACAACTGTCCCGCGCCGATCACGAGCATCCGGTAGCGCGGCCCGTGGATCGTGACGAGCCGTTCGCCGTCGAACGCGAGCCCGTCGGTTGCCTGCGCGGGCGACAGCGATGCGCGGCCGGTCGCGAGCGTCATCGTGCGCGTGACGAGCCGGCCGGCTTCCACTTCCGCGCACAGTGCGGCGATCCCGCTGTCGCGCGTGAGCGGTTCCAGCACGAGCTGGATCGTGCCGCCGCAAGGCAGGCCGAAGCGGTGCGCTTCCTCGGCCGTCACGCCGTACTTGACGGCTTCCGGGCGCGCGTCGGCCGCGATGCCGCTCGCATGCACGCGAGCGATCAGGTCATCCTCGATACACCCGCCGGACACGGAGCCGACCACGAGCCCGTCCTCGCGCACCGCGAGCATCGCGCCCTCGGGGCGCGGCGACGAGCCCCACGTCTTCACGACCGTCACGAGCAGCACGCGACGCCCTTCGTCGAGCCAGCGCGCGCTCGACTTCAACACGTCGAGATCCACACTTTCCATCGTCGTTACCTCATTGATTGGGCGCATTATGAACCGCCTGCCGCCGCCTTGCTTGCCGCGTGCCGGCGCGTGGCCGAGCGGTGGCGGGAATCGGGAGGGCCGGTGCGGACGGCTGGTGTGAAGGGCCGGCGCGGAGGGCTTGTTCGGACTGCCTGCCGCGCCCGCAAAAAAGCAAACGGCGCACCCGCGAGGCGAGTGCGCCGTTTCAGCGGGGCGACGCATGGCGCGTCGCCGTCGTGTTTCAGTCCGCGTGGCCGCGGGCGAGCTTCGAGTGGTGCCGCGAATACAGGAAGTAGACCACGAGGCCGATCACGAGCCAGATGCCGAACGCGGCCCACGTGACGGGCTGCAGGTTCAGCATCAGGAACAGGCACGAGCCGACCGCGAGGATCGGCACCACCGGCACGCCGGGGCAACGGAACGCGCGCGGCAGGTCCGGGTGCGTGCGGCGCAGCACCAGCACCGCGATCGACACCATCGAGAACGCGGCGAGCGTGCCGATGTTGATCAGCTCGGCGAGCACGTTGAGCGGCACGAGCGCGGCGATTAGCCCGAAGAACAGGCCGACGAGCCAGGTCGTCAGGAACGGCGTCGCGTAGCGCGGATGCACGCGCGACAGCGTCGCCGGCAGCAGCCCGTCGCGCGACATCGCGAAGATGATCCGCGTCTGGCCGTAGCTCATCACGAGGATCACGGTCAGCATGCCGAGCACCGCGCCGAGGTCGATGAAGCCCGCGACCCACTTCTCGCCGGCGATCTGCAGCGCATACGAGATCGGGTGTGACACGTTCGCGTACTGGGCCGACGGCACGATACCGGTCGCGATCGCCGCCACCGTCACGTACAGCACTGCGCACACCGCGAGCGACGCGATGATGCCGATCGGCAGGTCGCGCTTCGGATTCTTCACTTCCTCGGCCGCCGACGACACCGCGTCGAAGCCGATGAACGCGAAGAACATCACGGCCGCCGCGCCGAACACGCCGTTCCAGCCGTGCGGCATGAACGGCTTCCAGTTCGCGGGCGTCACGTGGAACAGGCCGACGGCGATCACGAGCAGCACCACCGTCACCTTGATGAACACCATGATGTTGTTGATGCGGGTCGACTCGCGGATGCCGATCGACAGCAGCGTTGTGATCACCAGCATCACGAGGAACGCAGGCAGGTTGAACCACGTGGCGACGCCCGGAATCGCGCCAGGCGCGGCCGTCAGCACGGTCGGCAGCGTGAGCCCGAAGCCCTGCAGCAGCGACTGCAGGTAGCCCGACCAGCCGACCGACACGGCCGATGAGGCGAGGCCGTATTCGAGCATCAGGTCCCAGCCGATGATCCACGCGACGAGCTCGCCGAGTGTCGCGTACGAATACGTGTAGATCGAGCCCGCGACGGGAATCGTCGACGCAAATTCGGCGTACGACAGCGCGGCGAGGCCGCACGCGATCGCGGCGATCACGAATGACAGCATCAGCGCCGGGCCGGCCTGCACGGCGCCCGTGCCGGTCAGCACGAAGATACCGGTGCCGATGATCGCGCCGATGCCGAGGAAGGTGAGGTCGATCGCGCCGAGCGCTTTCTTGAGCCCGGCGCCATGCGCGCCGGCGATCATGCGATCGACGTTTTTCTTGCGGAAGAGTGACATTGCGATGAATCGCCAGCGCGCGCGAGCGCGGGGACGCTGACCGAGTGAAAACCCGTAATTTTAGCCGATTTGGCGTGGAAACCTCGCTGCGGCGCAGCGCTGCACTGCGGAATCGTCCGATAAAACAAGCGCTTGCGTGCCATGCGCGACGCCCGGCGGGTGCCGCGCCGCGCACCGGGCCGGTGAATCGGGCGACCCCGGTGCTTCAGGCGCCCGACGCGGGCGCCATGTCGACGAGCCGGTTGCTCATCACGTAGAACGTGAGTTCCGCGTTGTTCGACAGCCGCATCTTCTCGAGCAGCCGCGAGCGGTACACGCTGACCGTCTTCACCGACAGCGACAGCGTGTTCGCGATGTCGGTGAGGCGCTTGCCCGACGCCAGCATGCAGAGCGTCTGGTATTCGCGGTCGGACAGCTTCTCGTGCGGCAATGGCTCGTTCTCGAACGACACGTATTCGGCGAGCGCCTCGGCCATCGCCGGGCTCACGTACTTGCGGCCGGCCGCGACTTGCTGGATCGCGCCGATCATCTGCGCGGCATTCACCGTCTTCGACAGGTAGCCGGCCGCGCCGGCCTTCAGCGCGCGCACCGCGTACTGGTCCTCGCGGTACATCGAGAACATCAGCACCGGCGTGCCCGGCAGCTTGCGCTTGATGCGCTTGAGCACCTCGATGCCGTTCGCATCCGGCAGCGAGATGTCGAGCAGGATCACGTCGAAGCTCTGGCGGTCGACGGCGGCCACCGCATCGCCGCCGGTCTCGGCTTCGGTCACTTCGCGCGCGATGCCGCGGTCGATCAGCAGGTGGCGGATCCCTTGCCGGACGATTGCGTGATCGTCCACGAGCAGGATGTTCAGGCTCATCAGGACCTCACGAACACGACGCACGGCGCGTCGCGGCGCGTACGGCGAACAGCGAGTCCCACGCGAAGCGCGCGGTGACGCGCGTGCCGCGGCGCGATTCCGGCGCGCTGGTGTCGAAGCTGCCGCCGAACGCTTCGCAGCGGGCGCGCATGCCGGCGAGGCCGTAGCCGCTGCGCCGGCTGCGCGCGAAACCGGTCCCATCGTCGGTGACGATCAGCGACAGATGCGTGCCGTCCGTGTCGATCTGCACGTCGACGGACGCGGCGCGCGCGTGCTTCGCGACGTTCGCCAGCGCTTCCTGCGCGACGCGGAAGATCGCGAGCGCGCTGGCGCCACCGAGTTGCGTGAGTCGTGCGTCGGCCGCGCACACGAAGCTCGTGCGCAGGCCGGTGCGCGCCGCGTGGCTGTCGGTCCATGCCGACAACGCGCCGACCAGCCCTCCGTCGAGCGCCGGCGTGTCGCGTTCGTCGATCAGCCGGCGATTTGCGTCGGTCGCGGCCTCGAGCGCCTGCTGGGCGAGCTCGAGCGCGCGCAGGCAGCCGTCCGGCGCATCGGCCGGCAGCCACGTTTGAACGTTTGCGAGCGCGAAACGTGCGGCGGTGAGTTCGGCGCCGAGCCCGTCATGCAACTCGCCGGCCAGATGGCGGCGGGCCGCTTCGTCGGCGGCCAGCAGTTGCTCCGACAGCGCCGCGATCCGGGCTGCGGACGCTTCGCGTGTGGGCAGGGCTTCGGCCATGGCCGGCGTAGCGGCGCAGCTGTGCACCAGCTGCCGCGACGGGAACGGGGCGTGAGCGCCCGCTGGCGCGTTGAGCGACGTATCCATGACTCTCCCTGCTGTCAGAAAGCGGTTCAGACACCGGCTGGCTGGGTGAATTGGCTGCCGTTTCGATGACGGCCGCCGCCAGAGAATCGCCGCATCCAGAGGTAACAAAAGTTACATTTTGTAACGTTTGCATCCGACCCTTCAATGACCGTCCGAACGGCAACCACGCGGGCCGAATCATATCTCAAAAATTCTGAAAAGGTCATGTCGGGCGGACATTTAAGGGTAAATGTGAATAATCGGAATGAAGCTGTTGTAGGAAAAACACTGACATGAAAGTATGCGAACAGCCCGTATCCAAATGTAACTATTTGAGATGGGATGGTCCCAGTTTGTAACGAATTCGCCAAGTAGGGACGAAAAAAAACCGGAGCTTTTGCTCCGGTTCTTGATGCGGCACAAATTCGGGGATCGATCAGTCCACGAATGCGCGCTCGATCACGTAGTGACCCGGTGCGCTGTTCTTGCCTTCGACGAGTCCGGCCTGCTTCAGCAGGTCGGTCGTGTCCTTCAGCATCGCGGTGCTGCCGCACAGCATCACGCGGTCGTTTTCCGGCGAGAACGGCGGCACGTCGAGATCCGTGAACAGCTTGCCCGTCGCGATCAGGTCGGTGATGCGGCCCTCGTTGTCGAACGCTTCGCGCGTGACCGTCGGGTAGTAGACGAGCTTTTCCTTGATGATGTCGCCAAGGTACTCGTGGCCCGGCAGGTCGTGCTTGATGTAGTCCATGTACGCCAGCTCGCCCTTCAGGCGGCAGGTGTGCGTCAGGATGACCTTGTCGAAGCGTTCGTAGATGTCCGGGTCGCGGATGATCGACATGAACGGGGCGAGGCCCGTGCCGGTCGACAGCATCCACAGCGTCTTGCCGGGCAGCAGGTTGTCGGCGACGAGCGTGCCGGTCGGCTTCTTGCCGATCAGCACCGGGTCGCCCACCTTCAGGTGCTGCAGGCGCGACGTCAGCGGGCCGTTCTGGACCTTGATGCTGAAGAATTCGAGGTGCTCTTCGTAGTTCGGGCTGACGATCGAGTAGGCGCGCGCAAGCGGCTTGCCGTCGACCTCGAGGCCGACCATCGTGAATTCGCCGTTGTTGAAGCGCAGGCTCGGCTCACGAGTGCAGGTGAAGCTGAAAAGCGTGTCGGTCCAGTGGTGGACGGATTGGACGGTGGCGGTGTCGTATTTGCTCATGGCTTTGAAAACGGACGCGCGTAGCGAACGCGTGTAACGGGCCCAAAAACGGGCAAAAAACCGAGTGCGTCGGCCCGATCGAGGATCGGCCGGCCGGCGCGTCGGACACGCGCCTTCTCGATGACAGACGATTGAGGAACTGGTTATTTTACCCTGCTTGGGGCAGATGCGGGCTTGACCCGCGCGGCTGCGCGGATTTGGCGCAACGAATTATTTCAACCGGCTTTCAGCGATCGGCTGCGAGCTTTGCGCCGAGGCCGACGAGCGCGGCCCCGCACAGCGCGTCGAGCGGGCGCCGCACGCGCCGGTAGCCGCGCTGCGCGCGCGGGCTCGCGAACAGATAGGCGACGCTCGAATACCAGCCGGCCGACAGCACACCGATCGTCACCAGCACCGCGCCGTTGAACCACAGCGGCACGTGCGCGGGCAGCATCGCCGCGAACACGCTGGTCCAGAACGCGCACGATTTCGGGTTGGTCAGGCACGTGAGCAGGCCGCTGCGATAGGCGCGCAGGTAGTCGCGCGGGTGCGGTGCGGCAGGCGGCACGCGCGCGTCCGGCGCGTCGGCCGGCGCCGGATCGCGGCGCACGCCCGAGCGCAGCAGCTTGACGCCGAAATACACGAGATAGACGGCGCCGCCGATCCGGATCGTCTCGTACAGCCATTCGACCTGGTGCAACACGGCCGCGAGGCCGAGCATCGCGAGCGTTGCCCACGCGACCGATGCGGTGCCGACGCCGAGCGCCGACGCGGCGCCGAGACTGCGCCGCCCCGCGAGCGACAGTTGCGAAATCATGAAGAAATTCGGGCCGGGCGTGATCGCCGCGACGAGGTAGACCACGGCGATTTGCAGCAGGATCGGGAGGTAGGACATGGCGGCGCGGCGGCGGGGCGGGCAAAGCGCTACTGTAGCGTGCACCGCGCGGCCGCGCTTGCGGCGTTACCGGATCACTGTGGATCGAGGCGCAATCGCGCAATATACGGCAGGTGGTCCGACAGCCAGGCGGTTTCGCCGGATGGCGCCTGCCATTCGAGCGGCGTCAGCCCGCGCACGAACATCTTGTCGAGCGCGAGCGCCGGCGAGAACGCGGGGAACGTGCGGCCCGACTGGCCGAGCAGCGTCGCGACCTCCGACAGCCCGATCTCGCCGAACAGCGCGACCGAATCGTTGCGCCAGTCATTGAAGTCGCCGGCGAGCACGAGTGGGTCGTCGCCCGCGTTGCGCACGATCCAGTGCGCGATCCAGTGCATCTGGCGCAGTCGCGCCGCGCGCGTGAGCGCGAGGTGCGCGCACAGCAGCGTGACGGGGCGCGCGCCGGCGAGCGTCGCGCGCGCGACCAGCAGCCCGCGCCGCTCGAAGCGGTGCGCGGAGATGTCCCAGCGGCCGCCGAGGTCGAGCGGGTGCGGCGACAGGATCGCGTTGCCGTGCCGCCATGACGGCTTGAACACGTTCGGCCCGAGCGCGATCTGCCAGTCGAGCGCCTGCGCGATCTCGGTGGCCTGGCAATGCCACACGTCGTCGACCGCGTCGTCCATCGGTGCGCCGAAGCCGGGTGCGAGCAGCGGGCGCGGCATGCGGCGCGCCATCGCTTCCTGCAGAAAATACACGTCGGCGTGCGTCGACTGCATCCAGTTGCGCATCGCGTTCCATGCGGTGAAGCCGAGCGGCGAGCGGCCTTTGTGCAGGTTCCAGCTGACCGCGGTGATTTCGTCGGGCGCGGCGTGCGGCTCGGCGAACGGCAAGGACAGGGCGTCGGCGGACATGGCGTTCAGTCCTTCGCGACGTGCGCACGCACACGGTAGACAAGATGCGGATGCTGCTCGACGAGCGTCCAGTCGGTCCACGCATCGCCGCCGACCGACAGCCCGGGGTGGCTCGCGACGATCTGCCGCGGCGACGCGGGCAAGCACGGATCGCTGCGCGTCGCGTTTTCGTCGTCGAGGGTTTCCTGCACGTCGAGCGCGAGCGATACCGTGTTCGCGGTGGCGTCGACGGTGAGCGGCGCGACCGTCACCGAACGCGAGCGCTCGGTCGGCACGACGCGCGCGGCATTGCCGCAGCCGACGGGCACGGCGGACGGATAGCGATGGGTATCGGTGCGGGTCTGACCCACGGTGGTGCGCTGCTGGAACGTGTCGATCGTCTGACCGTCGCGTAGCACCTGGATCTCCCACGCGACGCTGGCCGGTGCGGGGCTTTGTGCGTGGGCGGCGAGCGCGACGCTCGCGAGCAGGACGGCCAGGCCGTGTTTCAGCATGAAACTTCTCCGGAAACGCGGGGTAGCGGGTAACGGACGCACATCTTACGCCCGATCGATTTGGACGATGGTGTGACAGGACGGGGCGCCGCAGGTTCGCCGCACGATGCGGTCCTGATCGAAAGGTAGGTGCGCGTCACACGTTTTCAAGCGAAAAAGCGCGCGAACTCGGCGACGCTCGCGCGCTCGGTGACGAGGCCGTTCTCGATCGCGTCCGGATCCGCATGGCCGAGCGACATCCCGCAGACGAGCTGTTGGTTGGACGGTATGCCGAGGTGCTCGGCAACGACCCGGTGAAACGGCACGAACGCGGCCTGCGGGCAGGTATCGAGGCCGCGTGCGCGCGCGGCCGTCATCACGCCCTGCACGAACATGCCGCAGTCGAGCCACGCACCGTGCGTCATCACGCGGTCGAGCGTGAAGAACAAGGCGACCGGCGCATCGAAGAAGCGGAAATTGCGCGCGTGCTGCGCGTGCATGCGCGCCTTCTCGTCGCGGCCGATGTTCAACAGCCCGTACAGGTCCCAGCCGACCTTGCGGCGCCGGTCGATATACGGCGACACCCATTCGCGCGGATAGTAGTCGTACTCGGCGACGTATTTTTCGTCGCGCGCCGGATCGTCGTAGGCGGCCGTCAGCGCCGCGGCGAGTGCGTCGCGGGTCGCGCCGGTCGCGACGTACACGTGCCACGGCTGGATGTTGGTGCCGGACGGCGCGCGGCTCGCGGCTTCGAGGATCGCCTCGAGCGTGTCGCGCGGCACGGGTGTCGGCAGGAACGCGCGAATCGCGCGACGCGACTTGAGCGCGGTGTCGACGGCGTCGACCGTGGGGAGCGCGTCGGTGTCGACGCGCGGGGAAGCGGCGGGGGCGGGCATCGGCATACCTTCGGAACGAAGCGCGACGCGCCGCGCGGGCGCCGTCGGCGAGGCCGGCGCGGCGGCCGGTGAACTGTCGATGATACGCCGCGCCGCGCGACGCTGCAGCGCACGCGCGCTGTTAGCAGCAGACTCGCTCGGCTGCTTGCTTGCACGCGGTTGCGGGATCGCTACACTGAAATCGTAAGGGTCTGATGGTGGTGTGACGGTAGCGGCAGCGAGGTTGGTATGACGACGGCGATGGTGAAACAGGAACTGGCGGTGGCGTCCTTCAGCATGGTGTACGACCTCGAGCAGGTCGAGGCGGCGCTGAACGACCTGAACGAGGGCGCGAGCGACGCACTGCGCGCCACCTACGAGCGAATGCTCAAGACCGGCAATCTGCGCTTTTGCGTAAAGCCGAACCGGATGCCGTCGTTCGACGAGCTCGGCGACGCGCTGCCCAATTTCACCGAGCCGCTCGGCGACGTGCGCAAGCAGGTCGCGCTGTGCCTCGAGACGGACGATCGGCTCGAACTGATGCCGATCCTGCTGCTCGGGCCGCCCGGCATCGGCAAGACGCATTTCGCGAAGGCGCTCGCGCAGCTGCTCGGCACCGCGTATCACTACGTGCCGATGAGTTCGCTGACGGCCGGCTGGATCCTGTCGGGCGCGTCGTCGCAATGGAAGAACGCGAAGCCGGGCAAGGTGTTCGAAGCGCTCGTCAACGGCAGCTATGCGAACCCGGTGATCGCGGTCGACGAGATCGACAAGGCCGGCAGCGATGCGCAATACGATCCGCTCGGCGCGCTGTATGCGTTGCTCGAGCACGACACTGCGCGCGCGTTCGTCGACGAATTCGCCGAAGTGCCGATCGATGCGGGCAACGTGATCTGGGTCGCGACTGCGAACGACGCGCAGGCGATTCCGGAGCCGCTGCTGAACCGGATGAACGTGTACGAGATCGCGCCGCCCGATGCGGCCGGCGCGCGTCGGATCGCGCAGACCATTTACGACGAGATCCGCACGTCGCACGCGTGGGGGCGGCGCTTCCCCGACGCGCTCGACGACGACGCGCTCGACGTGCTGGCCGCGACGCCGCCGCGCACGATGCGTCGCGCGCTGCTGCATGCATTCGGCGCCGCGCGGCTCGATAGCCGCGACGTGATCGCGCCCGGCGACATCCGCGCCGACGAGGGCGCGGCGAAGCGCCGGCCGATCGGCTTCTGAGCCGGCAGCGCGCGCGTCGCGACGAGTATCGCGAGGCGCGCGCACGCGCGGATGCAGATGCATTCGGCAAGCGGGCGAACCGGGACGTACAATTCCTTTTCCTCCCCTCGACGCGTGAGCGACGCGAAACGCTATGGAGCAGATGGATTGTGTGGTGATAGGCGCCGGCGTCGTCGGTCTGGCGATTGCGCGGGAACTGGCTGCGCGCGGGCGCGAGACGATCGTGCTCGAGGCGGCCGATGCGATCGGCACGGGCACGAGTTCGCGCAACAGTGAGGTGATCCACGCGGGGCTCTACTACCCGCGCGGCTCGCTGAAGGCGATGTCGTGCGTGCACGGCCGCGACCTGCTGTACCAATTCTGCGATACGCATCACGTGCCGCACCGGCGTGTGGGCAAGCTGCTGGTCGCGACGAGCGCCGCGCAGGTGAAGCAACTGAAGGCGATCGCCACGCGCGCGGCGGAAAACGGTGTGTTCGACCTGATGCCGCTCACGCGTACCGAGGCGCAGACGCTCGAGCCCGCGCTCGAATGCGTGGAGGCGTTGTTCTCGCCGGCCACCGGCATCGTCGACAGCCACCAGCTGATGCTTGCGCTGCTCGGCGACGCGGAGCGCAACGGCGCCGTGTGCGCGCTGAAATCGCCGGTCGAGTCGATCGAGGTGTTGCGCGGCGGCTGCTTCGTCGTGCGCACCGGCGGCGACGCGCCGACCGAAATCGAGGCGGCGTGCGTGATCAACAGCGCGGGCCTCGGCGCGCAGGCGCTCGCGCGCCGTATCCGCGGCCTCGACCCGCGCTGGGTGCCGCCGCTGTATCTCGCGCGCGGCAACTACTTCAGCCTGTCCGGGCGCGCGCCGTTCTCGCACCTCGTGTACCCGATGCCCGACCGGGCGGGGCTCGGCGTGCACCTGACGCTCGACATGGCCGGGCAGGCACGCTTCGGCCCGGACGTTGAATGGGTCGATGCGCTGCGCTACGAAGTCGATCCGGCGCGCGCGCAGGCGTTCTACGCATCGATCCGCGCGTACTGGCCGGAATTGCCCGACGACGCGCTGCAGCCGGCTTACGCGGGAATCCGCCCGAAGCTCGCGGGGCCCGGCGAGCCGCCGGCCGACTTCATCGTGCAGGGCGCCGCGCAGCACGGCGTGCGCGGGCTCGTGAACCTGTTCGGCATCGAGTCGCCAGGGCTGACCGCGTCGCTCGCGCTCGCGCAGCGCGTGGGCGACATGACGTCGCATGCATGACGGATCCGGCCCGCACCCGCGCGGGCCGGATGCGTGAAATCCCCGTGTGAAATCCCTTATCTCCGGCATTTCGGCGCGCACATTTATTCGCTTGGCGGTTATTCTGTTGAACGGCTGTCGCCAGAACAGCTTTCAAACCGATAACGTTGGAGCGAGTCCCCCATGAAAACATCCCGTCGGAGTTTCCTGATTTCGAGCGTTGGCGTCGTGTCCGCGCTGGCGCTGTCGCGCGAAGCACTGGCCGATGCGCCGATGCTGTCGGAAACGGATCCGACCGCAGTGGCGCTCGGCTACAAGGCCGATGCCACGAAGGTCGACAAGACGAAGTATCCGAAATACGCAGCGGGCCAGGATTGCGCGGCCTGCATGCTGTACCAGGGCAAGAAGGGCTCGGCTTCCGGCCCGTGCGGCGCATTCCCCGGCAAGCAGGTGTCAGCGAAGGGCTGGTGCAGCGCATTCTCGAAGATGGGTTGATGTCCGCGGCGGCATCGTGCGATGCCGCAATGTGGCGAAAACCGCAAAACGCCCGCCGTCGGAAGATGGCGGGCGTTTTTTATGCTTGAAAACGGTTCCGTCGCTTTCTACACTCGCTGCAAACCAGCGCGCTGCGGCCACCCCGCGCGCCGCGCCGCCCGACACGGCGAATCCACGAGGAAGAGGCACGCATGGCGACGATTGCGAATTCAACCAAAACGATCCGGCCCGAGCGTGCGCTGAACCGGCGCGCAGTCGCGGCGGCCGTGATCGGCAACGCGCTCGAGTGGTACGACTTCACGGTGTTCGGCTTCATGACGGTCGTGATCGCTGAACTGTTCTTCCCGACTTCCAGCGAGTACTCGTCGCTGCTGCTGACCACCGCGACGTTCGGCGTCGCCTTCTTCATGCGCCCGATCGGCGGCATCGTGTTCGGGCTGTACGCGGATCGCGCAGGCCGCAAGGCTGCGCTGTCGCTCGTGATCCTGCTGATGACGGCCGGCATCTTCCTGCTCGCGATCGCGCCGCCGTATGCTGCGATCGGCATCGGCGGCCCGCTCCTGATCGTGTTCGGCCGCCTGCTGCAGGGCTTCTCGGCGGGGGGCGAATTCGGCAGCGCGACCGCGCTGCTGATCGAGGCCGCGCCGTTCTCGAAACGCGGCTTCTATGGCAGCTGGCAGATGGCGAGCCAGGCGGCCGCGCTACTGATCGGCGCGCTCGTCGGCGCGGCCATCACGCGCGGGCTGTCGCACGACGCGCTGCGCAGCTGGGGCTGGCGCGTGCCGTTCATCCTCGGGCTGGTGATCGGCCCGATCGGCTTCTATATCCGCCGTCATCTCGCCGATTCCGAAGCGTTCCTGCATGCGCAGCAAAGCGCGCGCCGCGCGACGCTCGGCGAGGTGTTCACGCGCCACCCGCGCGAGGTGCTGTGCGGGCTCGGCTCGGTGATCGCGCTGACGGTGACGATCTACGTGCTGATCAGCTATCTGCCGACTTTCGCGGTGAAGCAGCTGAAGCTGCCCTATGCGGAATCGTTCTACGCGGTGATCGTCGGCAACCTGCTGCTGATGGTGCTGTCACCGGTCGCGGGCGCATGGTCGGACCGCATCGGCCGCAAGGGGCTGTCGCTGTGGTCGCTCGTGCTGACGCTCGTGCTGATGTATCCGCTGTTCGCATGGCTCGACGCGGCGCCGAGCATCGGCCGGCTGATCGCGGTGCAGGCCGTGCTGTCGGTGACGCTCGCGGGCTACTACGGGCCGTTCGGCGCGATGATCGCCGAGCTGTTCCCGGCCAACGTGCGCTCGACCGGGCTGTCGATCGCATACAACGTCGCGGTGATGCTGTTCGGCGGCTTCGGGCAGTTCATCGTCACCTGGCTGATCAAGGTGACGGGCTCGCCGCTCGCGCCGACCTATTACGTGATGGCGGGGCTCGTGCTGTCGATCGTCGCGGTCGCGTTCGTGCCGGCGCGCAGCGCGGATCTCGACGCGCCGGCCTGACGGCGCGCGGCCGTCCATCGATCCTTTCAATCAACGTGACGATGGCCGGCAGGTCCCGGAAAAGCACGTGACGCACGTTCGCGTTCGCGTACGAAATGTTTAGTTGCCGAAGGAAACATGCGCGGGATGATCGAAATGGCCGCTTGCGCGCGCAGAGGCACTTTTCGCGTGCGCAAGACATCCGCAAAAACCCGTGTGGGCGCGTGTAGAAGAGTTTTTTCTCCAGCTTGTTGCAAAATCGCTAGCTCAAGTAATATCCGCGTACCCGGCCCCCCTGGGGGACCGGTTCCGATCTGGAGACCTGGAGGAAACATGGAATACAACCGTCTGTTGCACACCCTGCGTGTTACCGCCATTGCAGGCGTGGCAGCGGCATCGCTCGGCGTCGCGGGTTCTGCATTCGCACAGATCCCGAACAAAACGCTCGTCTACTGCTCAGAAGGCAGCCCGGCGGGTTTTGATTCCGCGCAATTCACGACCGGCGTCGATTTCACCGCCGCCACGTTCACCGTCTACAACCGTCTCGTCGAATTCGAGCGCGGCGGCACCAAGGTCGAGCCGGGCCTCGCCGAGAAGTGGGACGTCTCGTCCGACGGCAAGGTGTACACGTTCCACCTGCGCCACGGCGTGAAGTTCCACGCGACCGACTTCTTCAAGCCGACGCGCGAGTTCAATGCGGACGACGTCGTGTTCTCGTTCGAGCGCATGCTCGATCCGAACCAGCCGTTCCGCAAGGCGTATCCGGTGTCGTTCCCGTACTTCACCGACATGGGCCTCGACAAGCTGATCACGAAGGTCGAGAAGGTCGATCCGTACACCGTGAAGTTCACGCTGTCCGAGCCGAACGCGCCGTTCATCCAGAACATGGCGATGGAATTCGCGTCGATCCTGTCGGCCGAATACGGCGATCAGTTGATGAAGGCCGGCAAGGCCGCCGACATCAACCAGAAGCCGGTCGGCACGGGCCCGTTCATCTTCCGCAGCTACACGAAGGACGCGACGATCCGTTTCGACGGCAATCCTGATTACTGGAAGAAGGGCGCGGTGAAGGTGTCGAAGCTGATCTTCTCGATCACGCCCGACCCGGGTGTGCGCGTGCAGAAGATCAAGCGCAACGAATGCCAGGTGATGAGCTATCCGCGTCCGGCCGACATCGCGACGCTGAAGGCCGACTCGGGCATCGACATGCCGTCGCAGCCGGGCTTCAACCTCGGCTACCTCGCGTACAACGTCGAGCACAAGCCGGTCGACAAGCTCGAAGTGCGTCAGGCGCTCGACATGGCGATCAACAAGAAGGCGATTCTCGAGTCCGTGTACCAGGGCGCAGGCCAGGCCGCCAGCGCGCCGATGCCGCCGACCCAATGGTCGTACGACAAGAACCTGAAGATGGCCCCGAACGACACCGAGAAGGCGAAGGCGCTGCTCGCGAAGGCCGGCTATCCGAACGGTTTCGACATCACGCTGTGGGCGATGCCGGTGCAGCGCGCGTACAACCCGAACGCCCGCCTGATGGCCGAGATGATTCAGGCCGACTGGGCGAAGATCGGCGTGAAGGCGAAGATCGTCACGTACGAGTGGGGTGAGTACATCAAGCGCGCGCACACGGGCGAGCAGGACACGATGCTGATCGGCTGGACGGGCGACAACGGCGACCCCGACAACTGGCTCGGCACGCTGCTCGGCTGCGAAGCGATCAAGGGCAACAACTTCTCGCACTGGTGCTACAAGCCGTTCGACGAGTTGATCCAGAAGGGTCGCACGACGACGGGCCAGGACGCGCGCACGAAGATCTACACGCAGGCCCAGCAGATCTTCGCGCAGCAACTGCCGTTCTCGCCGATCGCGAACTCGACGGTCTACCAGCCGGTACGCAAGAACGTGGTCGACATGCGCATCGAGCCGCTTGGCTACGCACGCTTCGACGGTGTCGGCGTGAAGTAATACGGCCCGTGTAAGCTGTCCAGGAAGATCGTGACCGGCTAACTCATCCGGCGGCGGGAGGCCAAAAGCTTCCCGTCGCCGGTCGCACATTTCCCACAAGAAAATACGAGACGCATCATGTTCACATTCGTGTTGCGCCGCGTGGGCATGGTGATCCCGACCTTCATCGGCATCACCATCCTGGCGTTTGCGCTGATTCACCTGATACCGGGCGACCCCATCGAAGTGATGATGGGCGAGCGCGGCGTCGATCCCGCGATGCATGCGGAGGCAATGAAACGCCTCGGGCTCGACCAGCCGCTGCCCATGCAGTACATCCACTACATCGGCCGGGCGCTGCACGGCGACCTCGGCACGTCCATCATCACCAACACCAGCGTCGCGGGCGAGTTCTTCGCGCGCTTCCCGGCGACCGTCGAGCTGTCGCTGTGCGCGCTCGTGTTCGCGCTCGCGGTCGGGCTGCCGGCCGGCGTGATCGCCGCGCTGCGGCGCGGCTCGGTCGTCGATCACGGCGTGATGGGCACCGCGCTCACCGGCTACTCGATGCCGATCTTCTGGTGGGGGCTGATCCTCATCATGGTGTTTTCGTCCTACCTCGGCTGGACCCCCGTGTCGGGGCGCATCGCGGTCGAGTACGACTTCCCGCACCCGACCGGCTTCATGCTGATCGACGCGCTGCTCGCGCCGGATGAAGGCTCGTTCAAGTCGGCGGTCAGCCACCTGATCCTGCCTGCGATCGTGCTCGGCACGATCCCGCTCGCGGTGATCGCGCGGATGACGCGCTCGTCGATGCTCGAAGTGCTGCGCGAGGACTACATCCGCACCGCACGCGCAAAGGGGCTGTCGCCCGCACGCGTGGTCGTCGTGCATGCGCTGCGCAACGCGCTGATCCCGGTCGTCACCGTGATCGGCCTGCAGATCGGCACGCTGCTTGCCGGCGCCGTGCTGACCGAGACGCTCTTTTCGTGGCCCGGTGTCGGCAAATGGCTGATCGATGCGATCGGCCGCCGCGACTATCCGGTCGTCCAGGGCGGCATCCTGCTGATCGCGACACTCGTGATCGTCGTGAACCTGGTCGTCGACCTGCTGTACGGCGTGCTGAATCCGCGCATTCGCCACACGAGGTAATTCCATGAGCAATCTGCAAAACACCCTGCCGACCGAATCCGCGCCGGCCGGCGGCCGTGCGCTCGCGCTGCGCGAGTTCTGGGCCAACTTCTCGCGTAACCGCGGCGCCGTCGGTGCCGGCATCGTCGTGCTGGTGCTGATCCTGGTCGCGCTGTTCGCGCCGCTGATCGCGCCGCACAGCCCGGTCGAGCAATACCGCGACTTCGTGAAGATCCCGCCCGCGTGGCTCGACGGCGGCAACTGGAAGTTCATCCTCGGCACCGACGAAGCGGGCCGCGATATTCTGTCCCGCCTGATGTTCGGCGCGCGGATGTCGTTCTGGATCGGCTTCGTGTCGGTCGTACTCGCGCTGATCCCCGGCATCGTGCTCGGGCTGGTCGCCGCGTTCTTCCAGAAGTGGGCCGACACGGCCGTGATGCGCATCATGGACGTGCTGCTCGCGCTGCCGTCGCTGCTGCTCGCGGTCGCGGTCGTCGCGATCATCGGCCCGGGCCTCACCAACACGATGTTGGCGATCGCGATCGTCGCGCTGCCGGCCTACGTGCGTCTCACGCGCGCATCGGCGCTCGGCGAGCTGCAGAAGGAGTACGTGACGGCGTCGCGCGTGGCCGGTGCCGGCACGCTGCGCCTGATGTTCTCGCAGGTGCTGCCGAACTGCACGGCACCGCTGATCGTGCAGGCGACGCTCGGCTTCTCGTCGGCCATCCTCGATGCGGCCGCGCTCGGCTTCCTCGGCCTCGGCGTGCAACCGCCGACCGCCGAGTGGGGCGCGATGCTTGCATCCGCGCGCGACTACATCGACAACGCATGGTGGATCGTGACGATGCCCGGCCTGTCGATCCTGATTTCGGTGCTCGCGATCAACCTGCTCGGCGACGGGCTGCGCGACGCGCTCGATCCCAAACTGAAGCGGATGGCCTGACATGACCCAGAATCTTCTGACCATCCGCAATCTCGCGGTGAACTTCAACGGCCTGCCCGCCGTCGACCGGATCAACCTGTCGATCGCGCCGGGCGAGGTGGTGGGCGTCGTCGGCGAATCGGGCTCGGGCAAGAGCGTGACGATGATGGCGCTGATGGGCCTGATCGATGCGCCCGGCAAGGTGACGGCCGACGAGGTCACGTTCAACGGCGTGGACCTGCTGAAGGCGTCGCCGAAGGCGCGGCGCAAGATCGTCGGCAAGGACATCGCGATGGTGTTCCAGGACGCGCTGACGAGCCTGAACCCGAGCTACACGGTCGGCTACCAGATCAAGGAGGTGCTGAAGCTGCACGAAGGGCTGCGCGGCGACGCGTTGCACCGGCGCGCGCTCGAACTGCTCGACCAGGTCGGGATTCCCGATGCGAAGAACCGCATCACGGCGTTCCCGCACCAGATGTCGGGCGGGATGAACCAGCGCGTGATGATCGCGATGGCGGTCGCGTGCAATCCGAAGCTGCTGATCGCCGACGAGCCGACCACCGCGCTCGACGTGACGATCCAGGCGCAGATCATGGACCTGCTCGTGAAGCTGCAGAAGGAGCGCGGCATGGCGCTCGTGCTGATCTCGCACGATCTGGCCGTGGTGTCGGAGGTCGCGCAGCGCGTCGCGGTGATGTATGCGGGCGAGGTCATCGAGACCAATCGCGTGCCGGACATCTTCCGTGCGCCGCATCATCCGTATACCGAAGCGCTGCTCGCGGCGATTCCCGAGCACAATCAGGGGGCGCGTCGCCTTGCCGCATTGCCCGGCATGGTGCCCGGCCGCGATGATCGCCCGTCCGGGTGCCTGTTCGCGCCGCGCTGCAAGTATGTCGTCGACGATTGCCGCAAGGCACGTCCGGCGCTCGATACGCTGGTGTCCGGCAACGATGCGATGCGTGCGCGCTGCATCAAGCCGCTCAATGTTTCCAACCTCGACCTGACGGGAGGCGCACGATGAATGCAGTCCACGAAACGCGTGCCACGCCGCACGACGAGGACGCGGTGCTGGTCGCCGACCAGCTCGCGAAGCACTACACGGTCAAGCGCGGGATGTTCGGGCAGGGCACGGTGAAGGCGCTGAACGGCGTGTCGTTCACGCTGAAGCGCGGCAAGACGCTCGCCGTCGTCGGCGAGTCGGGCTGCGGGAAATCGACGCTCGCGCGCCAGCTCACGATGATCGAGACGCCCACCGCGGGCAGCCTGGTGATCGACGGCAAGAACGTGGCCGGTGCGAACCGCGAGACGGTCGCCGACCTGCGCCGCCGCGTGCAGATGGTGTTCCAGAACCCGTTCGCGTCGCTGAACCCGCGCAAGACCGTCGAGCAGACGCTCGCCGAGCCGCTCGAGATCAACACGAACCTGACGGCCACCGAGCGCGCGCAGCGCATCGCGCAGATCATGCGCACGGTCGGCCTGCGGCCCGAGCATGCGAAGCGCTATCCGCACATGTTCTCGGGCGGCCAGCGCCAGCGGGTCGCGATCGCGCGCGCGATGATCCTCGATCCGCGCATCGTCGTCGCCGACGAGCCGGTGTCCGCGCTCGACGTGTCGATCCAGGCGCAGATCCTGAACCTGTTCATGGATCTGCAGGAGCAGTTCAAGACGAGCTACGTGTTCATCTCGCACAACCTGTCGGTGGTCGAGCACGTGGCGGACGACGTGATGGTGATGTATTTCGGCAGTGTCGCCGAGCTCGGCGACAAGGCGACGATCTACGCACGGCCGCGCCATCCGTACACGCGCGCGCTGATGTCGGCGACGCCGGCGATCTTCGAAGAAGACCGCCGGATCCAGATCAAGCTGCAGGGCGAGCTGCCGTCGCCGCTCAATCCGCCGTCGGGCTGCGCGTTTCACCAGCGCTGCCCGTACGCGGTCGAGCGCTGCCGCGTCGAGGAACCGCAGCTGCGCGACGTCGACGGACGCCGCGTGGCCTGCCATCGCGCCGAGGAGGTGGGGGAGGCGAATGCCTGATGGTTTGGCGGCGCGCGCGCCTGGCGTGCGCCGTTCGGGGGCCGGCAGCGCGCGCGTGATGCGCGCGTGCCGCAACGCACGGCGCTGGAGCGTGCGCACGGTCACGGGCGCGGCGCTGGCCGGCGCGTGCGTGGCCGCCAGCGTGCTGGTTCCCGTTGACGCCGCGCGTGCCGAAGGGCGCGCGCCGGCGAGTTCGCCGATCCGTCCGTCGCAGGTTCCGCCACCGGGCTTGAACCTGCCGGGCTTCCACGTGCCGTCCGTGTCGAACGGCACGGTCGCGCGCGGCACGGTGCGTGTGCAGCCTGCGCGCATGCCGTTCTATGTCGCCACCAAGGGCAAGGTCACGCTGTACGTGCTCGGCACGCTGCATACGGGCGACCCGTCCGACTACCCGCCCGCCCAGCCGTTCCGGCCGCGCATCCTCGCGGCGCTCGCCGCGTCGCCGACGGTCGCGCTCGAGCTGTCGCCCGACGATCTGCTCGAATCGCAGGACGACGTGTCGAAGTACGGCGTGTGCCGCTACCCGTGCCTGCAGCGCATGCTGCCCGAGCCGCTGTGGCAGCGGCTCGCGGCGCGCCTGCGCGGCAACCCGGCCGCGCTCGCGGAGATCCGCCGGATGCGGCCGTGGCTCGCGGCGCTCGTCGTCGAGACCTACGACTCGCTGTCGGCCGGCCTGCAGACCGAGTACGGCACCGAGGCGCAGTTGCAGAACGTGTTCCTGAAGAAGACGGGCGGCCGCGTGATCGGGCTCGAGACGCTCGCCGAGCAGATGCGCGCATTCACCGGGCTGACGCTCGCCGAGCAGCGCGAGATGCTCGCCCAGGACATGGTGCAGACCCCGGCGCAGAACGCCGACGACATCAAGGCGCTGCACCGGCTGTGGCAAATTGGCGACGCCGACGCGATCTCGGCGTGGGCGGTTGCGAAGAGCGAGCGGCTGGCCCGTTCGAAGGCACTGTCGGCGTCGATCGACAACAAGATCCTGTACGAGCGCAACCGGCGCTTCGTTGCACGGATGACGGCAATCGCCGCGCCGAACCGGCCGCTGTTCGTCGCGATCGGCGCGCTGCATCTGGGTGGCCAGCGCGGTGTACTCGAATTGTTGCGCCAGCAAGGATACCGGGTCGACGCGAACTGATCGCGGCCGGTCGCACGTACAGATCTTCCCCGGTCCGATCGATGGCGCGCACGCGCTGCGAGGCGCTGGTGCAGCCGTGCGCACCGATAAGGAAAACCCTCGAATCTTCAGAAAATAGCGTTTAAAACGATTGACATCCGGTTCTGGCAATCTCTATTCTTCATCCCACAAGTTGAAAAAATGAAAAGAATAGAAAACGTTCTACGGGGTAGCAAAAACAAAGCGCGGGGTTAGCGTAGCCGGCACGTGATGTACGTGCCGGCCACGGAGTGTCTGCATGCACGGCGGGGCCAAACATCGTCGGCAGAACAAATGCATGCGGCAGACTTGCAGATAAGCGACGTTCCGTCGTCCGACCGGGGGAAGCGGTAATCGGGCGGCGGCGGACGTTTTTTGATCCGGAGCATCTTTCCGGTCGCCGTCGACCGACGGCTTCGGGGGGCGAATCGACAGACGGCGAAGTCCGCGGCGATTGCGCCAACAGAAAAGCGCCACGAGGGCGCTTTTTTCTTTGGTGCGGCGGTTTTCGTCCGGCGACGGCGGGGACCGGGGACCGGGGACGTTACGCGCCTTCGTCGGCCTGCAGCGCGCCGGGCGCGACGACGTCGACGCCCGCTGCCTCGAGTGCCGTGCGGATCCGCTTCGCGAACGCCAGCGCATGCGGGCCGTCGCCGTGCAGGCAGACGGTCTGCGCATTGAGCGGCACCCATTCGCCGCTCACCGCGCGCACCTGCCGCTCGCGCACCATGTCGAGCGTGCGCGCGAGCACGGTGTCTTCATCGTCGATCAGTGCGCCGGGCTGGCTGCGCGGCACCAGCGAGCCGTCCGCGCGATAGCCGCGATCGGCGAACACTTCCTCGACCGCGGCGAGACCCGCATGCCGCGCGGCCGCGACGAACAAGCTGTTCGCGAGCCCGAACACGGCGAGCGACGGGTCGAAGTCGTGGATCGCGGACACCACCGCGTCGGCGATCATCGGGTCGCGCGCGGCCTGGTTGTACAGCGCGCCGTGCGGCTTCACGTGCGCGATGCGGCCGCCTTCGGCCTGCGCGATCGCCGACAGCGCGCCGAGCTGGTACAGCACGCCCGCGTAGATCTCGCCGGCCGGCAGCTGCATTTCCTTGCGGCCGAAGTTCTCCGGATCGTGAAAGCTCGGGTGCGCGCCGATCGACACGCCTTTCTGCACGGCCCAGCGCACGCAGTCGCGCATCGCATTGGGGCCGCCGGCATGCCAGCCGCACGCGATGTTCGCCGACGTGACGAGATCGAGCAGCGCCTCGTCCGATCCGCATCCTTCACCGAGATCGGCATTCAGATCGATTTCCATGATGTCCCTCGTCCACTGGTGGCGTGGCGCGTCCTCCGTGCCGCTGTTGCCATTGTCACGCCGCGCGCGATTGCGCGCGGCGGCGCGTTTCCTCGCGCATCTCGATCGCGACGTCGATCTGCCGCAGATACGCACGTTCCGCGGTCAGCGCGGCGCGCGCGGCGTCGGGCGTCGTGCGCACGAACCGGATCGGCAGGTTGAGCCGCGCCTGTGCGAGTTTCCATAGATCCGCGCGAATCACCGTGCCGATCTTCGGATAGCCGCCGGTGGTCTGCGCATCGTGCATCAGTACGATCGGCTGGCCGTTCGGCGGCACCTGGATCGTACCGGGCAGCACCGCGTGCGACAGCAACTCGGCCGGCCGCTCGCGTACGAGCTCGGCGCCGGCGAGCCGGTAGCCCATCCGGTTGCTGTTCGCGGTGACGAGCCATTCCTCGTCCCAGAACGCCTGCTGCGAGTCGGCCCCGAACGATGCGTAGTCGGGACCCGGCAGTACGCGCACGGGCATCGCCCACGGCGCATGCGCGGGGCGGTGGCGACGCGGCGGCTCGTCGACCCGCACGAACGCGCACCAAGTGGGCGCCTTCACGCCGAATTCGGGTGCGTCGGCTGCCAGGCAGCCCGCGCCGGCCGGCGGCACGCCGACCGGGAGCCGATCGCCGTCGCGTAGCGTGCGGCCGCCGAGGCCGCCGAAGCGCGAGGCGAGATCGGTGCTGCGCGAGCCGAGCATCGGCAGCACGTCGATGCCGCCCGCGATGCACAGGTAGCCGCGCATTCCGCGTTTCGCGGCCGGCAGCACGAGCGTCTGCCCGGCTTCGACCGGCAGGCTCCACCACGAGTACACGGGCTTGCCGTCGAGCGTCGCGCCGAATTCGGTGCCGGTGATCGCGATGCGCGTCGCGCGCGTGAAGCGGAACGCTGCCGGGCCGATCGTGATCTCGACCGCCGCCGCGTCAGCGCGGTTACCGACGAGCCGGTTGCCGACTTCGAGTGCGAGGCCGTCGAGCGCGCCGCCCTGCGCGACGCCGAGATGGCGCGTGCCGCGGCGGCCGAGATCCTGCACGGTCGACAGCGGGCCGGCGCGCACCACCTCGATGGTGCCCGGTGCGGTGTTCTGGCTCATGTCGCATCGACTCCCGCAATGGTGAAGCGCACGTGGTCGCCGGGCAGCAGCAGCGTCGGCTGCGGCCGGGCCGGGTCGAACAGCACATGCGACGTACGGCCGATCAGCTGCCAGCCGCCGGGCGACGTGGCTGGATAGATGCCGGTCTGCGCACCGCCGATGCCGACCGAGCCGGCCGGCACTTCCAGCCGCGGCGCGGCGCGGCGCGGCGTGTGCAGCGACGCGTCGAGGCCGCCGAGATACGCGAAGCCCGGCTGGAACCCGACGAAGAACACGACGTATTCGCCGGCCGCATGGCGTGCGACGACCTCGTCGGTCGACAGCCCCGTGTGCGCGGCGACGGCCGCCAGGTCGGGGCCGGCCGCACCGCCGTATTCGACCGGAATCTCGATCTCCCGGCCGTCCGCGTGCTCGACGTCGGCCGTCTCCCACGCGTCGCGCAGCGCCGGCGTGAGCGACTCGGCCGTCGCGGCGAGCGCGTCGAACACGATGGTCAGGTTGTTCATGCCCGGCACGACGTCGATCACGTCGGGCCACGCGCGCGCGGCCTCGGCGACGGCCCAGACGCGGCGCTGGCAATCGAGCGTGGCGGGCGGCGGCACCTCGCAGACGAGGGCGGCATCGCCGAGCGGATAAATGCGGGGTTGCGTCATCGGACTGGCACGGTTCGGACGGCAATGTTAGCGCACATTGTCAATAAGATATCGATAACTTACCAATAAGCGTTTTTGCCTAGCTCGCGTGCCGATGCTTCTGTCGTACACTCGGCACACCCTGACATCCTGCTTGCTCCGCATGTCCATGAAGCGTCCTCCGACCAAGATCGTGTCATCCGAACACCTCGTTTCCGATTCGAGCGCGGAGCTGTCGGAACTCGAATACGGGCTCATCATGGCCGGCAACGCGTTCAACCGCTGGATGGTGCGCTGCATGTCGGCCGCGGGCGCGAAGGACATGACGGCGGTCGAGGTGTCGCTGCTGCATCACGTCAGTCATCGCGAACGCAAGAAGAAGCTCGCCGACATCTGCTTCGTGCTCAATATCGAGGATACGCACGTCGCGACCTATGCGCTGAAAAAACTGATCGCCCGCGGCTATGTGAAGAGCGAGAAGAGCGGCAAGGAAGTGTTCTTCTTCGCGACCGACGCGGGCCGCGATCTGTGCCTGAAGTATCGGGAAGTGCGCGAGCATTGCCTGATCGAGACGCTGAAGGACAGCGGCCTCACCAACGAGCAGATCGGTGACGCGGCGCAACTGCTGCGCCACGCATCGGGCCTCTACGACACCGCCGCGCGCGCGGCGGCGTCGTTGTAAACGATTGCGGACGGCGCGCTGAGCGAGGGTGCGCGCAGCATGATGCTGACGCGCGTCCGGCGCTGGCCGCTCCGTCGCGCGCCGGGTCATCCGGCAGCCGGGTAGAGTGCGCCGTCGGTCACGATCCAGCGCATCGCGAGATCGTGCGCCTCGGCCGGCAGCGCATCGACGCGGCATGCTTCATACGCGATGCCGACCGTCACCGGCAGCGTGTCGCCCGGCCACACGGCGAGCGTGCGGTCGTAATAGCCGCCGCCATAGCCGAGCCGGTAGCGCTCCAGATCGAATCCCACGCACGGAATCAGCAACAGGTCGGGCACGACGACGACGCCCGACGCCGGCTCCGGAATCCGGTGATGCCCTTCGCGCATCGGCGTGTGTGCGTCCCACGCATGGAATTCGAGCGGCGTGTGGCGCTCGCCGATCACGGGCAGCGCAGCGCGGCGGCCCGCGCCTGCCGCGGACCACGCGAGCACCGCGTCGCGCGCGTCGAATTCGCCCGGCAGCGGCCAGTAGAAGCCGACCGTGCGCGGCGCGAGCCGTGCGAGCAACAGGCGCAGCCGCGCGTCGAGCGCGGCGTTCGCGGCGGGCTGCGACGCGGCGTCACGACGCGCGCCGGACAGCGTTTTGCGCAGCGCAACCTTCGGGTTAGGCACAGGGTTGCATGCTATGCTTTCGCTCAATTCGTGCTCCATTCAAAACGATGTCGAACAGCCTTTTCCGAGTATATCGCGCGGTCGCGCTCACGCTTTCGGCCGCCGCGCTCGTCGCGGGCACGGCCGCGTGCGCCGCACCGGGCGACGACACGCTCGCCGGGGACGACCAGATCTTCGTGCAGCTTCGCGAAGCCGCGCGCCGCAATGACGCCGCGAAGGCCGCGCAGCTCGCGTCGACGATCCCGAACTATCCTGTCCCGTCCTACGTCGAGTATTTCCAGATCAAGCCGCAGTTGTTCGATTCGACGGGCCGCGCGCGCGTCGATGCGCCGGACGCGTCCGTGCAGTCGTTCCTGCAGCGCTACGACGGCCAGGCGATCGCCGATCGCCTGCGCAACGACTACCTGCTCGTGCTCGGCGCGCGCCACGACTGGCGCAACTTCGACGACCAGTACAAGCGCTTCGTGCTCGACGACGACACGCAGGTCAAGTGCTACGCGCTCGAATCGCGCGCGGCACGCGGCGAGAACGTCGCCGAGGCGGCGCGTGCGCTGCTCGTCGAACCGAAATACTACGGCGATGCCTGTGTCGACCTGATTACCGCGCTGACGATCAACCAGCAGTTGACGAGCGACGACGTGTGGCAGCAGGCACGCCTCGCGTACGAGCAGAACTACACGACGCTCGGCGGCAAGATCGTCGATGCGCTCGGCCAGCGCCCGGCCGGCTTCGACCAGGCGACGAGCGCCCCACCGCTGTACCTCGCGCGCGGCGTCGGCTCCGACGCGGCATCGCACCAGCTCGCGCTGATCGCGCTCGGCCGCATGGCGCGCAACGATCCGGACGCGGCGGCGGGGATGCTGACGTCGGTCGCCGCGTCGCTGACGAAGCAGGAACAGGCGATCGCGTGGGGTGCGATCGGCTACCAGGGCGCGATCAAGCGCTCGCCGCTCGCGTCGGTCTGGTACGCGAAATCCGCGAATGCGCCGCTGTCGAATCCGAGCTACGAATGGCGTACGCGCGCCGCGCTGCTGGCCGGCGACTGGCCGATGGTGCGCTGGTCGATCGAGCAGATGCCGCCGTCGCTGCGGGACGATCCGGCATGGATCTACTGGCATGCGCGCGCGCTCAAGCAGAGCGGCGACACGCTGCAGGCGAACCAGGAATTCGAGCAGGTCGCCGGCCAGTTCAACTTCTACGGGCAGCTCGCCGGCGAAGAGCTCGGCCAGCGCACGTCGATCCCGCCGCGCACGAAGGTGAGCGACGCCGAGGTCGACGCGATGGGCAAGATTCCGGGCTTCGCGCTCGCGCAGCGCTTCTACGGGCTGAACCTGCGCCTCGAAGGCAACCGCGAATGGAACTGGCCGCTGCGCGGGATGACTGATCGCCAGCTGCTGGCGGCCGCGGAATACGGCAAGCGCGTCGACCTGCTGGACCGCACGGTCAACACGGCCGACCGCACGAAGGCCGAGCACGACTTCACGCTGCGCTACCCGTCGCCGTACCGCGACATCGTCGAGCGCTACGCGCAGTCGTCGGGCCTCGACATCGAATGGGCATACGGGCTGATTCGCCAGGAATCGCGCTTCATCACGAACGCGCGTTCGTCGGTCGGTGCAGGCGGCCTGATGCAGCTGATGCCGGCCACCGCGCAGCTGGTCGCGAAGAAGCTCGGGATGGGCACCATCACGCGCGCGCAGATGCACGACATCAATACCAACATCCAGCTCGGCACCTGGTATCTGGCGGACATCTACAACAACTTCGACAGCTCGCCGGTGCTGGCCACCGCCGGCTACAACGCGGGCCCGGGTCGGCCGCGCCAGTGGCGCCAGGTGTTGACGCAGCCGGTCGAAGGCGCGATCTTCGCGGAGACGATTCCGTTCAACGAGACGCGCGACTACGTGAAGAACGTGCTGTCGAATACCGTCTACTACGCGGCGCTCTTCGAGGGCAAACCGCAGTCGTTGAAGAAACGCCTGGGCATGATCTCGCCCTGATCGACAATCTTCACACTGCCGCGCGAGACGCGGCGGTGTGAAGGGGCTGTTCACGCTAATAACGGGCTTGCGCTGGCCGCCAGAAGGGCCGAGCGCAAGGAGTGTGACGAGGCGAATACTCGACGTATTCGCAAGGAGCATGACGCAGCGATCGGCCCTTCTGGCGGCCAGCCCCATTTATGATTTTTCCCGGTCTGGGGAACGAGCGTTGCCGGCCGCATTGCGGCGTCGCGCGTCGCTTGTTTGGCTCGGCCAAACGGCGCTCCTTGCTTCTTGCACTGCAGCCGGCAAGGCTCGTTCGCAAGCCCGTCATTAGCGTGAACAGCCCCTTTGAGGTTCGGAACATGGATCAGACCGTCGCGCTGCTCGGTGGCACCGGCTTCATCGGCAGCCGGCTCGTCAATGCGCTGATCGACGCCGGCAAGCAGGTGCGGATCGGCACGCGGCGGCGCGAACACGCGCGCCACCTGCAGATGCTGCCGGTCGAGATCGTCGAGCTCGACGCGCTCGATACGCGCACGCTGGCCCGGTTCGTCGCCGGCGCGCACGCGGCCGTCAATCTGGTCGGCGTGCTGCACGGCGGCCGCGGCACGCCGTACGGGCCCGGGTTCGAGCGCGCGCACGTCGCGCTGCCGGCCGCGCTGGCCGCCGCGTGCGTGGAGGTCGGCGTGCAGCGCGTGCTGCACATGAGCGCGCTCGGCGCCGATTCGCACGGCGCGAGCATGTACCAGCGCTCGAAGGGCGACGGCGAGGCCGCGCTGCATGCGGTCGCGGCGACCGATTCGCTCGCGCTGACGATCTTCCGCCCGTCGGTCGTGTTCGGCCCCGGCGACGCTTTCCTCAACACGTTCGCGAACCTGCAGCGCACGCTGCCCGTGCTGCCGCTCGCGATGCCCGACGCGCGTTTCCAGCCGGTGTTCGTCGGCGACGTCGTGCGCGCGTTCGTCAACACGCTCGATCTCGCGGCCGCGTACGGCAGGACCTACGAGCTCGGCGGGCCGACCGTCTATACGCTCGAGCAACTGGTGCGCTATTGCGGCACGCTGGTCGGCCGGC
This sequence comes from Burkholderia cepacia GG4, assembly GCF_000292915.1. NCBI lineage: Bacteria > Pseudomonadati > Pseudomonadota > Betaproteobacteria > Burkholderiales > Burkholderiaceae > Burkholderia > Burkholderia cepacia. The sequence continues at coordinate 456,970 of NC_018513.1, forward strand.
AGGCACGCATCGTGCGGCTGCCCGACGCGCTCGCGCGGCTGCAGGCGAGCGTGTTCGAATGCCTGCCCGGCGAGCCGGTGCTCACGCGGGACAATCTCGCGTCGATGTCGGTGCCGAACGTGCTGTCCGGGCCGCTCGCGCCGGAACTCGGGCTGTCGCCGGCGAGTCTCGAGAGCATCGCGCCCGCGTATCTCGGCAACGCCGCGCAGCGCTCCCGCTTCGACTGGTTCCGCTCGCGCCGCTAGGCGTCGCGGGCCGTCGCTTTCGTCATTCACTTTCGCGCTTTTTCGGAACATCGCCATGAAACTCGTCATTGGAGACAAGAACTACTCGTCGTGGTCGATGCGGCCGTGGCTGCTGCTCGCGCATTTCGGTATCCCGTTCGACGAGATCGCGATCGAGTTGCGCCGCGACGACACGGCCGCGCGCATTCGCGAGTATTCGCCGACCGGCAAGGTGCCGTGCCTGATCGACGACCACGGCGTCGCGATCTGGGATTCGCTGGCGATCGCCGAGACGCTCGCCGAGCGCTATCCGCAATTCCCGATGTGGCCGGCCGATCCGCTCGATCGTGCGCATGCGCGCTGCATCTCGGCCGAGATGCACTCGGGTTTCGCCGCGCTGCGCACGCAGATGGGGATGAACGTGCGCGCGTCGATGCCGGGGCGCGGCGCGACGCCCGATGCGCTCGCCGACGTCGCGCGCATCGACGCGCTGTGGAGCGCGTGCATCGAGGCATCGGGCGGGCCGTTCCTGTTCGGTGAATTCGGGATCGCCGATGCGATGTATGCGCCCGTCGTGATGCGCTTCAACACGTACGAGCCGGCGCTGTCGCCGGACGCGGCCGGCTACGCGGCGCGCGTGACGGCGCTGCCGGCGGTGCAGCGCTGGATCGATGGCGCGCGCGGCGAGACCAACGTGATTGCCGAATACGAACCGCAGCCATGAATATCTACGCAGTAGGCGGCGCGATCCGCGACGAATTGCTCGGCGTGCCGGTGCAGGACCGCGACTACGTGGTGGTGGGGGCGACGCCGGAGCAGATGGCCGCGCAGGGCTTCCGGCCGGTCGGCAAGGATTTTCCCGTGTTCCTGCATCCGGACACGCAGGAGGAATACGCACTCGCGCGCACCGAGCGCAAGACGGCGGCCGGCTATCACGGCTTCCAGTTCCACTATGCGCCGGACGTGACGCTCGACGAGGATCTCGCGCGGCGCGACCTGACGATCAACGCGATGGCGCGCGAAGTGAGCCCGAAGGGTGCGCTGGTCGGCCCGGTGATCGATCCGTTCGACGGGCAGGCCGACCTGCGTGCGCGCGTGTTCCGGCACGTGAGCGACGCGTTCGTCGAGGATCCGGTGCGGATCCTGCGGATCGCGCGCTTTGCCGCGCGCTTCGCGGATTTCAAGGTCGCGGACGAAACGCTTGCGCTGATGCGGCACATGGTCGACGCGGGCGAGGTCGATGCGCTGGTGCCCGAGCGCGTGTGGCAGGAAATCGCGCGCGGGCTGATGGAGGCGAAGCCGTCGCGGATGTTCGCGGTGCTGCGCGACTGCGGCGCACTCGCGCGCATCCTGCCCGAGATCGACGCGTTGTGGGGCGTGCCGCAGCGCGCCGACTACCACCCGGAAGTCGACACCGGCGTGCACGTGATGATGGTCGTCGACTATGCGGCGAAGCAGGGCTATTCGCTGCCGGTGCGCTTCGCGGCGCTCACGCACGATCTCGGCAAGGCGACGACGCCCGCGGACGTGCTGCCGCGCCATGTCGGCCACGAAGGCCGCAGCGTCGACCTGCTCAAGCCGCTGTGCGAGCGGCTGCGCGTGCCGAACGACTGCCGCGACCTCGCGCTGGTGGTCGCGCGCGAGCACGGCAACCTGCATCGCGTGATGGAGATGGGCGCCGCCGCGCTGGTGCGGTTCTTCGAGCGTAGCGACGCACTGCGCAAGCCGGCGCGCTTCGCCGAGATGCTGCAGGCGTGCGAGTCGGACGCGCGCGGCCGGCTCGGGCTCGACACCCAGCCGTATCCGCAGGCCGAGCGGCTGCGGGTGGCGCTGGTGGCCGCGCGCAGCGTCGACGCGGGCGCGATCGCGCGCGCGATCGGCAACGACGCGATGCAGATCAAGGAGGCCGTGCATCGCGCGCGGGTCGAGGCCGTCAAGCAGGCGCTGGCGATCGCCGAATAGCCTGGGACGACGCGCTCGGGTGGCGTGGTTCGCCGCTCGGCCGCGGCCGTTATTTCTTCGTACGCGGGGTGGCGCGGCGGGCCGGGGTGGCGGCAGCCGGACGTTTGCCGGCGGCCGCGCGCGGCTTCCCGGCAGCCGGCTGTGCCGTTGCGCGGGCCGGGTTGTCGGCGGGCGCTGCCGCGTCCGCGTCGCGTTCGCGCTTCGGCGCGGGATCGCGGCGGCTCACGCGCGGCTCACCCGGCGTCGCGCCGGCGTCGCGCGCGAGCAGCCTGATTTTCATCGCCGCGGTCCCCAACTCGGCGCAGTTGTCGTCGAAGAGGGGCAGCGTGCCGACCGCGATCAGCTCGGCGGGCCCGTCGCCGACGTTCGCGACGCGATGGCGCTTCCTCGCGTCGAAGTGCAGCGAGTCGCCGGGCGACAGCGGGTAATCCTTCTTGCCGATCGTGTAGCAGATCCGGCCGGTCAGCACGTACACGAACTCGTCGCCGCCGTGCGCGACCCATTCCGAACGGTAGCCCTCCATCATCCGCACCTTGAGCGCGTTGAGCTGGCTGCCGTCGAAGGTGGTGGACAGCCGCTCGTACCACTGCGAGGCGGCGTCGACTGCGTACGGTTCGCGGCGGCCCGCGTGCGAGTCGGGCTGCGCCTGGCGCGGCTGGTCGATCAGCGTGCCGAGCGGCACGTTCAGCGCCTTCGCGACGTTGACGAGCGATGAGAGCGAGATGCCGGTGAGATGGCGCTCGACCTGCGACAGGAACCCGACCGACAGGTTTGCTTCGGTCGCGACTTCCAGCAGCGTCTTCTTCGCTTCCCGGCGCAGGCGGCGAATGCGCTGGCCGATACGCATGATGTCTGAATCCATGAATCTCTTTCGTGGCAACGAGTCGGAAGGCGAGCGGAGGGGCGGTGCTGTCGCCGGGATGTAGCTTTCCGCGAATCGCACGAAACACGGCCGTCGGGACGACGATGCCGGCGGATTGTACCGCGCGCGGTGGCGCCCGGACGGCGCTGCGCCGCGTATGGCCGCGCAGGGCCGCGCCGCCGTCGGGCGCCATGCCGGAAATTTTAGCCCTACGAAAATTTTAGCTTGACCTCAATTTCAGCGTGCTCTAGATTCTGTCGCACGCATCAAACAAAGTTAAGTGAGACAAAACTTTCCCGAGGGTCTGCCGCTGGAACGGCACCGCAGCCCGGCTGCTCGCCGGGCCGCGCGTCATCCACGCACGGGCGGTGTGTCGCTTCACGCGTGCGCCATGCCGCGTGACGCTGTCCGCCGACGACAATCAATAACGGGCATCCGATGATCGATCGACTGAAATACAGCTTCTCCGGCCTTCCCTCGTACGACGCGTCCGTCGCCGACACGCAGGCCGGCCTGTCGCGCCTGCTCGACGCAGCGCGGCTCGACGCGGTAGTGGTCACGTCGCAGGACGAATACATCACCGAATACCTGCCGCGCCGCAACAACCCGCGCTACGCGCTGTCGGGTTTCGACGGCTCGGCCGGCTGCGGGATCTTCCTGAGTGCGGCGACCGCGCAGGCGCTCGGCGTGCCGCCGTTCGTGCTGTTCGTCGATGGCCGCTATCACCTGCAGGCCGAACAGCAGTGCGACCCGGCGCAGGTGCGCATCGAGAAGCTCGGGATGAACGTGACGATCTGGCAGGCGCTGGCCGACTGGCTGGTCGCGCACGCGAGCCGGCTCGCCCGGGTCGGCTACGACGCGCTGCGGATCAGCGTCGCGCAGCGCGACCGGCTGATCGAGCAGACGCAGGCTGCGTCGCTCGACTGGACGAGCCTGGCCGAGCGCGAGATCGACCGCGCGATCGCGCTGCCGGGCTGGGTGGTCGAGCGGCCGATCTTCGAGCTGCCCGAAGTGATGACCGGCGCGAGCGTCGCGCAGAACCTCGACACGCTGAACCGGCGGCTCGCCGCGCACACCGGCGCGGCGCACGGCAAGACCGCGTTCTTCACGTGCGCATCGGACGACCTCGCGTATCTGCTGAACAGCCGCGGCTATCACATCCCGAATGCGTCGTCGCACCTGGGCTTCCTGTTCGCGGTCGGCGAGCAGGTCGCGCTGTTCCTGCCGGAAGGCTGCGACGCGTGCCCGGTCGAGCTGGCGTCGTATCCGGCGCTGCACGTGATCCGGCGCGACTTCGCCGAACTCGAGCGCTTCCTCGCGCAGTTCGCGGTCGATCACGTGTGCTACGGCTTCGAGTCGGTCAACTGCGCGCTCGTCGAATCGGTGCGCCGCGTGTGGCCGCATGCACGCCACGCCGATTTCAACCCGGTCGAGGCGCTGCGGGCCGGCAAGACGCCGGCCGTGCTCGACCGGTTCCGCGACGCGTTCGCGCGCAGCTCGGCGGCGATCGCCGAGACGATGCGCTGGGCGAAGGCCGGCGAGCCGGGGCAGCGCCATACCGAATACGACCTGGCGCGTGCGATCAACGACGCGTACGGCGCACGCTCGGCGGTCGCGCTGACGTTCCCGTCGATCGCCGCGAACGGCGCGAACAGTGCGTTCGCGCATTACACGGCGGCGAGCGCCGAGGTCGAGCTGACCGAAGGCGAACTGGTGCTGCTCGACAGCGGCGCGTACTACGACGCCGGTTTCGCGACGGACTGCACCCGTGTCGTGCTGCGCCGCACGCACCCGGACACGGTGGCGCAGCCGTGGCAGCGCGAGATCTACACGGTCGCGCTGAAGGCGTGCATCAAGGGGCTCGTCACGCGCTTCCCGAAAGCGGCGACGGGCGGCGATGTCGACGCGACGGTGCGCCAGGTGTGCCGCGATCACGGCTACGACTTCGGCCACGGCACCGGGCACGGTGTCGGGATTCACGTGCACGAGGGTGGCGTGCGGTTCGCGCCGGGCGCGAAGTACGGGCTGGTGCCGAATGCGGTGATTTCGGTCGAGCCGGGCATCTACCTGCAGGGCAAGGGCGGCGTGCGGATCGAGAACATCGTGATCGTGCGCGCGGATGACGAAGAGTCGGACACCGTGGCGTTCGAGAACATCGTCACGGTCGGCTACGACTGGGACCTGATCGATGTCACGCTGCTGGACGACGACGAGCGCACGTACCTGCGCGACTACGAACGGCTTTGCGTGGAGCGCGGCACGCAGGTCACCGCGTGTCCGCTGTTGTAAGACGGGGAAGGTGCGCGCGGCCGCAGCAGGGCCGCGCGATGCGCAGCCGGCGCGTCGATGCGCAGCCGGCGCGTCGGTGCGCCGGCGTGATCATGACGTCAGTGGGATCAGCGCATTAGCGCATCAGTGCCGACACACGCCCGTCGGGCCCGTACACGCCGGCCGGCGCGGGAGCCGAACGCAGCACCGCGAGTGCACGCTCGTTGTAGTCCATCCGGATCCGGATCAGCATCCCGTTGGTCGCATTGGCCTGGCGCGCGCGTTCGGCGGCCTGCAGCAGCAGTTGCCAGCGGCCGGCCAGGCGCGCATCGCGCTCGGCGGCCTGGTCCATCCCTTTCTTGCCGGCCGGAAAGCCGAGCGCTGACAGCTGCGTGTCGCGCGTGCGCTCGAGCTGCGCGAGCCGGTCGATCAGCGCGCTTTTCTTCTCGACGATGCCGGGCAGCATTTCAAGCGGCTCCGCCGTCGTCAGCGCCTTTTCCTCGTAGGCGAGCAGGGACGCGAACGCTTCGACCGTCGCGTGTTCGTCGTTGACCGTGGCCAGCAGCTCTTCTCTCATCGCGTCATGCTCGTCGCGCCGGCACGCGTTTCCGCATGCCGGCAAACCAGGGGACCGGTCAGGGCGTGACGGGCCCCGGGCCGGCTCAGTTACCCTGCGAGCGCTGCCGTTGCAGCAGGTCGCGGGCGGTATTCAGTACGCCGTCGGCGATCTTGTTCACGTCGATCGTCAACGTGCCGTTGTTCAGCGCGTCCTTGATCGACTGGACGAGGGCCGTGTCGATGTCGGCGCTGCCGGAGGCCGACACCGAACGCAGCTGGCCGGACAAACCCGACAGGTTCACGGTCGTGTCGCCGCCGGTCGATCCTGCGTCGGCCGCCTGTGCGGACGACGAAGCCGCGCCGGATTGCGCGCGGGTCGCGCCGTTGCCGGTCGACGCGAGTGGGCTCGGGTTCGGAGTGGAATCGATCTTCACGATGGGTTTCCTGGACGGTATGACCCAGATAACGGCCGGGTCGGCCCGAACTTTAGCATCGTGAGCCTGAAATTCTCCGAAGAAACAATTCTTTACAATCTTCCGGCGAGATCCGTCCCTACAGCGGAATTTCGACGGTGCCGGCGTCCTTGACGATCGCCGTGACGATCTGGCCGGCGGCCATCCTGACCCGCACCGATTGGCCGGGCGCCGCGTTCGCTAGCGCGCTGCCCTCGGCCGAGATGGTGAAGCCGGGCCCCGCCGCGACGACCCGCACCGTCTGGCCGGCCGACACCGACGCCGGGCTCTTCAGCAAGTCCTGACGCAGCGGCAGCCCGGCCGAGATCCGCACGAGCGCGGTCGCGCCGACTGCCTGCGCGGGATCGGTGATCACCGCGAGCGGCAGCACGGTCAGGTCGCCGTCGCGCGCGACGAGGTCGGCCGCGCTGAGCGGTTCGCCCGGCGCGATCTGCCGCGCGGCGACGTAGTAGGTGGCCTGCACGGCGACCTTCGCCTGCAGGTAGACGGTCCACGGCCGTTCACCCGCGCAGCGCACGCCGACCGTCGTGCGGCCCCACAGGCGTGCGCCGGTCGGCAGGAACGGCTCGAGCGTCGTGCACGCGGCGAGCCCGCGCGGAAACGCGGCCGCGACGGTCGCGGTGGTTTTGCCCGGCAGGCCCGCGACCTGCTGCTGCAGGAAGGCGAGCCGCGAGGCTGGGTTGCCTATGGTCCGACACGCGACACCGACAAGGACTCGACCTGGGGCGAAATCGAAGCGATCTACCTGCATCCGTCGCATTGCGGCCAAGGAATCGGCGCGGCGCTGGTCAACCATGCGTGCCGTGCGCTGCATGACGCAGGGCATGTCCGGGTGTCGCTGTGGGTGCTCGTCGAGAATCGTCGTGCGAAGGCATTCTATGAACGCGAGGGCTTTGTCGTCGAGCGCGACGTCAAGACGTTCGAGATCGACGGCGCGCCAATCGAAGAGGTTCGCTATTGGCGTACGCTTCTTTAGCTTGAATCCTCCCGTGCCATCCCTCCCCTGACGCCCCGTCACACCTTCGGCCCATTTCCCGCCGGGTTTGCCGCCGATATCGTGCTCGTGTCCACTCGCAACGCGGACCCATCCAGACCGATCGACATCGAACCGGAGGCACATCATGCAATACGCATATCGCGGTGAAGACAACGCCCACGCGGGCAAACCCGGCCGCACGCCGGCGGACGTCAAGGCAGCAGGCGGCTTCACGCCGTGGCAGGCCAAGACCGTCGACGACGCAAGAAGCAACCTCGTGAAGCTCGTCACGACCATCGAGCTGGCCGGCTGCGCCGCGTAGCCGGCCGCGGCCGCGCCGGTCACGCCGGCAACGCCAGTCGCGCCGGCAACGCCAGTCACGCCGCCCGCCATCGCCATGCCCGCGCCCGCAGCCGTCCCCGCATTCCCGCCGAACTGCCCGCCGCTCGCCGCATTCGCATGCGCGAGCGCGGTCTCGGCCGTCTCGCCACGTCCGGGAATCACGATCATGCCGTCGTCCGCGTGCGCGGCCGGCACCGCGAGCCACAGCGCCGCGGCGAGCGCGAGCGCACGCCGGACGCGCGTCCGGCGTCCGTCGTTTCCGCGAAGTGCGCTGCCTGCCATCGCCGTGTCCTCGAACCGTTGATCCGATTCGCATTCTAGGGAGCGGGGCCGTCGCGCAAACGATGAATAGAGGGGGCCTTTGCCGCGTTATTCGCCCGATTGCCGGTTGCGCCCGCCGCCTACCATCGCTGTCATGGAAAAAAGCCCCTTGCGTCGCCATCCGGCGCAACGGGCGTGCAGCGCTTCATACGGAGAGACGCACACATGCTGGACAAACTCGATGCCGAATTCGCGTTCGGCCGACAGGCGCTCGACGTGCGCGCCTATCGGCAGGAACTGCTGTCGTCGAACATCGCGAACGCCGACACGCCCGGCTACCAGGCCCGCGACACCGATTTCGCGTCGACCCTCGCGCGCTCGCTGAAGCAGACCGGCGGCGGTCTCGCGCCGAGCAACGCCGCGCAGCTGCCGATGGCGCAGCCGGCCGGCGTGACGAGCGGGATGTCGATGGTGTCGACGGCGCCGGGCCACATGGCCGGCACCGCGAAGCTGATGCCGACCGGCGGCCCGGCCGACGACTACGGTCGCGCGCAGTACCGGATGCCGCTGCAGCCGTCGCTCGACGGCAACACGGTCGATCTCGACGTCGAGCGCGTGCAGTTCGCGAACAACGCGCTGCACTACGAAACCGGGATGACCGTGATGACCCAGCAGATCAAGGCGATGATCGCCGCGATCTCGACGAACTCGTAAGCGCGCGCCGCTTCCGCACCCGAGCACAAGGAGCCTCCATGCCTTCGTTGATGAACATCTTCGGCGTCGCCGGTTCGGCGCTGTCCGCGCAATCGCAGCGCCTGAACGTCACCGCGTCGAACCTCGCGAACGCCGACAGCGCCACCGGCCCCGACGGCAAGCCGTACAAGGCCAAGCAGGTCGTGTTCGCGGCCGACCCGATGGGTGGCGCGCGCACCGCGTCCGGCCAGGGCGTGGGCGGCGTGCGCGTGTCGAAGGTGGTCGACGATCCGTCGCCGATGAAGTCGACCTACGACCCGGCGAACCCGGCCGCCGACGCGAACGGCTATGTGCAGATGCCGAACGTCGATCCGGTGCAGGAGATGGTGAACATGATCTCGGCGTCGCGCTCGTACCAGGCCAACGTCGAGACGCTGAACACCGCGAAGACGCTGATGCTCAAGACGCTGACGATCGGCACGTAAGCCGCGCGCCGAGCGACCTTCCAGACCGACACCCAGACCCGACAGTTCCGACACAAGGCCACCCAGGATGACCTCCTCCAGCACGACGATCGGCAGCAACGGCACCAACGTGTCGACCCTGCCGACCGACACGATGAACACCAACAGCGTGTCGACGACCGGCACGTCGGCGAGCGACCTGCAGGCGACGTTCCTGAAGCTGCTCGTCACGCAGCTGCAGAACCAGGATCCGACGAGCCCCGTCGACAGCTCGCAGATGACGTCGCAGCTCGCGCAGATCAACACGGTGAGCGGCATCGCGCAGCTGAACACGTCGCTCACTTCGCTGTCGACCCAGCTCGCGGCCGGCCAGCAGACCCAGGCGGCGGCGCTGATCGGCACCAACGTGCTCGCGCCGGGCAACAGCGTCGCGGTGAAGAGCGGCGCGGCGTCGCCGTTCGGCGTGTCGCTCGCGAACGACGTGTCGAACCTGACGATCACCGTGAAGAACAGCTCGGGCGTCGTCGTCAACACGATCAACGCAGGCCAGCAGTCGGCCGGCACGGTGCCGTTCAACTGGACGCCGACCGATGCGGCCGGCAACACGCTGGCGGACGGCAAGTACACCGTGAGCGCGCAGTACACGGGCACCGACGGCAAGACGTATGCGCCGACCGTGCTCGCGGCCGCACAGGTGCAGAGCGTGATCAAGCAGGCCGACGGCACGGCGGGGCTCGTGCTGTCGAACGGCACGACGGTGGGGTTGACCCAGGTCGCGTCGATTTTCCCGAACACCGCGTCGTCGTCGTCCGGCGGCACGACCACCACCAACTGATCCAGCTTTCTCGCAACGGAGACCGAAATGGGTTATCAACAGGGTCTGAGCGGCCTCGCCGGCGCATCGAGCGCGCTCGACGTGATCGGCAACAACATCGCGAACGCGAACACGGTCGGCTTCAAGTCGAGCACCGCGCAGTTCGCCGACATGTACGCGAACTCGATCGCGACGTCGGTCAACACGCAGATCGGGATCGGCACGACGCTCGCGTCGGTGCAGCAGCAGTTCGGACAGGGCACGATCAACTCGACGAACTCGGCGCTCGACGTCGCGATCAACGGCAACGGCTTCTTCCAGATGTCGAACAACGGCGTGACGTCGTACTCGCGCGACGGCACGTTCCAGCGCGACAAGAACGGCTACATCGTCAACGCGCAGGGCATGAACCTGATGGGCTACGCGGCGGACAAGAACGGCGTGGTGAGCACCGCGCAGACCGTGCCGCTGCAGGCGCCGACCACCAACATCGCGCCGACCCCGACGACCAAGATCACCGGCCAGTTCAACCTGAACTCGCAGGACACGGTGCCGACCAAGACGCCGTTCGACCCGACCGACACCACGACGTACAACTTCTCGACCTCGGTCCAGGTGTACGACTCGCTCGGCGGCTCGCAGGCGGTCAACATGTACTTCGTGAAGTCGGCGTCGAGCACCTGGGAAGCCTACGCGGGCGTGCAGGGCGGCGCCGCGACCGACCTCGGCACGGTCACGTTCGACCAGTCGGGCGCGATCCAGAGCACGACGACGGCCGCGCCGGTCGCGCCGACCGCGTCGCTCGGCCAGTTCCAGTTCACCGTGCCGACCACCGATGGCTCGGCGACGCCGCAGCAGCTCACGCTCGACCTGACCGGCACCACCCAGTACGGCGGCAAGGACGGCGTGAACAACCTCGCGCAGGACGGCTACGCGAGCGGCACGCTGACGACTTTCTCGATCGGCTCGGACGGCAAGCTGACCGGCAACTACTCGAACGGGCAGACGGCCGTGCTCGGCCAGATCGCGCTCGCGAACTTCAACAACCCGAACGGGCTCGTCAGCCTCGGCGGCAACCAGTACGCCGAGACGGCCGCGTCGGGGGTGCCGCAGATCTCCGCGCCGGGCAGCACCAACCACGGCGCGCTGCAGGGCAGCGCGCTCGAGAACTCGAACGTCGACCTGACGTCGCAGCTCGTCAACCTGATCACCGCGCAGCGCAACTACCAGGCGAACGCGCAGACGATCAAGACGCAGCAGACCGTCGACCAGACGCTCATCAACCTGTAATGCGCGGATAACCGGCAGCCATGGACCGACTGATCTACACGGCGATGACGGGCGCGTCGCAGTCGCTCGACCAGCAGGCGATCGTCGCGAACAACCTCGCGAACACCTCGACGACGGGCTTTCGCGCGCAGCTTGCGACCTATCGCGCGGTGCCGATGAATTTCGGCGACGGCAGCACGATCGACCCGACGACGACGCGCACCTACGTGCTCGCGTCGACGCCCGGCGCGGATTTCGCGCCGGGGCCGATCACGCGCACCGGCAATCCGCTCGACGTCGCCGTGCAGGGCGCCGGCTGGCTGTCGGTGCAGACGGCCGACGGCGGCGAGGCGTACACGCGCGCCGGCAACCTGCACGTCGATGAAAACGGCCAGCTCGTCAACGCGAGCAACCTGCCGGTGGTCGGCAACGGCGGCCCGATCTCGGTGCCGCCGAACGCCGAAGTGACGATCGGCAAGGACGGCACGGTGTCCGCGCTGATGCCGGGCGACCCGCCGACGGCGGTCGCGATCGTCGACCGGATGAAGCTCGTGAACCCCGATCCGGCCACGCTCACGCGGGGCAACGACGGGCTGTTCCGCACCGCCGACGGCAATTCGGCCGAGGCCGACCCGAACGTGGTCGTCACGCCGAATTCGCTCGAAGGCAGCAACGTCAACCCGGTGACCGCGATGGTCGCGATGATCGACAACGCACGGGCGTTCCAGCTGCAGTCGAAGCTGATCCAGACGGCCGACCAGAACGAGCAGTCGGCGAACCAGCTGCTCAACTTCAGCTGAGCGGCACGGCCCTCGCTACCAGGAGAAGATTCAACATGAACCGATCGCTCTACATCGCCGCCACCGGCATGAATGCGCAGCAGGCGCAGATGGACGTGATCTCGAACAACCTCGCGAACACCAGCACGAACGGCTTCAAGGCGTCGCGCGCGGTGTTCGAGGATCTGCTGTACCAGACCATCCGCCAGCCGGGCGCGAATTCGACGCAGCAGACCGAACTGCCGTCGGGCCTGCAGCTCGGCACCGGCGTGCAGCAGGTCGCGACCGAGCGCCTGTACACGCAGGGCGGCCTCACGCAGACCGGCAACTCGAAGGACGTCGCGATCAACGGCGCCGGCTTCTTCCAGGTGCTGATGCCGGACGGCACGAACGCGTACACGCGCGACGGCTCGTTCCAGACCAACGCGCAGGGCCAGCTCGTCACGTCGAGCGGCTACCAGATCCTGCCGGCGATCACGGTGCCGCAGAACGCGCAGTCCCTGACGATCGGCAAGGACGGCGTCGTGTCGGTCACGCAACCGGGCTCGAGCAACGCGGTGCAGATCGGCTCGCTGCAGATCGCGACCTTCATCAACCCGGCCGGCCTCGAGGCGAAGGGCGAGAACCTGTTCGCCGAGACCACGTCGTCGGGCGCGCCGAACGTGTCGCAGCCGGGCCTGAACGGCGCGGGCGTGCTCAACCAGGGCTATGTCGAGGCGTCGAACGTGAACGTCGTGCAGGAGCTCGTCAACATGATTCAGACGCAGCGTGCGTACGAGATCAACAGCAAGGCCGTGACGACGTCCGACCAGATGCTGCAGACCGTCACGCAGATGAAGAGCTAACCGGAAAGTCCCGCCGTCGCCATGAAGCAGGTTCGCCTCCTCCCGTCAGCCCCCGTCCGCGCCGCGTGTGCGGTCGCGGTGGCCGCGCTCGCCGGTTGCGCGCAGATTCCGCGCGATCCGATCATCCAGCAGCCGATGACGGCGCAGCCGCCGATGCCGATGTCGATGCAGGCGCCCGGCTCGATCTACAACCCGGGCTACGCGGGCCGGCCGCTGTTCGAGGATCAGCGGCCGCGCAACATCGGCGACATCCTGACGATCGTGATCGCCGAGAACATCAACGCGACGAAATCGTCGGGCGCGAACACCAACCGGCAGGGCACCACCGACTTCAACGTGCCGACGGCCGGCTTCCTCGGCGGCCTGTTCGCGAAGGCGAACCTGTCGGCGGCCGGCAACAACAAGTTTGCGTCGACGGGTGGCGCGAGCGCGGCGAACACGTTCAACGGCACGATCACGGTGACCGTCACCAACGTGCTGCCGAACGGCAACCTCGTCGTCAGCGGCGAGAAGCAGATGCTGATCAACCAGGGCAACGAATTCGTGCGCTTCTCCGGGGTCGTCAACCCGAACTCGATCTCGGGCTCGAACTCGGTCTACTCGACGCAGGTCGCCGACGCGCGGATCGAATACTCGGCGAAGGGCTACATCAACGAAGCCGAGACGATGGGCTGGCTGCAGCGCTTCTTCCTCAACATCGCACCGTGGTGATGACGATGCAGCAGCCTCTTTTTCACCGTTTCCACCGCCTGTCGTCGCGCGCGCGCGCCGTCGCGCGGATCGCCGCCGCGCTCGCGCTGGCGGCGTGCGCGTTCGGCGCGTTGCCCGCGCACGCGGAGCGCCTGAAGGATCTCGCGCAGATCCAGGGCGTGCGCGACAACCCGCTGATCGGCTATGGCCTCGTCGTCGGTCTCGACGGCACGGGCGACCAGACGATGCAGACACCGTTTACGACGCAGACGCTCGCGAACATGCTCGCGAACCTCGGCATCTCGATCAACAACGGGTCGGCCAACGGCGGCCCGTCGTCGCTGAACAACATGCAGCTGAAGAACGTCGCGGCCGTGATGGTGACGGCCACGCTGCCGCCGTTCGCGCGGCCGGGCGAGGCGCTCGACGTGACGGTATCGTCGCTCGGCAACGCGAAGAGCCTGCGCGGCGGCACGCTGCTGCTCACGCCGCTGAAGGGCGCGGACGGGCAGGTGTACGCGCTCTCGCAAGGCAACATGGCAGTCGGCGGCGCGGGCGCCAGCGCGAACGGCAGCCGCGTGCAGGTGAACCAGCTCGCGGCCGGCCGGATCGTCGGCGGCGCGATCGTCGAACGCTCGGTGCCGAACGCGATCGCGCAGATGAACGGCGTGCTGCAGCTGCAGCTGAACGACATGGACTACGGCACCGCGCAGCGGATCGTGTCCGCAGTCAATTCGAGCTTCGGCCCGGGCACCGCGACGGCGCTCGACGGCCGCACGATCCAGCTCGCCGCGCCGGCGGATTCCGCGCAGCAGGTCGCGTTCATGGCGCGCCTGCAGAACCTCGACGTGAGCCCGGACAAGGCCGCCGCGAAGGTGATCCTGAACGCGCGCACCGGCTCGATCGTGATGAACCAGATGGTCACGCTGCAAAGCTGCGCGGTCGCGCACGGCAACCTGTCGGTGGTCGTCAACACGCAGCCGGTGGTGTCGCAGCCGGGGCCGTTCTCGAACGGCCAGACGGTGGTCGCGCAGCAGTCGCAGATCCAGCTGAAGCAGGACAACGGCGCGCTGAAGATGGTGACGGCCGGCGCGAACCTCGCCGACGTCGTGAAGGCGCTGAACACGCTCGGCGCGACGCCGGCGGACCTGATGTCGATCCTGCAGGCGATGAAGGCGGCCGGCGCGCTGCGCGCGGACCTGGAGATCATCTAAATGGCAGCGAACCTTCCGAACGCGAACGACCTCACGCAGCGCTTCGCACTGGACGTGCAGGGCTTCGATGCGCTGCGCGCGCAGGCGAAGCAGTCGCCGCAGGCCGGCGCGAAAGCGGTCGCCGGCCAGTTCGACGCGATGTTCACGCAGATGATGCTCAAGAGCATGCGCGACGCGTCGCCCGAGGGCGGGCTGCTCGATTCGCACACGTCGAAGATGTACACGTCGATGCTCGACCAGCAGCTCGCGCAGCAGATGTCGAAGCGCGGGATCGGCGTGGCCGATGCACTGATGAAGCAGCTGCTGCGCAATGCCGGGCAGGGCACCGGCGACGACACGGCGGCCGACGCCGGCGTGGCCGGCTTAGGCACGTCGGGCAACGAAGGCAGCCTCGCCGCGATGAATGCGATGGCAAAGGCGTACGCGAACGCGAGCGCGGCCGGCGGCAACGGCGCGCTTGCCGGCGCGCGCGGCTACTCGGCCGGCAGTGCGCTGACGCCGCCGCTGAAGGGCGCGGGCGGTACGCCGGACGCCGACGCATTCGTCGACCGGCTCGCCGGCCCGGCGCAGGCGGCGAGCGCAACCACCGGCATCCCGGCGCGCTTCATCGTCGGCCAGGCGGCGCTCGAATCGGGCTGGGGCAAGCGCGAGATTCGCGCAAGCGACGGCTCGACGAGCTACAACGTGTTCGGCATCAAGGCGAACAGGGGCTGGACGGGCCGCACGGTGTCGGCGCTGACGACCGAATACGTGAACGGCACGCCGCGCCGCGTCGTCGCGAAGTTCCGCGCGTACGATTCGTACGAGCACGCGATGACCGACTATGCGAACCTGCTGAAGAACAACCCGCGCTACGCGGGCGTGCTGAGCGCGAGCCGCAGCGTCGAGGGCTTCGCGCATGGAATGCAGAAGGCCGGCTACGCGACCGACCCGAATTACGCGAAGAAACTGATCTCGATCATGCAGCAGATCGGCTGACGGCCAGAGCCCGTTCCCGCCGCCCGTTTGCCCTCATTCGGACCGCGCCCGGCTGACCGCCGCGCGCGGTTTCAACGTTTGCGCGAAAAAAATCGGTAAATCGATCTAAACTTTCGGTGAGCACTGCCGCTAAGTGTGAGAGACCTGTAACCGGGCCATGTTCTGGCCCGGTTTTACTGCGCACCGGTCGCCCGGGCGCCCATGAAAAGAAAACCGGCTAGCCATGAATATCGAAACGTCGACCGATCCGAGCCTGGATGCGGGCCATTCCGGGCCCGACTATGCCCGCCGCAATCCGCTGGAGATCGGCGTGCAGCTGCGCAACCTCGTGAACCGCGGCGACTTCCTGACCGTCCAGTACCCGGGCGGCCAGCTCGTCACGCGCCTGCTCGAGGTCGACGTCGGCGCGCGCACGTTCACGTTCGACTGGGGCGCGCTGTCCGAGCAGAACGCCGGCATCCTCGGCGCGTCGCACTGCACGTTCGCGGCCGCGCCGGAGGGCGTGCGCGTCGAGTTCACCACGAACACGCCGCGCGAGACGCGCTACGAGGGGCTGCCCGCGTTCGTCGCCGATTTCCCCGACGTGCTGATGTGCATCCAGCGCCGCGAGTATTTCCGCGTCGATGCGCCGATCGTCGATCCGTTCCTGTGCCGCGGCAAGCTGCCGGACGGCGACGGTTTCGTGTTCGAGGTGCATAACCTGTCGCTCGGCGGCGTCGGGCTGCGCACGGCCGACGAACGCGTCGAGGCGCTGGAGGTCGGCACGCTGTTGCCCGACGTCGAGCTCGAGCTGACCGGCCACGGCAAACTGTCGCTCGACCTGCGGCTCGTGTCGCAGCGTTCGACGCAGATGCCGAACGGCTCGCGGCGCTACCAGCTCGGCTTTCGCTTCATGTCGCTGCCGGGCAGCGCCGAGAACACGCTGCAGCGCCTGATCACGCAGCTCGAGATGAAGCGCCGCTCGCTCGCGCGGGCCTGACACGGCCGCGCGCGGCCCCGCGCGGGGCCGCGTTCGCAGCGGCGCCGGCAGGGCCTGCCGAGACGCTCGACCGACGACGCGCACCCGCGCGTCGCATGCGCATTTTTTCCTCAATTTTTCCGATCCGCGGCCGTTATACCGGGAGTCACGCAACCCGGCGGCCGCAGCGCGGCCGGCTCATCAGGATCGCGCATGTCCAACACACTCATGAACCTCGGCGTCAGCGGCCTCAATGCCGCGCTCTGGGGCCTCACGACGACCGGCCAGAACATCAGCAACGCCGCGACGCCCGGCTATTCGGTCGAGCGCCCGGTCTATGCCGAGGCGAGCGGCCAGTACACGTCGAGCGGCTACATGCCGCAGGGCGTGAACACCGTCACCGTGCAGCGGCAGTACAGCCAGTACCTGAGCGACCAGCTGAACAGCGCGCAGTCGCAGGGCGGCTCGCTGTCGACGTGGTATTCGCTCGTCGCGCAGCTGAACAATTACGTCGGCAGCCCGACGGCCGGCATCTCGACCGCGATCACCGGCTATTTCACCGGCCTGCAGAACGTCGCGAACAGCGCCGCCGATCCGTCGGTGCGGCAGACCGCGGTCAGCAATGCGCAGGTCCTCGCGAACCAGCTCAACGCGGCCGGCCAGCAGTACGACGCGCTGCGCCAGAGCGTGAATACGCAGCTCACCAGCGCGGTGTCGCAGATCAACACGTACACCAAGCAGATCGCGCAGCTGAACCAGCAGATCTCGGCGGCGAGCAGCCAGGGGCAGCCGCCGAACCAGCTGATGGACCAGCGCGACCTCGCGGTGTCGAACCTGTCGAGCCTCGCCGGCGTGCAGGTGGTGCGCAACGACAGCGGCTACAGCGTGTTCCTCGCGGGCGGCCAGCCGCTCGTCCTCGCCGACAAGAGTTACCAGCTTGCGACCGTCACGTCGTCGTCCGATCCGAGCGAGCTGACCGTCGTGTCGCAGGGGATCGCGGGCGCGAACCCGCCGGGGCCGAACCAGGCGCTGCCCGATTCGTCGCTGTCGGGCGGCACGCTCGGCGGCCTGCTCGCGTTCCGCAGCCAGACGCTCGACCCCGCGCAGGCGCAGCTCGGCGCGCTCGCGACCAGCTTCGCCGCGCAGGTCAACGGGCAGAACGCGCTCGGCGTCGACCTGGCGGGCAATCCGGGCGGCAACCTGTTCACGGTGGCGAACCCGACCGTCTATTCGAACCAGGGCAATACCGGCAACGCGGCGCTGTCCGTCTCGTTCGCCAACGCGTCGCAGCCGACGACGAGCGACTACACGCTGTCGTACGACGGTACCAACTACACGCTGACGGACCGCGCTTCCGGCGCGGTGGTCGACCAGAAAAGCGGACCGATGCCGGTTTCGCTCGGTGGAGCGACCGGGCTGAACTTCTCGATTGCATCGGGCACGATGAATGCCGGCGACCAGTTCACCGTGCTGCCGACGCGCGGCGCGCTGACGGGCTTCGGCCTCGCGACGACGAGCGGCTCGGCGATCGCGGCCGCGTCGCCGGCCGTCACGTCGGCGTCGAGCACCAACATCGGCACCGGCGAGATCGCGCTGAGCGGGGTGACCTCCGGCTATCAGGTACCGTCGACCAAGCTGACCTACGACGCGGCGACGAAGTCGCTGTCGGGCTTCCCGGTCGGCACCACGGTGACGATCCCGGGCACGCCGCCGACGTCGGTGACGATCAGCAATCCGACCGACTCCGTGCCGTACGACCCGTCGAACGGCGCGGCGATGACGATGTCGGGCACGGCCGCCGGGGCGCTGAACGGCGTGACCGTCACGCTGTCGGGCACGCCGTCGGACGGCGATTCGTTCACGATCGGGCCGTACGCGGGCGGCACGAGCGACGGCAGCAACGCGCTCGCGCTGTCGCGGCTCGTCAACGCGAAGACCCTCGGCGGCGGCACGACGACGATCACGGGCGCCTACGCGAACTACGTGAACAACATCGGCAACGCGGCGAGCCAGCTCAAGTCGTCGAGTACCGCACAGACAGCGCTGGTCGGCCAGATCACCTCCGCGCAGCAGTCGGTGTCGGGCGTGAACCAGAACGAGGAAGCCGCGAACCTGATGCAGTACCAGCAGCTCTACCAGGCCAACGCGAAGGTGATCCAGACGGCGGCTTCGCTGTTCCAGACCGTGCTGGGCCTGTTCAGCTGACCGGATTCGAGAGGATAGAAACGATGCGGATTTCCACGACCCAGTTCTACCAGCTGAACGTCGGCCAGATGAACGATCAGCAGGCCCAGCTCGCGCAGCTCTACCAGCAGATCTCGAGCGGCGTGAGCCTGGCGACGCCGGCCGACAACCCGTTGGGCGCGGCGCAGGCCGTGCAGCTGTCGATGACGTCGGCCACGCTGTCGCAGTACGCGGCGAACCAGAGCACGGCGCTCGCGTCGCTGCAGGCCGAGGACCAGACGCTGCAGAGCGTCGGCAACGTACTCGGCAGCGTCCAGTCGACGATCGTGCGCGCCGGCGACGGTTCGCTCGCCGACAACAACCGCGCGGCGCTCGCGGCGCAGCTCGAGGGCTACCGCGACCAGCTGGTGTCGCTCGCGAACTCGACCGACGGCGCGGGCAACTACCTGTTCGCCGGCTACCAGAATTCGACGGCGCCGTTCACGAAGAACGCCGCCGGCAGCATCAGCTATGTCGGCGATACGGGCACGCGCACCGTACAGATCGACGATTCGCGCAACGTGCCGCAGGGCGACTCGGGCCTCTCGGTGTTCATGTCGGTGCAGGCGCTGGGCAACTCGCCCGTCCAGGCGGCCGGCGCGGCCAACACCGGCACGGCCACCATCGGCAACGTCACGGTGACGGATCCGTCGGCTGCGACCAACGGCCATCAGTTCACGATCACCTTCGGCGGCACGGCGGCCGCGCCGACCTACACGGTGACCGACAACTCGATTTCGCCCCCGACGCCCGGGCCCGCGCAGGCCTATACGTCGGGCACCGCGATCGCGCTCGGCAACGGGATGAAGGTCGCCGTGTCGGGCACGCCGTCGCCCACCGACACCTTTTCGGTCACGCCCGCGCCGCAGGCGAGCGGGGTCGACGTGTTCTCGACGCTCGATTCGATGATCACGGCGTTGAAGACGCCCGTCGCCGGCAATCCGACGGCGACCGCCGCGCTGTCGAACACGCTGAGCACGGCCGCGATAAAGATCGGCAACTCGATGCGCAACGTCACGACCGTGCTGGCGACGGTCGGCGGCCGCGAGCAGGAGGTCAAGGCGATGCAGACCGTCAACCAGACCGCGGCGCTGCAGACGACCAGCAACCTGTCGGACCTGACGAGCGCCAACATGGTCACGACCATCAGCCAGTACCTGCAGGTGCAGAACGCGCTGAGCGGCGCGCAGAAGGCCTACGCGCAGCTGCAGAACATGTCGCTGTTCCAGTACATCAATCCGTGATCCCCGTGGCGTCCGCTGCGATGTGAGCGCCCGCTTACATCGTGCGGTGCGCCGGCCGACCGCCGCCGATGCGGTCGCGCCGCTCCGATGCCCGCCCGGCGGGCACGGCCGTCGCATTGGCGGTTCGCGCTTGCCAGCCCCATTTCCGCTCCGTAAACTCGCGCCAGATTCCAGACCGGCGCACCGTCCGCAGCCGGCGTTCGACAGGAGCCCTTTTCCCTATGTCCGATTCCTACTTCCCGCGCTGGCGGGAGCAATCGACCGGCGCGGCGTCGCGCGTGGTCGGCCCCGACGAGCGCCTCGCATGGCCGCAGATGGTCGCGATGGGCGTGCAGCACGTCGTCGCGATGTTCGGCTCGACCGTGCTCGCGCCGCTGCTGATGGGCTTCGACCCGAACCTGTGCATCTTCATGTCGGGCATCGGCACGCTGCTGTTCTTCGTGCTGGTCGGCGGCCGCGTGCCGAGCTACCTCGGCTCGAGCTTCGCGTTCATCGGCCTCGTGATCGCGGTGACCGGCTACGGCGGCAGCGGCCCGAACCCGAACATCCCGGTCGCGCTCGGCGGGATCATCGCGTGCGGCGTCGTGTACGTCGCGCTCGGTGCGCTGGTGCAGGCGATCGGCACGCGCTGGATCGAGACGCTGATGCCGCCCGTCGTCACCGGCGCGGTGGTCGCGGTGATCGGGCTGAACCTTGCGCCGATCGCGGTCAAGGGCGTGTCGGCCTCGACCTTCGACTCGGTGATGGCGCTCGTCACGGTGCTGTGCGTCGGCGGCGTCGCAGTGTTCGCGCGCGGGATGATGCAGCGTCTCCTGATCCTCGTCGGGCTCGTGATCGCCTACGTGATCTACGCGATCGCGACCAACGGCATGGCGCTCGGCAAGCCGATCGACTTCGCGGTCGTCGCGCATGCCGCGTGGTTCGGCGTGCCGACCTTCCGCACGCCGGTGTTCGATTCGCATGCGATGCTGATGCTCGCGCCGATCGCGGTGATCCTGGTCGCCGAGAACCTCGGGCACATCAAGGCCGTGAGCGCGATGACGGGCCACAACCTCGACCGCTACGTCGGCCGTGCGTTCATCGGCGACGGGCTCGCGACGATCGTGTCGGGCAGCGTCGGCGGCACGGGCGTCACGACCTATGCGGAGAACATCGGCGTGATGGCCGTCACGCGGATCTACTCGACGCTCGTGTTCGTCGTCGCCGCGCTGATCGCGATCGTGCTCGGTTTCTCGCCGAAATTCGGCGCGGTGATCCAGACGATTCCGGGCCCGGTGCTCGGCGGCGTGTCGATCGTCGTATTCGGGTTGATCGCGGTGACGGGCGCGCGGATCTGGGTCGTCAACAAGGTCGACTTCTCCGACAACCGCAACCTGATCGTCGCGGCCGTCACGCTGGTGCTCGGCGCCGGCGACTTCTCGCTGAAGATCGGCGGTTTCGGGCTCGGCGGGATCGGCACCGCGACGTTCGGCGCGATCATCCTGTACGCGATCCTGCGCAAGGAAAAGGAACCGGGCCCGGTGGTGTGACCGCGGCGCGGATCGTGGCCGCGGGCACCTGCGAGCCGGGCGTCACGGGTTCGGGTGCACCGAAAACGTGAGTGGCCATGCAAAGGTCCCGTCCTTCGCCTTCGGCGCGAACACGAAACGATAGGTCAGCGTGAAGGTCGTGTTCAGCGCCGTATAGGGCACGGCGATCGTGCCGCCCGTCCCCGGTAGCACGACCTTGCCGCCTAAGCCGCTGATCTCGATCGAGCTGAACTGCGACTGGCTGGCGGCCGCAACCTGCACCAGCACCGTGTACCCGGCCCGGTCGTTGGTCTGGATCGCGAGCGTCGTCCCGGTGGGGTTGCTGACGTTCGGCACGGCCAGGTAGCCGATGCTCGTGTCCTTGTTCGCGATCACGAGCTTGGCCGGATTGGTCGCATTGACCCGCGCATACGCCTGGACCGTCGTACCGACCTGCACCGATCGGCTCGACTGCTTCGCATCGCTATGACCCGGCGCCGCGCCGAGCAGCGCGATCGACAGCGCGACCGCGGCGCCAACCAGCCGGCGTGCGCGGCGGGCGGCCCGCTGCGGGCCGAGAGACGCAGCGCGGGTCCGTCCGCACCGGTCGCACCGCGATGCGGCGGCGTTCGCTGTCTCGGTTCGATTCATGGTATGTCCCCGTTGTCCGAGTCCGTGATGGCGACCGGTGGCGGTACGCGCCAGGCCTGCGCCGCCACCGCATCTAGTAGTTGAACAGGATCGTGATGTTGTGGTCCGCGTATCCGCCCGGCACGACGTTCTGGCCGCCGCGGATCAGCCCGTACACGGTCGCGCTGAAGGCCCCGGCGCCGGTGATCTTGCCCCACGAAATCGCCGACGTGCCGCTCGTGCCGTCACCCCAGATCGACGTGTGTGCGCTGTCGAGATACAGGTTGTAGCCGAGCGTCTGGGTCGCGCCGGTGCGCGTCATCAAGCGGTTCGCGAAAGTGCCGCCGCCCGCGCTCGCCGTGACCGTCGGCGTGGCGTTGCCGTTGCCGGTGCAGTTGATCGAGATCGTGACGGCCGAGGTGGCGGCGTTGATCGTGTCGTACGTGCCGAACACCATCGACGACGGCGCATTCATCGTGCACGTCGTCGCCGCGCGCACGGGCAGTGCCACCAGCGCGGCCGCACCGGCGGCGAGCGCCGCGGCGGCGCCGAAGCGCGCGAGCCGGACCGGCCGCCCGCCATGCTTGCGATGTCTCATGG
Organism: Burkholderia cepacia GG4; assembly: GCF_000292915.1. Classification (NCBI taxonomy): domain Bacteria; kingdom Pseudomonadati; phylum Pseudomonadota; class Betaproteobacteria; order Burkholderiales; family Burkholderiaceae; genus Burkholderia; species Burkholderia cepacia. Next base: position 479,805 of record NC_018513.1, read on the forward strand.
TGTGACTCCCTTGCAAAGATGGGTGCCCAGGTCCGGCAGCGGGTCGTCGCCGGCGGGAAAGCGCACGGTCACGTCGCACTGCCGGTCGCGCCACGCCGCATGCAGACGGTTTTGTTCCGACAATCCGGTGACGTAGACGACGCCGTCGCGGCCGACCGGAAATGTTTCGTTCCGCCCTGCGATCGTGACGGTCGCGCCGGCCGGCAGATGCGCGCCGTTCTCGAGATCGAGCGTCAGCATCGCGCCGCGCGAACGCGTAATTGGAAACTCGAGCGCCATGCCGCTGCGGAAGTAGGGCACCGCGTCGAGCTTCAGCGTGCCGATCGTCGCGTCGAACGGCAGGTCGGCCTGCTCGATCGAGATCGGGTTGCTTTCGTACGCGCGCAGCCGCGGCAGCAGCGCGACGCCGCTGGCGTCGGTGTGTGCGACGAGCTGGTTGTCCGCGAGGATGCCGACGTTGGCGAAGCCCGGTACCTTGACGAGCGCGAAGCTGTCCGTGAGTTGCCGTGACAGGCGTGCCGTGCCGTCGACGAAAGCGATGCCGCCCGCCGCGTTGGCGCGTACGCCGGCCCGGCCGCGATAGGACGCCGCCTCGACGCTGTAGGTGCCGGTGCGCGTTTGCAGCGTCGCGCTCGCATCCTGTGTGTCGTTGCCCGCCTGCAGCGAATAGCCGAATCCTTCGCCGACCGGCAGGCTGCGCTGCAGTTGCGCGAGCATTTCGGTGGCACCCTGCTGGTGCGTCAGCGTGACGGACGCGCTCGTGCGGTTGTCGACCGGTATCGTCCACGCAACGCCCACGAGCGTCGCGCCCGTGCCGCCCAACGGCTTGCTGACGCTGACGTTGGCGAAGCCGAAGCGGCCGAGCTGGGCGCTGTAGCTGAGCGACAGCAACTGGGTCTTGTAGCCGCCGCGATTGTCGAGGAACACATGCGCGAGCCCGAGCGAGCCGAAGCGGCCCATCCCGACGCCGACGTTGACGCTCGTCAGCAGCTTCGGCGCGAGCGTGCCCGGCTCGAGTCCGATCTGCGCGAAATGCGGCGTGGCCCATTGCGCGTGCGCGCCGAACTCGACGAGGCCGGACTGGCTTTCGATGCCGATCGTCGCGAGCGCGCCCGGGCCGTCGGTGCTGCGGCTCGCTGCGGCGGACGCGTTGACGACGCCGAGCGGCCCGGCCAGCACCACGCCGCCGACGCCGAGGTTCTGCCGGGACGCTTCGGCTTCGGCGTGGATCTCGCCGGTGAACCGGTCGGTCATGCCGATCCGGTGCGTCGCGCTGGCGAACCATCGCCCGTAGTCGTTGCTCGCCAGGCCGAAATCCCGCCGCTCCTTGCCGACCTCATACGAGAAGTCCTGCATGCCTTGCTTGAGGAGATTGGCGCTTGCATAGAACGATTGGGTGATCACCTGCTCGCGGCCCATGACGTCGCGCACCACGACCCGCACGTCGCCCTGGCCGGTCACCACCGGCACGTTGTTGATCGCGAACGGGCCGGGCGCGACGTCGCGCGACGACGTCAGCGCGTTGTTGACGTAGACGTCGACGGTCGACGGCAGCACGGCCTGCCCGCTCACGCCCTGCAGCGGAATCGTGACGAGCCCGGGCTGCGTCGCGAAATTGGTCGCGTACTGAATGCCGCCGAAGCGGATCGCGCGGCCCCACATGCCGGGGCGGCTGATCGCGTCGCCGATGCGCAGGCTGGCGAGCTTGCCGGGGAGATCGGTCGTCCAGGTGGTTTCGAGGCGCGTCAGCCGCCGGGTCGGGCCCGATTCGTCCGCGAGGAACGTGCCGACGCCGACGCCGAAGCGGTTGAAGAAGCCGAGCTCGAACAGGCCCGAGCCGTGCGTCTGGCCACCCGCCTGCTCGGCGAGCAGGTCGTAGTTGAAGAAGCCGCCGATGCCCGGTTCGACTGCGGGCGCGCGGTGCCTGTCGGTCTCGTCGAAGGTCGAGCGGGTGAACGCTTGCGCGGGGGCGCTGATCGCCATCGTCAGGCTTGGCTCGTCGACGGTGTACGTGAGTCCCGCGATTGCTTTGAGCGGATAGAACGGCGCGTCGGTCCCGGCCAGCGGCGGGACGTCCGGCTGCCGGAGCCGCCAGCGTTTCAGGTCGTCGGCCGACACGTAGAATTCGCCGTCGGCCGCCTTGATCAGCAGCGCGGTTTCATCGAGCCCCTGTCGGTTGATGTCGACTTGATACAGCAGCTCGGCCGGGCCGCCCGCTGCGCCATGCGACGCAGGCGCAGTCGGTACCGCGACGAGGCGTTCTTCCGCGAGTGTCATCTGCGCGTTCATGAGGATCGCGATCAGAAGCGCCGCGTTAGCGCGCGCTCGGCGCGACCGTCGAATCGATGTCGCCCGCATCGGAGTAGCCGACCAGATGCAACCCGGAAACAACGGCCGGCGAGGCTCCGGCGCCGGGTTTGAACATCAGTTCCCGCGACTGGCCCGGCAGGACGTACGCGAATTCCGCATGCGTGGCGACGGGGCGATCGTTGCCCGGCGCGAACAGCGCGAGGTTCGCGACCTGCGCATGCGCGGTGCCGTCGTTGGTGACGCGCAGTGCGAGCATGCCGGCCCCGCCCGGTCGCGGCTCCGCGCTCCAGCGCAGCCGCGGGGCGGTGTCGGTGGCCGGCTTGACGAAGATCGGCAGGCTCATTTCCAGCGCGATCTGCACGCCGGCGAAGCCCGGCTTCGGCGCGGGCGGAATCTCTTGCAGATAGAGCCGGTAGCCGGTTTCCCGATCAGCGGCCGGCGGGTGCCGCAGGCCGATGCGCACGACTTGCGAACCGCCGGGCGCGATCGTGAAGATGGGCGGGGCGGCAATCAGGTCGCCGGTGGACGCGTAGACGTCATCCCCCGCGTTCTGCGACCACGCAGCGGTGCGCAGCTGAACGATCACGGGCTGGTCGGACGACTCGTTCCTGACCATGAGCGCGACGCTCCGTTGCGCGGCGGAGAGCTCGACGCGAACGGGAGACACGGTGAAGTCGGTCGCCTGGCTGTCGGCGCATGCGGCGGCGAGCGTCACGGCCGCGATCCAGGTCGCGAGTTTGCACACGTTCGGTTTCATGACAGATCCACCTTCAGGAGATTCGCGTCGGCACGCGCGGCGGCCGCGGGTCGGGAGGGCGCGCAGGCGGGATGCCGCGAGCCCTCCGCTCGGCACTAAAACGTCACGGTGACCGTCACCGTGTCGGCGTAGCTGCCCGGCACCGCATTGGGCTGATCGGGCACCTTGCCGTAGACCGTCTTGGTGATCGCCTGGGCCATCGCCATGCCCGCACCCGTGCCGTTGACGGTGTCGGTCGGCGGCGTGTTGCCCCAGACGACCGTACGGTTCGAATCCTGGTACAGCGAGTAGTTGAGCTGATTCGAGCCGCTCGTCATGATGCGGTTGGTCACGGTGGCGCCGGACGTGGTGCCCGCATTCAGGCCAATGTTGAAATTCGTGCCGTTCGTGCAGCGGACCGTGACCGCCGACTGCGCGGTCTGATCGCCGGTGCCCGGCGTATAGGCCGGGAAGGTCAGTGCGCCCGCCGAGTCGATCAGGCAGGTTGCGTTGACCGTGGCGGACACGCCGAACGTCGTGCTGGCTTGTCCGGCCGATACCGCAACGGTCACGCAAGCAAGCGATGCGGCAAGCGCCGCCTTGGTCAGTAAGGATTGCTTCATGATGCATTTCTCCCTTGAAAGCTGGAATGTGCAGCCGGTGCGACGAGAGGGTCATTCGGGACGGGGTCTCGATCGTCCGGATGCGCGATGGGTCTTCCGGGTGCGTCGGAGTCGGATCGCTTGCTGGGCGGGCACCTCCTTTGTGTCGGTATGCGGAGTCGGACCGGCGCGGTGCTCGGGCACGAGCACCCTGGCTGCGCCGCCGCGGGCGTACGACTTCTATCGCGGCCGTCGCCGCCCGCGCGCGGATCTGCGCGCAGGCGAGCGCCGGCGGCAATGCCCGTGCGAACGGCACGGATTGTCGTGGCGCGCATGCGCCAGGCAGGCAGCTTTCCGGGATTCGGCTATCGAATCGGGGCGTCGTGACGTCGGGTGACGGCGCGGATCGAATGGGCGCACCGGGCGTCGACGGGGCGAAGTCGCGCCGCCGGCATCAGCCGATGCGTAACAGGAGGAGTGAGGCAGGACAGCAGCCGTATGACGGCCGATGTGAGTTTCGACATGATTTCCCCGACCCGCTTAGTGATTGTGTGTGCCTGCATCGAGCCGCTCGCCCGTGCAGTCGTTGTTGTCTGCACGGCAGCATCAGCAAGCAACGGGCCAGCGCGCGGACTGCGGCGCGGACAGGGGCTGAGCGGGTACGGCGTGGCGGTTGTGCGACGTTGCGGACGCGAAAATGTTTCAGGCGTGAAACACGGGTGGCGGGGCCGGTCGGCGGCGCATCAGGCCCGGTGCGCAATGACGGGAATGACGGGGGAATTGCGGTGCCGCGCGATGGCGATTCTGCTGGGGAAACGCACGCGGCGCGTGCGGATCGGTTTCATCCGTGCAACGCGTGCGGGGCGGGAGGCGGCGTATCGCTGCCGTTTCGATCTCGTGCCGGGTGCGTGTCGCGTCATGTGTTGGTATTCGACTGCCCCTGCAGCCACGCGCAGAACTGCGCGACGAGCGGATCGTCGGCCGGCGCGCCGGGCGCGATCCACCAGTAGCTGCGCGTCGCGATGCGCGGTCCGTCGAGCGGCATCACCAGCCGGCCGCTCGCGAGTTCGTCGTCGATCAGCGGCAGCGGGCCGAGCGCGACACCCAGCCCGTCGACGGCCGCCTGTAGCGCCAGGTAGAAGTGGTCGAACGACTGCCGCTTGCGCCCCTTCATCGTCACGCCGGCCGCCGCGAACCAGTCGCGCCAGCCTTCCGGCCGCGTATCCGAATGCAGCAGCACGTGCCGCACGAGATCGTCCGCGCGGGTAATCGGCGCGCGCTTGAGCAGCGCGGGGCTGCAGACCGGGATCACGCTTTCGTCGAGGAAGTGGCCGCTCGTGCAATTCGGCCAGTGGCCGGGGCCGCGGCGGATCGCGACGTCGAAGCCGTCGAGCGTGTCGAGCGGCGCATTCGAAGTCGACAGCTTCAGCTCGACGTTCGGCACGTCGCGCTGGAATCGCGACAGGCGCGGCAGCAGCCATTTCATCGCGAAGGTCGGCAGCGCATTGATGCGCAGCACGCGCGCGGCACCGGTGTTGCGCAGCTGCTCGGTGGCGAGCGCGATGCTGTCGAACGCGGCGCGCACGGTGTCCAGATAGCGGCGGCCTTCGTCGGTGAGCTTCACGCGCTTGCCGTAGCGGTGGAACACCGGCTTGCCGAGCCATGCCTCGAACCCGGCGATCTGCCGGCTGATGGCACCGTGAGTCACATGCAGCTCGTCGCCGGCAGCGCTGAAGCTTTCATGTCGTGCCGCCGCTTCAAAGGCCCGAAGCGCGGAAAAGGGCGGGAGATCACGTGCCATGCTTGTGATTCTAGATCACAAGGACGCGCCGATAAAATCGTTTTGCCGGCCTCCTGAACGGCGGTAACCTCGAGGCACCGTTTGTGAGGATCCCCATGCAATCCGTTTCTCCGCCGCCCGCCGCGTCCGCACGCCGGGTCGGCCTCGCCGAGCTGTTCACCGGCTTCCTGTCGCTCGGCCTGATGTCGTTCGGCGGCGCGCTGCCGTTTGCGCGGCGCACCATCGTCGACGAGCGCAAATGGCTGTCCGCCGAAGAATTCACCGATCTGCTCGGGCTGTGTCAGTTCCTGCCGGGCGGCAACGTGATCAACCTGTCGGTCGCCGTCGGCATGCGCTTTCGCGGCGTCGCGGGCGCATTCGCCGGCATTCTCGGGCTGATCGCCGGGCCGACGCTGGTCGTCGTCGCGCTCGGCGTGCTGTATGCGAAGACGCAGGGCGATCCGCGCGTGCAGCACCTGTTCGGCGGGCTCGCCGCCGCGGCTGCGGGCCTGCTCGTCGCGATGGCGGTGAAGGTCGTGAAGCCGCTGCGGCACGCGCCGCGCGCGGCGGCCGGCGTCGCGGCGCTCGCGTTCGTCGCGATCGCGGTGCTGCGCCTGCCGCTGCTGACGACGATGCTGGTGCTGACGCCGGTCAGCATCTGGCTCGCGTCGCGGCGCCGCGATACGCCGGCAGCGCCGCGCACCACCGCGCGCGACGGAGCCCGGTCATGAACGACACGCTGATCGCAATCGCGACGATCTTCAGCCAGCTGTCGCTGCTCGCGTTCGGCGGCGGCAACACGATCCTGCCGGAGATGCAGCGGCAGGTGGTCGACGTGCATCACTGGATGAGCGCACACGAGTTCACCGCACTGTTCGCGCTCGCGCAGGCGGCACCGGGGCCGAACATGATGATCGTGTCGCTGGTCGGCTGGCATGTGGCGGGCTGGGCCGGGCTGCTGGTCGCGTCGATCGCGAAATTCGGGCCGTCGTCGGTCGTCACCGTGCTGGCGCTGCATGCGTGGGAGCGCTTTCGCGACCGGCCGTGGCGCCGCTACGTGCAGCAGGGGCTGATGCCGGTCACGGCCGGGCTCGTCGCGGCCAGCGCGGTGCTGATTTCGGCGGCATCGAATCGCACCGCGATCCAGTGGGGTATCACCGCCGCGTGCGCGGTGCTTGCGTGGCGTACCCGCATCCACCCGCTGTGGCTGCTCGCGGCCGGCGCGCTGATCGGGCTCACCGGCATCGGCCAGTGAATCGGGGTCAGTGAAGTGGCCGGCGAGGTGGCCGGTCTACTCGGCCGGTCTTTCGGCGCGGCCATCCGCGACGGTGGTGCGTGCCGGCACCGTGCGACTGGATGCTCGCCCGACGCCGAGCATGATATTGGCGCGGCCCGCGAGCCTGAGCCAGGGCGGCGCCGAAGCCGCGGCGTCCTGCGCCCGCCGGCACCGATGAACCTGGCGCCGCCCGCCGCGTGCGGCCGGGCGACGCGCCACACGGGAGGATCGATGGATCTCGACGGCGCAAGCCGCAACCTCACTGTCGCCGCACTGCTGACGCTGTCCGGCGGCTACCTCGACGCCTACACGTATGTCGGCCACGGCCACGTGTTCGCGAACACGATGACCGGCAACGTCGCGCTGCTCGGCATCAATCTGTCGGCGGGCGAATGGGCGGCCGCGCTGCATCACGTGCCGCCGCTCGGCGGCTTCGTGGTCGCGGTGTTCGTCGCGCACCTGCTCGGTCTCGCCGCGCAACGCGGCTGGATGCGCCACACGGCGTTCGCGAGCCTGATCGTCGAGATCGCGTTTCTCGGCATCGCCGCGAGCGGGCTCGTCGGCGCGTCGAGCGCATGGCTGATCCCGGGCATCTCGTTCGTCGCGACGCTGCAGACGCTGTCGTTCACCCATCTCGAGGAGCTGTCCTACACGTCGGTGATGACGACCGGCAACCTGCGGCGCGCCGCGCAGAAGCTGTTCATCGGGCTGATTCCGCGCTACGACGCGGGCGCGCTGCACGACTCGGCACTGCTCGCGACGATCAGCTTCTGCTTCCTGGCCGGCGCGGTGGTCGGCGGCCTCGTGACGCGGCTCGTGCCGGACCTTGCGCTGTGGGGCGCCGTGCTGCTGCTCGCCGGTGCGTTCGCGGAGATCGTGCGGCGGGCGTGGCGGCGTGTGGGTGGTGACCGTGACGGCGGCGGCGGCAGGGCGGGCGACGTCGGTAGCAATGGCAGCAACGCCAGCACTCCCGACGGCGGGACGCCGAGGCCGGCCGCCTGACGCGTGCAGAGGGCCGAGGGCCGCCACCGCGCGGCTTGCCTGGCAGCGCGTGACCGAATTACCGCGTGACGGATTGACCGGTTCATACCGTCACCGACCCGCAGTTACACCCGAATGCAAACCGGTTGCCCCGGCCGCATCCGATACCGTCGATCGGCGCCACTGCCGACCCTCCGTGGACCGTGCCACCGCCGCCCGCCGCCCGCCGCGCGACGAACCGCGTCGCCCGCATCCACTCGATCCTTACAGCACCGACCCGCTTTCGACGCTCGATTCGCCCCGGGTCAGCGCCGCGAGAGGCAAGCCTGGCGCGGGAAACGTTGTTCCCGGGCGACAATCGCGCGTTACCACGCATTTCAATTTCTTTCAGGGCGCGCACTGGTCTTATGATTCAGCCCACATCGCGCGCGCCAAGAACGTTCGCGATCGCCACCCGGTTGCGCACGCGGCCGGCCATGAATGGAGACACCTACAAATAGGAAAGCTCATGAAGCAGACCACCCGACTCGCAGCCATCGCAGGGGGCGCGGCCCTGGCCTTCGCCAGCCAGTACGCAGCAGCACAAAGCTCGGTCACGCTGTGGGGCGTCGCCGACGTCAGCGTCCGGTACCTGACCAACGCGAACGCCAAGAACGACGGCCTGCTGTCGATGACCAACGGCGCGATCACCAACAGCCGCTTCGGCATCTACGGCACGGAAGACCTCGGCGGCGGCCTGAAGGCCCTGTTCAACCTCGAAAGCGGCGTGAACCTGCAGAACGGCGCATTCGCCGACAGCGGCCGCCTGTTCAACCGCGCAGCGTACGTCGGCCTGCAGAGCCCGTACGGCACGGTGACCCTCGGCCGCCAGAAGACCCCGCTGTTCGACCTGCTGTCGGACACCTACGATCCGCTGACGGTCGGCAACTACCTCGAAAACGCGTGGCTGCCGGTCGCGCTGGGTGGCGGCCTGTATGCGGACAACCAGATCAAGTACACCGGCAAGTTCGCGGGCCTGACCGCGAAGGCGATGTACTCGACGGGCACCAATTACGAATCGACCGGCGCGGGCGGCTTCTCGGGCCAGATCCCGGGCTCGCTCGGCAAGGGCAATGCCTGGGGCGTGTCGCTGTCGTACGTGATGGGGCCGCTCAGCATCGCGGCCGGCGCGCAGCAGAACAGCGACAACTCCGCACGCAAGCAGACCATCTACCACGCAAACGTCGTGTACGCGTTCAGCAAGGCGAAGGTCTACGCGGGCTACCTGCGCTCGAAGGACGACACCGGTTTCGTCGACAGCCTGCTCGCGCAGCAGTCGATTCCGGTCGCGAAGGGTACCGGCCGGATCGACGACGGTCCGTTCGCGGGCGTGAGCTGGCAGGTCAGCACGCCGCTGACGCTGACGGGCGCGTTCTACTACGACCACATGCGCAACGCGATGACCACCAACGGCACGCTCGCGAGCGGCAACCGCTACGCGATCGTCGGCATCGCCGAATACGCGCTCAGCAAGCGCACGGAAGTTTACGGCACCGTCGACTTCAACAAGACGAACGGCGCGGCGAACGTCGAGCTGCCGGGTCGCAGCAACCAGACCGGCATCGCGATCGGCCTGCGCAATATCTTCTGACGAACGTCGGCACGCGTGCACCGGCCTCGGCTCGGCGCGCATCGAAGAGGCTCCCGCGGGAGCCTCTTTTTTTCGTCACGCGACCTTCATGCGCGCGGCCGACTATTCAGCGATCGCTCCATCAGGAAAGGCCCGGCCGTAAGGGTTCCGTCGGCATGACAGAACATACTTTGACAGTGCGCGCCCGGTGTTTCCGCTACGCTGCGTGCATGGTCCGCCGTGTGTCGCAATGGGCACGCGCGGGCGTCGTTCCGGAGTGCGCGTCGTGCACGGCCGGCCTGGTGCGTAACTTGTGTATCCGGTGATGACAGACACGGTCTGCCGGTTTTTTTTCGTGGGACGATGCGCTCACGATTTTCTTGAAAGGGGATGACGATGGGTATCCTGAACACCGTGGGTGAAATCGCTGGCGCAGTGGCAGCCGTCGAGGCGGCCGAGAAGGTCGATCCGGATGCGGGCCTGCTGACCAAGGCGGCGGCAGCCGTCGCCGGCTTCAAGGGCGCCGAGGCGATCGAAGGCATGCTCGAGAAGAAGGAAGAGCAGCCGCAGCAGGCTGACGACACGCAGGCGACGGACGGCAGCGACACGTCGCAGGCCTGAGCATGGCGGCTGGTCCCGCCGCGGGTGCGCCGTTCGCGCGCCCGGGCGGACCGGTGCCGCGCGGCCGGCAGGCCGGGCATGTGGTCGATCGGTGACGCATGGCACACCCGGCAGCTGGTTTGACCGGCGAGAGGCGACGTCTCTCGCCGTTTTTTATGGGGCGCGTGTGCTGCGGCGCCACGTCCCGCACGAATTCCGGAATCTTGCTATCGTGCCGTCATCCGAACTGCGATGAGGGCTTGCGATGGATTTCGACTACGACCTGTTCGTCATCGGGGCCGGCTCCGGCGGCGTGAGGCTCGCCCGGATGTCGGCGTCATACGGTGCACGCGTCGGCATAGCGGAACAGGAGCAGATCGGCGGCACCTGCGTGCTGCGCGGCTGCATCCCGAAGAAGCTGCTCGTCTACGCATCGCACTATCCGCACGAGCTCGAGGACGCGCAGGGCTTCGGCTGGCGCTTCGGCGCCGGCACGCTCGACTGGTCCGCGCTGATCGCCGCGAAGGATCGCGAGATCAACCGGCTCAGCGACATCTACATCAACCTGCTGCGGCAATCGGGCGTCGACATGCACGCGGGGCGAGCGACGCTGGTCGACGCGCATACGGTCGCGATCGGCGGCCGCACGATCCGCGCGCGCCACATCGCGATCGCGACCGGCTCGCGGCCGGTGCTGCCGCACCGTCCCGGCATCGAGCATGCGATCACGTCGCGCGAGGCGTTGTCGCTCGGGACGTGCCCCAAGCGCATCGCGGTGGTCGGCGGCGGTTATATCGCGGTCGAGTTCGCGGGCATCTTCAACGGCTTCGGCAGCCACGTCGACCTGTTCTATCGCGGCGAGAAGATCCTGCGCGGCTTCGACGACGACGTGCGGCAATTCCTGACCGACGAGATGACGAAGCAGGGCGTCACGATCCACGCGCGCTCGGTGGTCGAGTCGATCGAGCGCGCGGACGACGGCACGCTGTCCGTGCGTGTCGGCGATGCGCGGCACGGGCCCTACGACGCGGTGCTCTATGCGACCGGCCGCGTGCCGAACGTGGACGGGCTCGGGCTCGAACAGGCGGGTGTCATGCTCGACGCACGCGGCGCGATCGCCGTCGATGCGTATTCGGCGACGTCGGTGCCTTCGATCCATGCGATCGGCGACGTCACGTCGCGGCCGCAGCTCACGCCGGTGGCGACACGCGACGGCGGGCTGCTTGCGCGGACGCTGTTCGGCGGGTCGCGCGTCGCGGCCGATCATGAATGGGTGCCGTCGGCCGTGTTCAGCCAGCCCGAGGTCGCGACGGTCGGCCTGACCGAGGCCGATGCGCGTCGCGTGCACGCCGACCTCGACATCTACCGCACGTCGTTCAAGGCGTTGCGCCACACGCTGTCGGGCCGCGACGAGCGCACGATGATGAAGCTCGTCGTCGCGCGCGACAGCCAGCGCGTGATCGGTGCGCACATGGTCGGCCGCGATGCGGGCGAGATCATCCAGGGCATCGCGATCGCGATTCGCGCGGGCGCGACGAAGGCGCAGTTCGACGACACGATCGGCATCCACCCGACCGCGGCCGAGGAATTCGTGACGATGCGGCAGAAGGTGGCGGACTAGCGAGGGCGGCACGCAGCCGCGCTACACGAGAGCCGCACGGCCGCGCTTGACGCGGCCGTTTTTCATTGGCGCGTATGGCGCTCAGTGCACGCCGAACGCGTCGAGCATCCGGTACCAGCTCATCGCGAGCACCAGCGCCGGCGTGCGCAGCGTCGCGCCGCCCGGGAAGTCGCGATGGCGGATCCTGTCGAACAGGTCGAAGCGGCTCGACTGTCCGTCGATCGCCTCGGCGATCAGCTTGCCCGCGAGCGCGGTCGTGTTCACGCCGTGCCCCGAGAATCCCTGCGCGAAGTACATCGTCGGCGCGACACGGCCGAAGTGCGGTGCGCGGTTCATCGTGATGTCGACGAAGCCACCCCATGCATAGTCGACCTTCACGTCCGCGAGCTGCGGGAACGTCTTGAGCATGTCCGCGCGCATTGCCGCCGCGAGATCGCGCGGCTGCCGCGTCGAATAGCTGACCTTGCCGCCCCACACGAGCCGCGTGTCGGGCGCCGGCCGGAAATAATCGAGCACGAAGCGGCTGTCGCAGATCGCCGCGCGCGCGGGCATCAGCGCGGCGGCGCGCGCGTCGCCGAGCGGCTCGGTCGCGATCACGTAGGTGCCGACCGGCATGATCTTCTTCGATAGCGCGGGCGCGAGCGTGCCGACGTAGGTGTTGCATGCGAGCACGACGAAGCGTGCCCGCACCTGTCCCTGGCCGGTTTCGACGACGTGGCCGCCCGAGACGTCGCGCACGCGGGTCACACAGCTGTCCTCGTGGATGCGCACGCCTGCGTCGGTTGCCGCACGCGCGAGGCCGAGCGTGTAGTTGAGCGGATGCAGGTGGCCGCTGTCCGGATCGTACAGGCCGCCGCAATAGCGCGCCGACTGCACGTAGTCGCCGAGTTCGTCGGCTTCGACGAAGTGGAAACGGTCGTAGCCGAAGCGCTTCGCGGCCTCGTCGCGCCAGCGCTTGAGCGAATCGGCATCGCGCTCGGTGTTCGCGGCGGTCAGGTAGCCGGGCACCAGCGCGCAGTCGATGTCGTGCCGTGCGATCCGTGACTTCACGAGCGACAACGTTTCGAGCCCCATGTCCCAGATCCGCTTCACGTCGCCTTCGGGCATGAAGTTGCCGAACGTATCGATGTCGCACGCAAAGCCGCCGATCAACTGGCCGCCGTTGCGCCCGCTCGCCGCCCATCCGACCCGCGACGCCTCGAGCACGGTCACCGAATGGCCGCGCTCGGCGAGGTTGAGCGCGGCGGACAGGCCCGTGAGGCCCGCGCCGATCACGCACACGTCGGCGTCGGTCGTGCCGGCGAGCGGCGCGTGGCGGGTCGTATCGTTGGCGGTCGCCGCGTAGTACGACGCGACGTGCGGCTGGTTGGCGAATGTCTGCATGATCAGTAGAACGGAGAAAGGGGGCTCAGAACAGCTCGCGCACGCGGTGGTACAGCATCCCGAGTTCGAGCGCCGGCTGCCGCCATGCGTCGCCGCCGGGAAAGCGCCGGTGGCGCAGCCGTGCGAACAGGTCGAACGCGCGCGTGTCGCCCGCGATCGCGGCGGCGATCGTGCGCCCGGCGATCCCGGTCAGCGCGACGCCGTGTCCGCTGAAGCCCTGGACGTAGAAGAAGTTCGGATCGAGCGCGCCAAAGTCCGGCGCGCGGTTGCGCGTGACGTCGACGAAGCCGCCCCACGCGTGGTCGACACGCACGTCGGCGAGTTGCGGGAACACGCCGACCATGCGCTGCCGGATCGTTTCGGCGAGCGTGTCGGGCGAGGCGCCGGCCGAGTTCGCGCGGCCGCCGAACAGCATCCGGTGGTCGGCCGACAGCCGGAAGTAGTCGAGGAAGAAGTTGTTGTCGCACACGGCTTCGCGCTGCGCGATCAGCGCGTCGGCGCGCGCGCGGCCGAGCGGTTCGGTCGCGATGATGTACGACGCGATCGGCGCGATGCGCGCGGCGGTCGCGGCGGGCAAGATGCCGCCGGGGCCCGCGTTGCAGCACGACACGACGAAGCGGCAGCGCACTTCGCCCGACGGCGTGCGCACGACCGGCCGTGCGCCGCGCACGACGTCGAGCGCGGGGGTATGCGCATGGAGCGCGACGCCTTCGCGGCGCGCGGCCTCGGCGAGGCCGAGGCAATACTTGAGCGGATGCAGGTGGCCCGACAGCGGATCGTAGACGCCTGCCAGATAACGGGACGATGCGATCCGCGCGCGAATCTCGCCGGTATCGAGCCACGCCAGCGACGGATGACCCCAGCGCGACGTCGCGGCCTCCATCCACGTGCGCAGGTCGTCGATGCGGCGCGACTTCGTCGCGACCGTCAGGTAGCCGCGCGTGAAGTCGCAGTCGATCCCATAGCGTGCGATCCGCTCGGCGATCAGCGCGACGCCGTCGAGCGACAGCGACCACGCGGCGCGCGCGCCGCCGGCGCCGAGCTGCCGCTCGATCACCTCGTCCTTCGCGAAGCCCGTGATCGCCTGGCCGCCGTTGCGGCCCGACGCGCCCCAGCCGGGGCGGTGCGCGTCGATCGCGGCGACCGACAGCCCGCGTGCGCGGCAGTCGAGCGCCGTCGACAGGCCCGCGAAGCCCGCGCCGATCACGCACACGTCGACGTCGATCGCATCGTCGAGCACAGGGTCGTCGACCACGGGGCGCGTGGCGGTTGCTTCGTAGTACGAGTCGCGCGCGAGCGCATCGGCGCGCTGGGTGAAAGACTGCGTCATCAAACCGACTCCGTCGAAGACGGCCGGCGCCGGTGCGCGCTGCACCGCCATCCGGCCGGGTGAAACGGCGCGGGACGCCATGATTGCGGCACGGCGTCCCGCGCGGCCCGCATCAGAACGAATAGATGAACTGCGTCGCGAGCAGGTCGTTGGACTTGCCGTACGAACCGTCGTTGCGCAGGAACACCTTGTTGTTCGCCCAATCGTGCCGGTATTCGACCTTCACGGTGATCTGCTGGGTCGGATAGAACAGCAGGTCGAGCGCGACGTCCTGACGGATCGCGCCCTTGCACTCGAAGCCCAGGCCGCCGCCGGCCTTCGACTGCGCGAGGCAGTCCGCGTCGACGCCGAAGCCGTTGCTCGGATCCATCCCGTTGCCGTTCAGCGCGATGCCGCCACCGCCGCCACCGTTCTTCGAGTTGGCGAGCAGGTCGTAGCGCAGCGTCACGCCCATGCGGCCGACCACCGGCGCGTTGAACTTGCGGTGCGCGAGCAGCGACAGGCCGTACCACTGCGCCAGCCCGCCGTTGTACGCCGCATGCTGCTGCTGGCCGTAGTCGACTTCCGCGTTGTACTGAATGTCGGCGAGCGTGTAGGTCGCGTCGAGTTCGCCGAAGAAGAACGAACCGTATGCGCTCGGGGCCGCACCACCCGGGCCGTAGTTGACACCGATCTGTTGGCCGGTTACCGGGTCGGTCACTGCGGCTGACGACAGAGTCTGTCTCCCGATGTTGAACGAGCCGCCAATATCGAGCGCGCTCGACCACGTGTAGTCCGCGCGCGCGGTGAAGGTCGGCACCTTGTTGCTGGTGGTGATCGGATCGCCCAGCGCATTCACGCCCTTCTGCGTGACCGAACCATACGTGCGGTACTGCTCGTTGCCGAGGAAGAACTTCCACGCCCAGTTGCCCTTCGTGTAGTTCGCGCCGACGCCGACGTAGCTGCCCGGATCCGAGAAGTCGTACAGCAGGTTGTGCGTGAGCGTGAGCATCTGGTTCGACTGCTGCACCTCGTAGCCGCCGAAGCTCGGGATCAGGCCGGCGACGAGCGTCGTCTCGGCGGTGATCGGCACGTTGACGACTGCGGTGTTCAGCAGGTTGTCGGTGATCGAGCCGCGCGAGTTCTGCAGCAGCGTGATGCCGTTGCCGCGGTTCGGCATCAGCGTGATTTCCGCCGACGGCGCCATCGGGCCGACGCCGAACGTCTTCTTGATGTCGAGGTAGAGATCGCCGAACGTGCTGTTGAAGTAGTTGTACGCGTTCTCGTGGTTCGCGAACAGGAACGACGACGTGCCGGCCGCGCGGTTGTAGATGTAGGTCGGGTCGATGTAGCCCGTCACCGACAGGCCCGCGAGCGGCCCGGTGTTGGCCGCGTCCGTCAGCGAGTCGACCTTCAGCTGCTGGTTCGCGATCTGCTGCTTCATTTCGCTGACTTCGTCGTTGGTCAGCGCGGCCTGGGCACGGCCGTAATCCGGCGAGGACGGATCGGCGGCCACGATGACCGGCTTGGTCGCGGCCGTCGCGCCGGCCTGGACCACCGGCGCGCCGCCGGGCTTCGCGGCGAGCTGCGCCTGCATGGCCTTCATCTGCTTCTGCAGCGCGGCGACCTGCGCCTGCAGCGCCTTGATCTCGGCGGAAGTCGAGTCGGCCAGCGCGATGCCCGGCAGCGCGCCGGCCACCAGCAGGCAGATCAGTTTCTTCTTCATTGCGGATTCTCCTTGTCGTGTGCCTGTCAATGTGCGATCGGTTTGCGCGCCGCATCGTGCGGCGCGCGGGTCTTGTTATCGAGGGATGGGGAAGAGGGGATTCAAGCCGCCGCGAACGCCGCCTTCATGTCGGCCACACGACGCCGCTCGCGCGCGATCATCATCTGGTTCACGACGATCACGCCGATCGTCACCGCGGTGATGAACAGCGTCGCCAGCGCATTCATCTCCGGGTTCAGCCCGAGCCGCACGCGCGAGAACACCACCAGCGGCAGCGTCGTCGAACCCGGCCCCGACAGGAACGCCGACAGCACCAGGTCGTCGATCGACAGCGTGAACGACAGCAGCCACCCGGACAGCAGCGCCTGCGAGATCAGCGGCAGCGTCACCACGAAGAACACCTTCAGCGGCGTTGCGCCCAGATCCAGCGCCGCCTCCTCCAGCGACTTGTTCATCTCCTTCACGCGCGACTGCACGATGATCGCCACGTACGACACGCATAGAATCACGTGGCCGATCCAGATCGTCACCATCCCGCGACCCTTCGGCCAGCCGAACATCTGCTCCAGCGCAACGAACAGCAGCAGCAGCGAGATCCCCTGGATCACCTCCGGAATCACCAGCGGCGCGTTGATCATCCCCGTGTACAGCGTGAAGCCCTTGAAGCGGCCGAAGCGCGCGAGCACGAAGCCCGCCCACGTGCCGATCACGACCGACGCGGTCGCCGTCAGCAGGCCGATCTTCAGCGACAGCCACGCGGCCGTCAGCAGCTCGTCGTCCTGCCACAGCGCCGCGTACCACTTCAGCGAGAAGCCCGACCACACCGTCACCAGCTTCGACTCGTTGAACGAGTACACGACCAGGCTGATGATCGGGATGTACAGGAACAGGAAGCCGAAGGCGAGAACGCCCGTCGACAGCGGTTTGCTCGGCTTGATCATTTCGCGTCCTCCAGTTCCTTGACCTGGTAGTACTGGAACAGCGCCATCGGCACCAGCAACAGCAGCACCATCGCGACCGTCACCGCGGACGCCATCGGCCAGTCCATGTTGTTGAAGAATTCATCCCACATCACGCGGCCGATCATCAGCGTGTCGGCGCCGCCGAGCAGTTCCGGAATCACGTACTCGCCCACCGCCGGGATGAACACCAGCAGGCTGCCGGCGATGATCCCGTTCTTCGACAGCGGCAGCGTGATGCGCGTGAACGCGACCCACGGCTTCGCGCCGAGGTCGTACGCGGCCTCGAGCAGCGTGAGGTCCATCTTCACGAGGTGCGCATAGAGCGGCATCACCATGAACGGCAGGTACGAATAGACCATCCCGATGTAGACGCCCGCATCGCTGTGATACAGCCGCAGCGGCGTGTGGATGATGCCCAGCGCGATCAGCGCGTGGTTCAGCAGGCCGTCGTCCTTCAGGATGCCGATCCATGCGTACACGCGGATCAGGAACGACGTCCAGAACGGCAGCATCACGGCCATCATCAGCACATTGCGCCGGCCCGGTTCCGAGCGCGCGATGTAGTACGCCATCGGGAAGCCGATCAGCAGGCACAGCAGCGTCGACACGGCGGCCATCTTCAGCGAGCTGAGGTAGGTCGCGATGTACAGGTCGTCCTGCAGCAGGAACGCGTAGTGCGACAGCTGCAGCGCGAAGTGCACGACGCCGTCCTTGATCTCGACGAGCGACGTGTACGGCGGGATCCCCATCACCTGGTCGGCGAAGCTGATCTTGAATACCAGCACGAACGGCAGCGCGAAGAAGACAGTGAGCCACAGGAACGGCACGCCGATCGCGAGGTTGCGGCCCGACGGCAGGAAGCGCGACAGCGCGGCGAAGCGGCTGCGGCGCTTGGCGGCCTGGGTCGCAGCGGTAGCGCCGGTCGGCACCGGCGCGGACGGAGTGGAAGCGGAAGTTCTCATCATGTCGCCCTCACTGCGTCAGCACGACGCCGCTGGCCGGCGACCACGACACGAACACGTCGTCGTTCCACGACGGCGCGCCGTCATGCAGCAGGTGCGAGCTCGACAGGTTCGACACCACCGTCTTGCCGCTCGGCAGCCGCACGTGATACAGCGAGTAGCTGCCCATGTACGCGATGTCGGTGACGACACCGCGCGCCCAGTTGTGATGCGAGCCCGGTTTGTCGCGCGATACGTGCACGCGCTCCGGGCGCACCGAGATGCCGACCGGCATCCCGAGCGGGCCGGTCACGCCGTGGCTCACGTACATGCGTGCCTCGAGGTCGTCGCTTTCGACGAAGATGTGATCCGGTTCGTCCTCGACCACGCGCCCTTCGAACAGGTTCGTCGAGCCGATGAACTCGGCCGAGAAGCGGCTGTTCGGGTATTCGTATACTTCGCCGGGCGTGCCGATCTGCACGATCTTGCCTTCGCTCATCACTGCGAGGCGGCTCGCCATCGTCATCGCCTCCTCCTGGTCATGCGTGACCATCACGCAGGTCACGTCGACCTTCTCGATGATGTTCACGAGTTCGAGCTGGGTCTTCTGGCGGATCTTCTTGTCGAGCGCGGACATCGGCTCGTCGAGCAGCAGCAGCTTCGGGCGCTTGACCAGCGAACGTGCGAGCGCGACGCGCTGCTGCTGGCCGCCGGACAGCTGATGCGGCTTGCGCTTCGCGTACTTGCTCATCTGCACCAGCGCGAGCGCGTCGGCCACGCGTTCCTTGATCTCGTGCTTCGGCGTGCCTTCCTGCTTCAGGCCGAACGCGACGTTCGACTCGACCGACATGTGCGGGAACAACGCATACGACTGGAACATCATGTTGACCGGGCGCCGGTACGGCGGCAGCGAGGCAAGGTCCTCGCCGTCGACGAAGATCTTGCCGGAGGTGGCCGTCTCCAGCCCGGCAAGCATGCGCAGCAGCGTCGACTTGCCGCAGCCGGAGCTGCCGAGCAGCGCGAACAGCTCGTTCTTCGCGATCGTCAGGTTCACGTTGTCGACGGCGGTGCTGTCGCCGAATTTCTTCACGACGTTTTCGATGCGCACGAACGCGTCGTTCTTCGAACGGGCCACGGGGGCCGGTTGGGTCTGTCGTGCAGCAGCGGAAGAGGGTATCGATTGCATGGGAGTCACCATTCGTTCTTCACGGATTGCAGGCGTGAGCGTCCCCGCACGAGGCGCGCAACGCGACTCGCGGACAACGGCTCGTGCCGGATGGAACAGGGCGCGCGGTGCGCGCGGGCGGACGGAACGTCCGCGGATCTCGAGCGGGCAGGCGTCAGCCGACGATCAGCCGATGCCTGCGCCGCCGTGCTGGTTCGCGATCAGTGGCCCGTCTTCAGTTGCGCCCACAGGCGGTTCTCGAGGCGCAGGATGTCGGCCGGCATCGGCTTCATCAGCACCATCTTCTTCAGCACGTCTTCCGGCGGATACACGGTCGGGTCCTGGGCGACGGACGGCGTGACGAACGGGTGCGCGGCCTTGTTCGCGGTCGGGTAGAACACCGTGTTGGTGATCGCCGCGTTGACCTTCGGATCGGACACGTAGTTGATCCACTTCATCGCGCTTTCCGGGTGCGGCGCGTCCTTCGGGATCACCATCACGTCGAACCACAGCAGGCCGCCTTCCTTCGGGTTCGAGAACTTGATGTCGTACGAGCGCTTCGCCTCCGACGAGCGGCGGTGCGCGATGCCGACGTCGCCCGACCAGCCGAGCGCGACGCATACGTCGTTGTTCGCGAGGTCGTTGATGTAACCGGACGAGTTGAACTGGGTGATGTACGGGCGGACTTTCTTCAGGACTTCGAACGCCGCCTGGTAGTCGCCGGGGTTCTTGCTGTTGGGATCCTTGCCCATGTACTGCAGCGTGGCCGCGAACACGTCGACGGCCTGGTCGAGGAACGACACGCCGCAGCCTTTCAGCTTCTCCATGTTGGCCGGGTCGAACACCAGTGCCCAGCTGTCGACCGGCGCCTTGTCGCCGAGCGCCTTCTTCACCGCCTGCGCGTTGTAGCCGATGCCGTCCGTGCCGTACGCCCAGGGGACGCCGTACTGGTTGCCCGGATCGGCATCCGCGATCATCTTCATCAACAGCGGATCGAGGTTCGCGAGGTTCGGGATCTTCGACTTGTCGAGCTTCTGGTACACGCCGGCCTGGATCTGCTTGGCCATGTAGTTCGAGGTCGGCACGACGATGTCGTAGCCCGAGCTGCCCGCCAACAGCTTCGCCTGCAGCGTGTCGTCGCTGTCGTAATTGTCGTACTTGACGTGGATGCCCGTCTGCTTCTGGAAGTTCGGGATCGTGTCGGGTGCGATGTAGTCGGACCAGTTGTAGACGTTCAGCTCGTCGGCATGCGCCGACGGGCTGGCGACCGACGTGAACGCGGCCGCGGCGGCAAGGGCCGCGACGGAACAGGCTTGGCGAAGAAGGCAGGCACGCATGGTGGAATTCCCTTGGGTTATGGTGGCGTGCGGCGCCCGCCGCACGCCTGTAGGCAAAGCCGTTACGAAAGGCCCAGTTGCTGGGCGGTCGCATCGACGGCCTTCTTCGCCTTCGATACGAGTTCATCGATTTCCTGACGCGAGATCACGAGCGGTGGCGAAAGCAGCATCCGGTCGCCGGTCGCACGCATGATCAGGTTGCCGTTGAAGCAGAAGTCGCGGCAGATCGTGCCGACCTCGCCGCCGTTCGCGAAGCGGCGGCGTTCGGCCGGCGACTCGGCGAGCTGCAGGCTCGCGACCATCCCGTGACCGTGCACTTCGCCGACGATCGGGTGACGCGCGAAGGTTTCGCGCATCAGCGCCTGGAAGTAGGGGCCCGTGTCGTGCTTCACGCGCTCGACGATCCCTTCGTCGCGCAGCAGCTTCAGGTTCGCGACCGCGACCGCAGCTGCGACCGGGTGGCCCGAGTACGTGAGGCCGTGATTGAACTCGCCGTTGTCGATGATCGGGCGTGCGATGCGTTCATGGATGCCGACCGCACCCATCGGCACGTAACCCGACGTCAGGCCCTTGGCCATCGTGATCAGGTCCGGCTCGAAGCCGAAGTGCTGGTGGGCGAACCATTCGCCGGTGCGGCCGAACCCGCCGATCACTTCGTCGGCGACCAGCAGGATGTCGTACTTGCGGCAGATCCGCTGGATTTCCGGCCAGTACGTCGACGGCGGGAAGATCACGCCGCCCGCGCCCTGGAACGGCTCGCCGATGAACGCCGCGACGTTCTCCGCGCCGAGTTCGAGAATCTTCGCTTCGAGCTGCTGCGCGCGTGCGAGGCCGAACGCTTCCGGCGTCTCGCCCGGTTGCGCTTCGCCGAAGAAATACGGCTGGTCGATGTGCACGATGTGCTCGACCTTCGACGGCATCTGCTCGTGCATGTAGCCCATCCCGCCGAGCGTGCCGCCGGCGATCGTCGAGCCGTGATAGCCGTTCTTGCGCGAGATCACATACTTCTTCTGCGGCTTGCCCTGTACGCGCCAGTACTGGTGCACGAGGCGCAGCACGGTATCGTTGCCTTCCGAGCCGCTGTTGCAATAGAAGAAGTGGTTGAAGCCTGCGGGCGTCACTTCGGCGAGCATTGCCGACAGTTCGATCACCGGCGGGTGCGTCGTCTTGAAGAAGGTGTTGTAGAACGGCAGTTCCTGGATCTGGCGATACGCGGCGTCCGCAAGTTCCTTGCGGCCGTAGCCGACGTTCACGCACCAGAGGCCGGCCATGCCGTCGATCACCTTGTTGCCGTCCGAGTCCCACAGGTAGACGCCGTCGGCCTTCACGATCACGCGGCTGCCCGCGCGATTGAGCGCACCCATGTCCGAGAACGGGTGGATGTGGTGCGCGGCGTCGAGCGCGCGGTATTCGGCAGTCGAGCGTGCCTGCGTCGTGCGGGCCGCCGGCGCGGCCGGCTGGATCCACGCGGATTCGTTGCGGTAAGTCATGTTTCCTCCGTATTTCCGTAATGCGGTTGTGCGCGCGCTTACACGTGCAGCAGCAGATGACGGCGTTCCCACGAGCTGATCACGCGGAAGAACGCTTCGTATTCGGTTTCCTTCAGCGCGAAATACGCCTTCAGGAACTTGTGGCCGAGAATCTCGCCGAGCGGCTCGCACGCGGCCATCAGCGTGAGTCCTTCCTCGAGGTTGCGCGGCAGCTGGTACGGCAACTCGTAGCCGTCGCTGACGAGCGGCTCGGTCGGCTCGAGGCGCTGCGTCATGCCGAGATAGCCGGCCGCGAGCGTCGCCGCGAGCGCGAGGTACGGGTTGCAGTCGACGCCCGGGATCCGGTTCTCGATGCGTCGTGCGGCCGGGCCCGAGTGCGGGATGCGGAAGCCGACCGTGCGGTTGTCGTAGCCCCACTGCACGTTGATCGGCGCGGCCATGAAACGCGACAGCCGGCGGTACGAGTTGATGTACGGCGCGAAGATCGGCATCAGCGCCGGCGTGTACTTCTGCAGCCCCGCGAGGTAGTTGTAGAACAGCGAGGTCGCGCCGCCCGTTTCTTGCGAGGTGAACAGGTTCCGGCCCGTTTCCTCGTCGACGATGCTTTGGTGCACGTGCATCGCGGAGCCCGGCTCGTTTTCCATCGGCTTGGCCATGAACGTCGCGTACATGTTGTGGCGCAACGCGGCCTCGCGCACCGTGCGCTTGAACAGGAACACCTGGTCGGCCAGCGACAGCGCGTCGCCGTGCATGAAGTTGATCTCCATCTGCGCGGCGCCGACTTCATGGATCAGCGTGTCGATGTCGAGGTTCTGCGCTTCGCAGTACTCGTAGATGTCCTCGAACAGCGGATCGAATTCGTTCACCGCCTCGATCGAATACGACTGGCGGCCTGTCTCGGGGCGGCCTGTGCGGCCGACCGGCGGACGCAGCGGCAGGTCCGGGTCCTTGTTCATGTCGACCAGGTAGAACTCGAGCTCCGGCGCGACCACGGGCTTCCAGCCCTTCGCCTTGTACAGGTCGAGCACGCGGCGCAGCACGTAGCGCGGCGAGATCTCGACCGGCGAGCCGTCGAAGTGCACGCAGTCGTGAATCACCTGCGCGGTCGGGTCGACCGCCCACGGAATCAGGCGGATCGTCGACGTGTCGGGCACGCACACCATGTCGGGGTCGGTCACGCCGGTGAGCGAGCCGTCTTCCGGATATTCGCCGGTGACGGTCTGCACCATCACGGCCTGCGGCAGGCGCATCGATTCGCCGGACGTGAACTTGTTGCGCGGCGTGATCTTGCCGCGCGCGATACCGGCCATGTCGGGAATGATCGCTTCGACTTCGGTGATCCGGTGTTGCTTCAGAAAATCTTCGATGTCTTGCATGTCTGTTCTCGTTCTCGTTCTCGTTCTCGTTCTCGTTATGTGGGTCGGCGCGCTCAAGCGAGCGCGGCGGCGGCCGCGGCACGCGTGCGGGCGTTGCGGCGCGTGCGGCAGGCGTCGCCGAAGGCGCGGAAAATCGCGCTCGACAGCGGGTCATGCGCATGCCGCCATTCCGGGTGCCATTGCACGGCGAGGGCGAACGCCGGTGCATCGACGACGCTGACGGCCTCGATCAGGCCGTCCGGCGCGACGGCCTCGACGGCGAGGCCGGAACCGAGCTGCGCGATGCCCTGCTTGTGCAGCGAGTTCACGTACACGTCGTCGCGGCCGCCGGCGAGCGCGTGCAGCACGCCGCCGTGCGTCAGGCGCACGGTGTGCGCCGGGCCATATTGCGTGTCCATCGGCGCATCGTCGTCTTCGCGATGATCGGCGAGGCCCGGCACGTCGTGCACGCGCTGGTGCAGCGTGCCGCCGCAGACGACGTTCAGCTCCTGGAAGCCGCGACATACGGCGAGCACCGGCACGCCCGCCGCGATCGCGGCGCGCAGCAGCGG
The DNA here is from genome assembly GCF_000292915.1 of Burkholderia cepacia GG4. Lineage (NCBI taxonomy): Bacteria > Pseudomonadati > Pseudomonadota > Betaproteobacteria > Burkholderiales > Burkholderiaceae > Burkholderia > Burkholderia cepacia. The sequence goes on from NC_018513.1 coordinate 503,560, forward strand.
CAGCGTCGTCGCGTCGCGTGCGGGATCGTGCTTCGTGCCTGGCGCGCTCGGCTCGCCGCCATACAGGTGCGGCTCGACGTTCGAGTAGCTGCCGGTAAACAGCAGGCCGTCGACCGTGTCGAGCACGTCGTCGACCGACTGGCGATCGCCGAGTGCCGGCAGCACCATCGCGAACGCGTGCGCGCCGTCGACGATCGCCGCGACGTACTTGTCGCCAACCGTGTGCGACGCGTGTGCGCCGAGCTGCGTGAAGTCGGCGGTGATGCCGACGAGGGGTTTCCTTTCCATGACGTCAATCAGTTGTCCGTAGGGCTGCCGTGTGCATTGCGCAGGAACAGCGCGAAATGCAGGCGCGACACGGCCCCGCAGCCTGGCGAAATGCGCAAGGCCGCTGGTGAATGGGCGCAACGGGCTCGCATGGCGATCCGCGCTGCGCGCGACGGTCAGGCCGTCGTTCGTTTCGTTGCGAGGCGCGACGCGGCAAGGCATGCGCGAACGCGTTCCGTCACCGCGCAGACGACGCGGCTAACGAGCAGGCAGCTGAAACGAACGACGAGAAAAGGGGGAGAGGCGCTATGGCAGCAGCGACGCGACTTCGTCGGTATCGACGGCCACGAATGCGCGTGCGGAAACGGCGTTGTGACGCCGAACGGAACGACGGGACAGGATGGTGTAGATCGACAGGTGCAGCAGGCGAGGACTATGCCAGCCGCAACTGCCATCGGAAGCGGGAACAGCGCTGCGCAAACTTCGCACATCGCCTCGATCCCACCTCACCAGAGGGCCACGGACTCTCACGATTACACTCGACTGGTTTGTTGAAAGTATTGAACACCTGATCGTTTTGGCGCGCGGGGCGTTTAAAATAATCGAGGTGCCGGGCTCGCGTCACTTACATCGATGGGCATCAATTTTTACGTTGCGATAACGTTTTCTGGTGCCTATGAATGGCCAATGACGCTGACCTGAGAGCCAGCATATACGAGCCAAAAACGGCGTCAAATGTTTTTTGACGGTCGTGTGTCAGGGCTTTCCCGAGCACTGCGAACAAAATATTCGTAAACGGAATGACTCGCGAGGTGTTCATTATTTCGAACGCCTTTCAGGGTTTTCCCCGCTGATGCGCGGCATAAAGTGATTAGAATATTCAACGGCTGCCTAACGCGTCGTTTCACTTTCTCACCGCGCTACCTATCGTGCCCGAAACCGAATCGATGTCTACCGAAGTCGCCGAGCGCCTGCGCTTCGTGCGCAACAAGCATGGCCTGTCGCAGCGCGAGCTCGCGAAGCGGGCCGGCGTGACCAACGGCACGATCTCGCTGATCGAACAGGGCCGCGTGAGCCCGTCGGTCGGCTCGCTGAAGAAGTTGCTCGAATGCATCCCGATGAGTCTCGCGGAGTTCTTCACGTTCGAGCTGGTCGAGTCGCGCTCGGTCGTGTCGCGTCGCGACGAGATGCCGAACCTCGGCAACGACGCGCTCGCGTTTCATCTCGTCGGCGCGGGCGTGAAGGACCGCAACATGTGCATCATGCGCGAGATCTACCAGCCGCTCGCCGATACGGGGCCCGAGATGCTCGTGCACGCGGGGCATGAGGGCGGTGTCGTCGTGTCGGGCCGGCTCGAGCTCACCGTCGACGGCGCGACCTGGCTGCTCGACCCCGGAGACGGCTACTACTTCGAAAGCCGTTTGCCGCACCGTTTTCGCAATCCCAGCGCGGAACAGCTCTGCGAGGTCGTGTCGGCCAATTCGCCGGCCACCTTCTGACCGCGCATCACCGCATTCGCCGCCGGCAGTGTTGCCGTTGCGCGGCGTGCTGCAGCGCGAATGCCACAACAATTGAGGCATCCTGATGAACAAGTTGACTTTGGCTGACTGGCAGGACAAGGCGGCGTCGCTCGAGATCGATGGGCGCGCATTCATCGACGGCGCGTCGCGAGACGCGCACGGCGGCAAGACGTTCGACTGCGTGAGCCCGATCGACGGCCGCGTGCTCGCGAAGGTGGCCGATTGCGGCGAAGCCGACGTGAACGCCGCCGTCGCGGCCGCGCGCCGCGCGTTCGACGCGGGCGTGTGGGCCGGATTGAACCCGCGCGCGCGCAAGGCCGTGCTGCTGCGCTGGGGCGCGCTGATGCGCGAGCATCTCGACGAACTGGCGCTGCTGGAGACGCTCGACGCGGGCAAGCCGATCGGCGACACGACGACGGTCGATGTGCCGGGCGCCGCGTATTGCGTCGAGTGGTTCGCCGAGGCGATCGACAAGGTCGGCGGCGAGGTCGCGCCGGCCGACCATCATCTCGTCGGCCTCGTCACGCGCGAACCGGTCGGCGTGGTGGCGGCCGTCGTGCCGTGGAACTTCCCGATCCTGATGGCCGCATGGAAGTTCGGCCCGGCACTCGCGGCCGGCAACAGCGTCGTGCTGAAGCCGTCGGAGAAGTCGCCGCTGACCGCGATCCGCGTCGCGCAGCTCGCATACGAGGCCGGCATCCCGGCGGGCGTGTTCAACGTCGTGCCGGGCGCGGGCGAACCGGGCAAGCTGCTCGCGCTGCACCGCGACGTCGACTGCATCGCATTCACCGGCTCCACCGCGGTCGGCAAGCTGATCATGCAGTACGCCGCGCAGTCGAACCTGAAGCGCGCGTGGCTCGAACTTGGCGGCAAGTCGCCGAACATCGTGCTGCCCGATTGTCCGGATCTCGACCGCGCCGCGCAGGCCGCGGCCGGTGCGATCTTCTACAACATGGGCGAGATGTGCACGGCGGGCTCGCGGCTGCTCGTGCATCGCGACATCAAGGACGCGTTCATCGAGAAACTCGTCGCGGCCGCGCGTGCGTACGTGCCCGGCAATCCGCTCGATCCGTCGGTGTCGATGGGCGCGATCGTCGACGGCATCCAGCTCGAACGCGTGCTTGGCTACATCGACGCCGGGCGCAAGGAAGGCACGCTCGTGACGGGCGGCGCGCGCGTGAAGGAGGAGTCGGGCGGCTTCTACGTCGAGCCGACCGTGTTCGAGGTGAAGCCCGATGCCAGGATCGCGCGCGAGGAGATCTTCGGCCCCGTGCTGTCGGTGATCGTGTTCGACGATGTCGACGAGGCGGTGCGGATCGCGAACGATACCGAGTACGGGCTCGCGGCGGCCGTATGGACGTCGGACCTGACGACCGCGCACGACGTGTCGCGCCGGCTGCGGGCGGGCACGGTATGGGTGAACTGCTACGACGAGGGCGGCGACATGAACTTCCCGTTCGGCGGCTACAAGCAGTCGGGCAACGGCCGCGACAAGTCGCTGCACGCGCTCGAGAAGTACACCGAGCTGAAGTCGACGCTGATCCGGCTGCGCTGACGCGACGGACCAACCTGCGGGCGCGGCGCCGGGCGGCACCGCGCCCGCGTGCTTCAGGCGGTGCGCAGCGCCGGGTGGAAGCCCGCGGCCTCGATGATCGACTGCACGCGTTCGACGCCTTGCGTCGATTCGACCTTGACGGTCTTCGCGGCGACGTCGATATCGAGCTTCGCGGCGGGATCGGCGGCCGTCACCGCGCGCGTGATCGCGTTGGCACAGCCGCCGCAGGTCATGTCCTGGACTTCGAATTCCATCGTGTTCTCCTGAGTTGACGATTGACGAGTACGCTCAGCATGAAGCTTGCCATGGTGGGAAGGTCAAGTGTGCTCGCAGCGTTCGGTGTCGCGTGGCGATTTGTAAGGCGGAAGTCAGATGAATTGCGGCTCGCGCGCGAGCGTCAGTCCGAACTTGTCCCGATTGACGGCGACGCATTGTCGGCGAAGTCTGGTGGAAGCCTTGTGCGACAAGGCGCGCGGCGCGCCGCTGACCTACAATCTCCATGATTGCAGTAAGGGTACTCCGGGGTGAAAATGCGAATCGATCTTAGTATCAATCCCCTTCGATATTTCACTTCATTACGCACATGACTCGTTTCGCTATCGGCTTCGCACTGGCCCTGCTGGGCGCATCGGCAACCTCCGCATTCGCTGCCGACGATGTCGTCAACCTGACGCTGAAGGATCACAAGTTTTCGCCCGAAGGCGTGACGATCCCGGCCGGCAAGAAGGTGAAGTTCGTTGTGAAGAACCTCGATGCGACGCCCGCGGAATTCGAGAGCGACGATTTCAAGGCGGAGAAGGTCGTGCCGGCCGGCAAGTCGGTCGAGATCCTGGTCGGGCCGCTGAAGGCAGGCACCTACGAGTTCCACGACGAGTATCACGAAGCGCAGTCGAAGACGCACCTGACCGTCAAGTAAGCGGATACCGACATGCTGTCTACTGCCCTGATCGTCTTTCGTGAAGTGCTCGAGGCCGCGCTGGTGGTCTCGATCGTGATGGCCGCGACGAAGGGCGTGCCGCGCCGCGGCTGGTGGGTCGGCGGCGGGCTCGTCGGCGGCGTGATCGGCGCCGGCCTGATCGCCGCATTCGCGGACGTGATCTCGCAATGGGCGTCCGGCATGGGGCAGGAAGTCTTCAACGCCGGCGTGATGTTCGTCGCGACGCTGATGCTGGCCTGGCACTGCATCTGGATGAGCCGGCACGGCCGCGAGATGGCGCTGCACATGGGTGAGGTCGGGCGGGCCGTCGCGGCCGGCAGCCGGCCGCTGACGGGGCTCGCGATCGTGGTCGGCGTGGCGGTATTGCGCGAGGGCTCCGAGGCCGTGCTGTTTCTGTACGGCATCGCGGCGGGCGATCCGGGGCAGACGCCGCAGATGATCGTCGGCGGGCTGCTCGGCGTGCTCGGCGGGGCCGGGCTCGGCTATGCGATGTACGCGGGCCTGCTGCAGATTCCGCTGAAGCGCCTGTTCTCCGTCACCAACGGGCTGATCGTGCTGCTCGCGGCAGGGATGGCGAGCCAGTGCGTCGGTTTCCTGCTCGCCGCCGGCCTCGTGCCGTCGTGGGGCGATGCGGTGTGGGATACGTCGTGGCTGCTCAAGGAAACGAGCATCGTCGGCAAGGCGCTGCATACGCTGATCGGCTATACCGCGCGTCCGGCGGGCATCCAGATCGCCGCGTACGTCGCGACGCTGGTCACGATCGTCGTGCTGGCACGGCTCGTCGGCCGGCCCCAGACGGCCATGCGGCCGCCGCGGCCGGCGGCCTGATCTTTCCCGGTTCGAATGAGACAAGGGGCGTCATCGACGCCCCTTGTTGTTTCATGCACGGTTCACGGCCGCTCAGCGATGACTGTCGATCCAGGCGCGGGCCCATTCGAGCCCCGCTTCGCGCGCGTCGTCCTCGGTATCGAACACGCCGAGCACGCCCGACGCTTCGACGAGGCGGTTGTTCTGCGTGATCGTGCCGCTCGCCGCGAAGCGTTCGGGTTGCAGGATCTCGTCCTGCTGCAGGATCGAATGGCCCCAGATCTGGTAGCCGTGATAGGTCTGCGCTTCCATTATCGAGTCACCTCCGCGGAACGGCTGCCCGTGCCGACCCGCAGCACGTTGCCGTCCGGCGTGTATTGACGCGGGATGTCGGAGAAACCGAGCGCGTGCGTCGCGTCGGGCGCGGCCGGCTGCATCACCGTGAGCCGGCCCGGTGCGGGCTGCGCGACCGGGTGCGGTGCGGCCGGCGCTTCGGCCGCGGCGGCGGGCGGACGATGCGGGGCGGTTTTCATGGCCTGCGCGACGCGGCGCTTGTGCGGCTTCACGACAGCTTTCGGCGGCACGCTCGCATGCTTTTCCGCGCCCTTGCTGCCGGCGCGAGGGTCGGCGCCCGTGCGTGCTGCCGGCGTGCGGGCCGCCGGCAGCCGCGCCTCCGGCGGGTTCCAGACTTCGACGTAGTGCTCGGCCGCCCAGCCCGTCGACGCGACGGTCAGCGCCAGCAATCCGCATCCAAACAGTCTTACCATGGTCTCTCCGTCTGTCTCGTCGGCGCGCCGGACTGCACTGCGCCGATTGCTTACTCTACCGTCACCGACTTCGCGAGGTTGCGCGGCTTGTCGACGTCGGTGCCGCGCGCACACGCGGTGTGATACGCGAGCAGCTGCAGCGGCACGACGTGCAGGATCGGCGACAGCTGCCCGTAGTGTTCCGGCATCCGGATCACGTGCAGGCCGTCGTCGTTGACGATCTGCGTATCCGCGTCGGCGAACACGTACAGTTCGCCGCCGCGCGCGCGCACTTCCTGCATGTTCGACTTCAGCTTCTCGAGCAGCGTGTCGTTCGGCGCGACCGTGACGACCGGCATCGCTTCCGTGACGAGCGCGAGCGGCCCGTGCTTCAGTTCGCCGGCCGGATAGGCCTCCGCGTGGATGTACGAGATTTCCTTCAGCTTCAGCGCGCCTTCGAGCGCGATCGGGTAATGCAGCCCGCGGCCGAGGAACAGCGCGTTTTCCTTGCGGGCGAATTCCTCCGCCCACGCGATGATCTGCGGCTCGAGCGCGAGCACGCTGTTCAGCGCGGCCGGCAGGTGGCGCAGCTGCTTCAGGAATTCCGCTTCCTGCGCGGCGTCGACGTGCCCGCGCAGCTTGCCGAGCGTCGCGGCCAGCACGAACAGCGCGACCAGCTGGGTCGTGAACGCCTTCGTCGACGCAACGCCGATCTCGGTGCCCGCGTGCGTCAGGAACTGCATCTCGGTGAGGCGCACCATCGCGCTCGTCGCGACGTTGCACACCGCGAGCGTATGCGTGTGGCCGAGCGATTGCGCGTGCTTGAGCGCGGCGAGCGTGTCGGCCGTCTCGCCCGACTGCGAGATCACCAGCACGAGCTGGCGCGGGTTCGGGACCGAGTCGCGGTAGCGGTATTCGCTCGCGATCTCGACCTGGGTCGGGATCTTCGCGATCGATTCGAGCCAGTACTTCGCAGTGAGGCCCGAGTAGTAGCTCGTGCCGCAGGCGAGGATCAGCAGGCTGTCGATGTCCGCGAACGCGGCGGGTGCGGCGTCGCCGAACAGCGTTGCGTCGAAGGCTTCGGTTTGCGGCACCGTGTCGCTGATCGCGCGCGGCTGCTCGAAGATTTCCTTCTGCATGAAGTGGCGATACGGGCCCAGCTCGACCGCGCCGCCGTACGCGCTGACGACGCGGATCTCGCGCTGCGCGAGCGCGCCGTGACGGTCGACGATCTTCACGCCGTCGAGCGACAGCTCGCACACGTCGCCTTCCTCGAGGAACGTGAAGTGGTCGGTGCTGCCGGCCAGCGCGAGCGCGTCGGACGCGAGGAAGTTCTCGCCGTCGCCGTGGCCGACGACGAGCGGCGAACCCTGGCGCGCGCCGACGACGGTGTGCGGCTGGTCCTTGTGGGTCACTGCGATCGCATACGCGCCGTGCAGCTGCTGCACGGCTTCGCGCACGGCCTCGAACAGGTTGCCGCGATACAGGCTGTGCACGAGGTGCGCGATCACTTCGGTGTCGGTCTGCGACACGAATTCGTAGCCCTTCGCGCGCAGCGTGTCGCGCAGCGTCTCGAAGTTCTCGATGATGCCGTTGTGGACGAGCGCGAGCGCGTTCGACGAGAAGATCGGGTGCGCGTTGTGCGTGACGGGTGCGCCGTGCGTCGCCCAGCGCGTGTGCGCGACGCCGGTCGTGCCTTCGAGGTGCGATTCCTGCACCTGCGCGTCGAGATCGGCGACGCGCGCGACGCTGCGCGCGCGCTTCGGTGCGCCCGGCTCGAGCACGGCGACGCCGCACGAATCGTAGCCACGGTATTCGAGGCGCCGCAATCCTTCGATCAGCACCGGAACGATATTACGCTGCGCAACTGCGCCGACAATGCCGCACATAAAAATCTACCCTCTATGTGGAAACGGGCGCCGTGCAGCGCCCGCATGATGTTAATTTTTCTTCTTGACCGGGCGGACGTAGCCGCTTTTCGCGACCTGCGTCTTCTCGTTCAATGCGAGGACGCCCTCGGCGACGTCCTTCCATACCGTCGTGCCCGCCGCGATCGTCACGCCGCGGCCGACGCGCACCGGCGCGACGAGCTGCGTGTCCGAACCGACGAACACGTCGTCTTCGATGACGGTGCGGAACTTGTTCGCGCCGTCGTAGTTGCAGGTGATCGTGCCCGCGCCGATGTTCACGCGCGCGCCGATGTCGGCGTCGCCGATGTACGTCAGGTGGTTCGCCTTCGAGCCGTGGCCGATCACCGCGTTCTTCACCTCGACGAAGTTGCCGACGTGCGCTTCGTCCGCGAGCTGCGCGCCCGGGCGCAGCCGCGCGTACGGGCCGATCACGGTGTTCGCGCCGAGTTCGGCGCCGTCGATGTGCGTGAACGCGTCGATGCGCGTGCCCGCGCCGATCGACGCATTGCGGATCACGCAGTTCGCGCCGATCGTCACGTTGTCGGCGAGCGTCACATTGCCTTCGAACACGCAGTTCACGTCGATCGAGACGTCGCGGCCGCAGCGCAGCGTGCCGCGCACGTCGAGGCGCGCCGGATCGGCGAGCGTGACGCCGTCGACGAGCAGCGCATCCGCGACGTTGCGCTGGTGGATGCGCTCGAGCTCCGCGAGCTGCGCCTTGCTGTTCACGCCGAGCGTTTCCCACTCTTCGTCGGGCTGCGACGTGACGATCTCGAAGCCGGCCTCGATCGCGAGTTCGACGACATCGGTCAGGTAGTACTCGCCCTGCGCGTTCTCGTTCCTCAGCGCGCCGAGCCACATCGACAGCTGCGCCGTGGGCGTGATGATGATGCCGGTGTTGATCTCGGCGATCTTCAGCTGCTCGGGCGACGCATCCTTCTGTTCGACGATGCGCGTGACGAAGCCGGACGCGTCGCGCACGATGCGGCCGTAACCGGTCGGATCGTCGAGCGTGACGGTCAGAATCCCGTAGCGGCCCTCGCGCGCGGCGTCGACGAGACGCTGCAGCGTCGATGCGCGGGTGAGCGGCACGTCGCCGTACAGCACCAGCGTCGGTTGCGCGGGATCGAGCAGCGGCAGCGCCTGGCGCACTGCATGGCCGGTGCCGAGCTGCTCGGCCTGCAACGCGAACTGGACGTCGGGCGCGGCGACGGCGGCCTGGACCTGCTCGGCGCCATGACCGACGACGACGACGAGCCGCGACGGCTGCAGCGTGCGCGCGGTGGCGATGACGTGGGAGAGGAGCGGCCTGCCGGCCAGGGGATGGAGCACTTTCGGCAGCGCGGAACGCATGCGCTTGCCGGTGCCTGCCGCCAAAATCACGATATTCATGGCGCCAGCTTGTCTGAGGAGTTCGAAGCCGACCATTTTAGCATGCGGCCCTTGCCGTTCCGGGGCTGTCGCGGCGGGGCGACAGCCCCGGAACGCGGCGCGGCCCCCGTTCCGGCGGATGGTCGCGCCCTGTTTACAGGTCGTCGAACTGGACGATCGAGATCGGTTGCGCGGCGCCCGGCGCCGCGGCGGCGTCACCCGATGCGCACGGTTCCTCGTCGAACGCGATGTCGCCCTGCGGGTCGGCAACGCCTGTCGCGCGCAGCGACGCGAACGGGAACTGGGTCGTATCCATCAGGTGCGACGGCACGACGTTCGAGAGCGCGCTGAACATGTTGTCGACGCGGCCCGGGAAGCGCTTGTCCCATTCACGGATCAGCGCCTTCATTTCCGCGCGCTTCAGGTTCGGCTGGCTGCCGCACAGGTTGCACGGGATGATCGGGAATTCGCGCAGTTCCGCGTATTTCTCGAGATCGGTTTCCTTCACGTACGCGAGCGGGCGGATCACGACGTTCTTGCCGTCGTCCGACTGCAGCTTCGGCGGCATCCCCTTCAGCTTGCCGCCGTAGAACATGTTGAGCAGCAGCGTCTGCAGGATGTCGTCGCGGTGGTGGCCGAGCGCGATCTTGGTCGCGCCGAGCTCGCCGGCCACGCGGTACAGGATCCCGCGGCGCAGCCGCGAGCACAGCGAGCAGGTCGTCTTGCCTTCGGGCACGAGCCGCTTGACGATGCTGTAGGTGTCCTGGTTCTCGATGTGGAACGGCACGCCGACCTGCGTCAGGTACTCCGGCAGCACGTGCTCGGGGAAGCCCGGCTGCTTCTGGTCGAGGTTGACCGCGACGATGTCGAAGTCGATCGGCGCGCGCTCGCGCAGGCGCAGCAGCACGTCGAGCATCGCATAGCTGTCCTTGCCGCCCGACAGGCACACCATCACCTTGTCGCCTTGCTCGATCATGTTGTAGTCGCCGATCGCCTGGCCGACCTGGCGCACGATCCGCTTGAACAGCTTGTTGTTCTCGTACGCTTCCTTCTGCTCGCGGCGCGTCAGCACGCGGCGGCCGGGTTCGGCGACGGTGGCTTCGATGGCGGCGCCATCGGCCGCCGTGTCATTCATGTGGGGGGCGTTCATGCGCGCTCCTCGTCCTTGATGCGAAAGACTTCGACGCCGACGGCGTCGCAGTCCGGATAGGCGTCCGGTTTCTCGGTACAGACGCGTACCGCGCGCACGGCGTCGTGCGTCAGCAGGTTCGCGGCGATCGCGTCGCACAGCGTTTCCTGCAGGTGGATGTGGCCGCGCGCCAGGCACTGCGCGACGCTCTGCTTCATCAGGTCGTAGTCGACGACTTCATGCAGCCGGTCGTCGACGGGGGTGGACAGCGCGAGCGGCACGAACAGGTCGACGTTGATGACGACGCGCTGCTCGCCGCGCTTCTCGTGTTCGAAGGCCCCGATGTTGATGTGCACCTCGTAGTCGCGCAGGTAGAGCCTGCGGCAGTCCGCGAGGCGGGGGTGCAGGAGAGCGGAAAACATGGTCGTCCCAGTCAAATTGGCGTGCATGCACGCAAAGCGGCGCGGGCGGCGGCGATCAGGTCGCGCGCCCGCGCGGTTCAGTCATTCGGGCCGGCGGCGGGCGGCACGAGGTGCTCGCCGCCGTCGACGGTCAGCGTCGCGCCCGTGACGCCGGGCGCGCTCGCGAGATAGCAGGCCGCCGCCGCGATGTCGTCGGCGTGCGGCGCGCGGCCGCGCACCAGCGCCGCGACCCGCACCTTCGGCGCCAGCGCCAGCGCCAGCGCGGAAGTCGCGCGGTTCAGCGCGGCCTGCATCAGCGCGTGCGACAACTGCGCAGGCGCCGGGTGAAACAGGGCCTGATCCAGCACGTGGATCGCGCATGCCCGCAGCGTTTCGTCGTTGCGCGCGGCGTCGGGCGTCGCATCGGCGAGCGCACGGGCCAGTGCGAGCGGCGCCGTCACGTTGCGCGCGAGCGCGCCGGCGAGCGACGCGCCGTCCACCGTGTGCGCGTCGTCGGTGTCGGCGCACGCGCTCACGAACACCACGCAGCCGGGCCGGCCGAGCGCCGCACCGCAGGCGGCGACGAGCGCGGCCGCGTCGGCTTCCAGGGCCAGATCGGCGTCGAGCACGGCCGCGCGGCGGCCCAGTGCGGCGACTGCGGCGACGAGCGCGTCGGCGGCTGCGGGCGCCACGCCGGGGCTGCGCTGCAGCGCGACGTCCCAGCCGCGCCGCGCGAATCCTGTCGCGAGCGCACGGCCGATCGACGCGGCGTCGGCCGCGCTGCCGAGCGCGCCAGCGACGAGCGCGATGCGCGGGGGCGACGTATCGGCTGAAACGGTCATTTACAATGCCGGGATGAACCCGAAAGCTCACGAACCCGCTAGTTTACCTGCTCCCGGCCCTGACGCGCTCGCGCAGTCCGAAACCCTCGCCGCGCAACTGCGCGACGAGATCGCGGCGGCCGGCGGCTGGCTGCCGTTCGACCGCTTCATGGAGCGTGCGCTGTACGCGCCCGGCCTCGGCTATTACAGCGGCGGCGCGCGCAAGTTCGGGCGCCGCGCCGACGACGGCAGCGACTTCGTGACGGCGCCCGAGCTGTCGCCGCTGTTTGCGCAGACGCTCGCGAATCCCGTCGCGGACGCGCTCGCGGCGAGCGGTACGCGCCGCGTGATGGAATTCGGCGCAGGCACGGGCAAGCTCGCGGCCGGGCTGCTCGCCGCGCTCGATGCACTCGGTGTCGAGCTCGACGACTACCTGATCGTCGACCTGTCCGGCGAACTGCGCGAACGGCAGCGCGACACGATCGCGGCCGCCGCGCCGGCGCTGGCCGGGAAGGTGCGCTGGCTCGATGCGTTGCCCGAGCGCTTCGAGGGCGTGGTGGTCGGCAACGAAGTGCTCGACGCGATGCCGGTGCGGCTGTTCTCGAAGGCGGGCGGTGCCTGGCTCGAGCGCGGCGTCGCGCTCGACGCACGGCACGCGTTCGTGTTCGACGACCGGCCCGCCGGGCCGGCCGGGCTGCCGCCGGTGCTCGCGGGGCTCGACGTCGACGACGGCTACCTGACCGAGACGCATGAAGCCGCGCTCGCGTTCACGCGCACCGTGTGCACGATGCTCGCGCGCGGCGCGGTGCTGCTGGTCGACTACGGCTTTCCCGCGCACGAGTTCTACCATCCGCAGCGCGACCGCGGCACGCTCATGTGCCACTACCGCCACCATGCGCACGACGACCCGTTCCTGTACCCGGGCCTGCAGGACATTACCGCGCACGTCGAATTCACTGGCATCTACGACGCGGGCATCGCCACCGGCGCGGACCTGCTCGGCTACACGTCGCAGGCGCGCTTCCTGCTGAACGCGGGCATTACCGACGCGCTGGCCGCGATCGATCCGTCCGACATCCACCAGTTCCTGCCGGCCGCGAACGCGGTGCAGAAGCTGATCTCGGAAGCCGAGATGGGCGAGCTGTTCAAGGTGATCGCGTTCTCGCGCGGGATCGACGGCACGCTCGACGCATTCGCGCGCGGCGACCGCTCGCACGTACTCTGACCGGAGCCCGGGATGCTGCGCTGGCTGATGGCGTCGTTCGTCGCGGTGATGATCCTGCAGCGCTGCTGGCCGTGGCTCGGCAAGCTCGGCATCGGGCGGATGCCGGGCGACGTCACGCTGACGCTCGGCGGGCGGCGCTACCCGTTCCCGTTCATGTCGACGCTGGTGCTGACGATGCTGGTGTCGCTGGTGGCGCGGCTGCTCTGATGGCCGGTGTCGATGATGGCGCGGTGACCTCGAACCGCGCCGCACGCGGCGCGTCGCGTTCGGGCCGCGGCGCGCGTGACGGTTCGGCGCATTACAGTTCGATTTCGCCGAGGATCCGGTGCGCCAGCGCCTTCGCCTCGTCGAACGCTTCTTCCTCGCTCGGGCTCGTCGTGTGGACGTCGTAGCGCATGTTCTCCGTCTCGTCGCCGTCGTCCCGGGCGAGGAGCACGTAGCCCTGGTACTGCCCGTTGGCGGAGTGCTGCGTATGCGCCTTGGCCGTGTAGATGCCCTTGGTGAACGTGTTCGTGTCCATCGTGCCTCTCCCGCAATAGGACACTTCATCGTAGCACTGCGGCGCAGCATGTACAGCGCCGCTTATCGGCGACCGATCAGCGCGCCGTCGTCATTGCGTCACCGTTCGAGCAGCGCCACGACCTCGTCGAGCGTCGGCGCGTGCGCACCCGTATGCCGGCACGCGGCGGCGCCCGCCGCGAGCGCGAATTCGAGATGCGCGCGCCACGACCGTTGCGGCGCGGCCATCAGGCTGAACAGCATGCCGCCGATCGACGCGTCGCCCGCGCCGACGGTGTCGACCACCTCGACGCGCGGCGGGCTGGCCTCGTGCACGTCGCCGTCCGCGTAGAGCGTCGCCGCCTGCGCGCCGCGCGTGACGAGCACAGCAGCGCGCGGGTTCAGCGCACGCACCGCCGCGACCGCGTCGGGGCCGTCGCCGCCGAACAGGTGGCGCAGGTCCTCGTCGGACACCTTGATCAGGTCGGCGAGACCGGCCATCTTCTCCAGCGTCGGCCGGTACGCGGCCGTCATCAGGTTCCGGTAGTTCGGATCGAAGCTGATCTTCACGCCGCGCGCGTGCAGGTCGGCCGCGAGCGCGACAAGCGTGCCCGCGAGCGGTTCGCGCACGAGACTGATGCAGCCGAAGTGCGCCCATTGCACGTGGTCGGTCCAGCCGGCCGGCAGCCGCGCCGGGTCGAACGCGAGATCCGCGCTCGCGTCGCCGATGAAGAAGTACGCGGGCGGCCGCGTCTCGTGGACGATCGCGAGCAGCGGTGCACGCGGGACGCGCTGCAGGAAGCGCAGGTCGAGCCCGGCTGCCTCGCTGGTGCGCCACAGCACGTCCGAGAAACAGTCCTCGCCGATCGAGCCCGCGAGCGCGCTCGGCACGCCGAGCCGCGCGACCGCGCGCGCGACGTTCCAGCCGGCGCCGCCCGGCACCGAGGTCCACTGCGCGTCGCCCGCGCGCACCATGTCGGTCAGGATGTCGCCCGCCGACACGAAAGCCGGAAACGTGCGGCCGCTCATTGGGTCGGCTCGCTGCGCGCCGCGCGTGCCAGGGTCGCGAGCACGTCGTAGCACGCGCCCATCGTGTGATAGTCGGTCTTGCCGGCCGGGCTCTTTTCGTCGCTGTACTTGCGGTTGTCGCAGGTGAGGATCCGGAACCACGCGCCGTAGCGGTGATCGACGAAATGTGCCCAGCTATAGCGCCAGATCTCGTCGTACCAGTCCCAGAAGCGCTCGCTGCCGGTGCGCGCGCCGAGCATCGCGGCCGCCGCGAAGGTTTCCGCCTGCACCCAGAAATACTTGTTGTGGTCGCAGATCGTGAAGTCGGGGCCGAAGCCGTAGCACAGGCCGCCGTGATCGGCGTCCCACGCGTGCGTGAGCGCCGCGTCGAAGAGTTCGGCCGCGCGCGGCACGAGCCAGTCGAGCGGGCGGTGCCGTTCGAGGAGCAGCAGCAGCTTCGCCCATTCGGTCTGGTGTCCCGGCTGGAAGCCCCACGGACGGAAGATGTTCGAGCTGTCTTCCTTGTTGTAGTCCCAGTCGACCGACCAGTCCGCATGGTAGTGCTCCCACACGAGGCCGCCCGACAGCGCGGCCTGGCGCTGCGTGATGTGGGTCGCGAGCTTTTCCGCGCGGTCGAGGTAGGTGAGGTGGCCGGTCGCCTCGTAGGCCGCGAGCAGCGCTTCGGTCATGTGCATGTTCGCGTTCTGGCCGCGGTACGACGACACCATCCAGTTCGGCGTCGCGTCGTCTGCGTAGAGGCCCGCGGCCGCATCCCAGAAGCGGTGTTCGGCGAGCTCGTAGGTCGACGCGATCAGCGCGCGTGCTTCGTCGATGCCGGCCATCGTCGCGTGCGCGGCGGCCAGCAGCACGAACGCGAGCCCGTAGCAGTGGCGCGTGCCGTCGAGCGTCGCGCGCTTCGCGCCGTCGCGCCATTCGAGCTCCCAGTCGTAGCCCTGCAGGTCGTCGTCCCAGTGCGCGTCGCGCAGGAAGCGCAGCCCGTGGCGTGCGTAGTCGAGATGGCGCGGATCGCCGAAATGCCGGTACGCCATCGCGTAGTTGAAGACGAACCGGCAGCTGCTGACCAGGTGCCGCGACGTGCGGTTGTAGATGCTGCCGTCGTCGCGGAAGTAGTGGTAGAAGCCGCCCGTCGGGTCGAACGCGTTCGTCGCGTAGAAGCGCAGCGTGTCTTCGACGTGCGACAGCAGGAACGACGGGTCGCGGAAGCTCGCGACGAACGGCGCCGCTTGCGCGTGGTTGGCCGGCGTGGCCGTGCGGGATTGGACCGGGGGCATGTTCATGATTCGGTGACCGTGGCGGTATCGAGCGCCGGTGAGCCGGCGGGCTGGCTGCTGGCCCGCACGATCAGCTCGACGGGCAGGGAGATCTCGGTGCGTTCGGGCGCTTCCGCGAGCAGCAGTTCGACGCCGCGGCGGCCGAGCGCTTCCTTGTCGACAGCGAGCGTCGTGAGCGGCGGGTTCGCATGCGCGGCGGCCGGGATGTCGTCGAAGCCGACGATCGCGATGTCTTCCGGAATCCGCACGCCGCGCGCGATGCACACGCGCTGCGCGGCCAGCGCGGCGGCGTCGTTGTACGCGAACACGGCGTCCGGGCGCGGCCCCGGCGCATCGAGCAGCTGCTGCATCGCGCGCGCGGCGCCGGTGTCGGGGTCGAGCCCGGCGTCGATCGTCACTTCGTACGCAGGATCGAACAGTCGCCCCGCTTCGAAGAACGCGCGACGGTAGCCGATCGCGCGCTGCGCGATGCTGTAGTGCGCGGCCGAGCCGCCGATGAACGCGATCCGCGAGCGGCCGATGGCGAGCAGGTGGCGCATCGCGAGCGCTGCGCCCGTCGCGTTGTCGATGTTCACCGAACGCAGCCCGGGCGCCCACAGGTCGATCAGCACGAGCGGGCGGCCGGTCGCGGCGAGCGCCTCGATCGTTTCGGGCTCGATGAAGCCGGCCACCGCGATCGCGTCGGGCGCGTGCGGGCGCATCTGGCGCAGCACGTCGTCGTTCGGGCCGACGGTGAGCAGCGTCGGCACGATGCCGCGCTCGCGGCACGCATCCTCGACGCCGTGCAGCACGTGCGAGAAGAACGGGCTGGCGGGAAAGCGGTTGTGCTGCCGGTGCAGCAGGAAGGTGAGCCGGCGGATGCGCGGCCGCAACTGGGCCGGGTCGTAGCCGAGCCGCTGCGCGATCTCGACGATGCGCGCCCGCGTGGCCTCGGACAGGCCCGGCTGGTTTTTCAGCGCGCGGGAGACGGTGCCGATCGAGACCTCTGCCGCCCGCGCTACGTCGCGAATGGTGGTGCCCATCGTTCGGGGTCCGGTTTGTTTAGGGTGACGGCGATTGTATAGTAAAACTTGACACGTAATTCGGGCCGGATAGCCGGGGAATACCCGAAAATAACGGGTTTTCGAGCGCTAATCTGCGAAAACGCCGTTACTAAAAATACTAAACAAAACGCGGAAAAGGCAAGGTGATCGCGTGGAATGCGCCGGTGGCGGGAGGCGGTGCGTCGGGCGGGGTCGGATGTGCGGCGCGAAACGGGGCGGGCGGGGCGGTCGGCAGGCCGTCGCCGGGAATGGGGCCGGCGAGCGGGCGCGGCACCGGCGCCCTTGTCCCGGCACGCCGGTTGCCCGCTCCGGCAGGCCGCCCGCCGTTCAGCCGCCCGCCGCGTGCGGCGGCTCGCCGCGATCGCGCAGCGCGGCTCGCCCCGCGTCCAGATCGACGACCGCGAGCCCGTCCGGCTGCTGTTTCGCGCGCCGCTTCGCGAGCGCCGCGACCGACGCGATTTCGTCGCTGCCGTAGCGCATCGCGCGGTGCGCGCCGGCCGGCACGCCGACCGCGCCGATCGCCATCGTCACGAAGCTGAAGAACGCGGGGTTGCCATGGCGGTCCTCGCCGTGCAGCCCGCCCGCCAGCCGGTCGGCCTGCGTGTAGAAGCGCTGCGCGCCGTCGTTGAAGCGTGCGATCGCGTCGGTCGCGCGCGTGAGCCAGTCGTCGCGCTGGAACAGCACGAGGAAATCGTCGCCGCCGACGTGCCCGAGAAAGTCGCGCTGCGGATCGCACACGCCGGCCAGCACCGTCGCGGCGAACTTCAGCACCTCGTCGCCCTGCCAGTAGCCGTACTGGTCGTTGAACGGCTTGAACTGGTTCAGGTCGACGTAGCACGCGTGGAAGCCGGCGTCGCGCGCCAGCAGGCGGTCGATATGCGCGCTGATCGGGATGTTGCCGGGCAGGAACGTCAGCGGATTCGCGTAGCGCGCGGCCTCGATGCGCATCTCGGTCACCGCGCGCACGAGGCTCTCGCCGGTGCCGAGCCCGACGTAGCGGCCGTGTTCGGTGATCACGAAGCCGTCTGCTAGATAGCGCTGGTCGTGGGTCGCGAGCAGCATCGCCAGCTGCTCGACCGGCGTCGCATTGTCGATCATCAGCGGCGCGTCGTTCGCGAACTGCAGGCACGGCTTCTTGCCGAACACCTCACGGTGGTACGGCAGCGCGAAACGGTCGATGAAGCCGTGCCGATTCACGAGCGCGACCGGCCGCCCGCGTTCGACGAGCGCGACCGCATGCAGGTCGGGCATCCGGTTGAACAGGTCGAGCACGTCGTTGCTGGTCGCATCGCGCGGCAGCGCCGGCGCGGCGACCAGCATCTTCGCGGCGATCGTGCCGGCCGGCCGCGCGGTGCGCGTCGCACCGGGAAACACCGCGATGTGCGGGGTGCGGATCGCGTCGCGCGCGGCCGGCGCGACGACCGGCGACGGTCGCGCGTTCGGCCGGCCGAGCAGGAAGCCCTGTACGCAGCAGATGCCCATGTCGCGCACGACGATCAGGTCGCATTCGTTCTCGATCCCTTCCGCGATCAGCTGCGCGCCGCTCGCGTGCGCGAAATGCTGCATCGCCCTGACGGCCTCGAACTTGAGCGGATCGCGCGCGATGTCGTGAATGAAGAAGCGATCGATCTTCACGACGTCGGGATGCAGGCGCAGCCACAGGTTCATGCTCGCGTTCGCGGTGCCGTAGTCGTCGAGCGCGAACTGGATGCCTGCGTCACGCAGCGACGCGACCGCCGGCCCGATGCGCGCGACGTCCGGCAGCGCGGTCTGCTCGGTCAGCTCGATCACGATGCGCTCGGCGCCGATCCGCGCACGGCAGAGCAGCTGCCGCGCGCGCTCGCGTTCGCGCGCGAGTTGCAGGATCGTGCCGGCGCTGAAGTTGAGGAACAGCTTGCCGGCGCAGCCGAGCGCCGCGAACGCGTCGAGGCAGGTGAGCGCGGCCGCCTGTTCGAGCGCGACGGTCGTGCCGTCGCGGGCAGCCTGCGCGAACAGCGCGGCGGGCGGCTCGAGCTCGGTGCCGCGCGGGCCGCGGATCAGCCCTTCGTAGCCGACGACCGTGCCCGACCCGAGGTCGACGATCGGCTGGAACACGGCGGCGAGCGCGCGCTGCGCGATCAGGCGCGTCGTGGGGGCAGCAGCGGAGTCGGGGTGAGGCGCGGGCATGGGTGAGGGCGAGGGCGGCCGAAGCGACGGGACGCCCGACTTTAACGGCAGCGCGCGTGAGGAATTGAATGAAGATTTCGTGACGCGATGCGCGTCGATGGTGCATGCATCGCGTGGTGGCGTGGGGTTACGGTGGAGGGGGAAGCGGGAAGCGGGAAGCGGGAAGCGGAAAGCGGAAAGCGGAAAGCGGAAAGCGGGAAGCGGAAAGCGGAAAGCGGAAAGCGGAAAGCGGAAAGCGGAAAGCGAAGGGCGAAGGGCGGAGGGCGGAGTGCGGGGTAGATAAACCGGCGCGGCAGGCCCCACCCGCCGCGCTTTCCCGCGTCAGCGCTTGCCCGCGTTCAGCGCGCCGCGCCCGCGTGCGGCGCCGGCCACACCATCCTGACCGTCGCGCTCGCCGCTCATGTCGCGCGCGCCCCAGCGCTGCGCGAGCGCCGCGCACGCCATCAGCTGGATCTGGTGGAACAGCATCAGCGGCAGCACGATCGCGCCGACGGCCTGCGCCGAGAAGATCACCTTCGCCATCGGCACGCCGGCCGCGAGGCTCTTCTTCGAGCCGCAGAAGATGATCGTGATCTGGTCGGCCCGGTTGAAGCCGAGCCGTTTGCTGACGAACGTGGTCAGCAGTAGCGCGATCACGAGCAGCACGACGTTCACGACCAGCAGGCCGCCGAGCGCGCGCGCCGGAATCTGGTGCCAGAGCCCCTGGTTCACGGCCTCGCTGAACGCGACGTAGACGACCAGCAGGATCGAGCCCTGGTCGACGAAGCGCAGCACGCCGCGATTGCGCTCGATCCAGCCGCCGATCACGGGCCGCAGCAGCTGGCCGGCGATGAACGGCACCAGCAGCTGCATCACGATGCTGCCGACGGTGCTCCACGGCGACGCGGCCGCGGCCGACTGCGACGTGATCATCAGCCCGACGAGCGCCGGCGTCACGAAAATGCCGAGCAGGCTCGACGCGGACGCCGCGCACACGGCGGCCGGCACGTTGCCCTTCGCGATCGACGTGAACGCGATCGACGACTGGACCGTCGACGGCAGCGTGCACAGAAAGAGCACGCCGGCATACAGCGTCGGCGTGACGAGCGGCTGCAGCACGGGCTTCAGCGCGAGGCCGAGCAGCGGGAACAGCGCGAACGTGCTGAGCAGCACGACCGCGTGCAGCCGCCAGTGGGTCGCCCCCGCGACGACGGCTTCGCGCGACAGCTTCGCGCCGTGCAGGAAGAACAGCAGGCCGACGGCGATGTTGGTCGCCCAGTTGAACGCGTGGGCGGCCGCGCCGCGGCACGGCAGCAGGCTCGCGAGCACGACGGTGCCGACGAGCGCGAGCGTGAAGTTGTCGGGAAGGAAACGGGGACGGGCCATCGGGAACTCGATTCGGAAACGGCGGGCGCGCACCTCGCGCGCGCGAATCCCGATATTGTCCCGGTTGGTCATTCAATACACAAATTCATTGTGTGAATCGATTGATGATTCATTTGCATGCAGCTGCGCCGTAACGGCGGCACAACAGCGGCCTGCCGACGAGGCCCGCCGATGCGCAAAACGGCAGAAGAATGTTCTGTCCGGCTCGCCCGCCGAAGTGAAAAAACCTAGCAGTAACATGGTGTTACACCGATGCCCGCGACCTAACACTTTTTGGCTCGACACCGTTTCGGACCGCTCATAAATTACTGCTGAAAGGCTTGCGTCGGCCGGAAACAGCCGGCGGCGAGCGGTAACAGGCTCTGAAAGATGACGGAACGGGTGAAACTGAAGGTCGGACGATGGGTGGCAGGCGCGCTCTGCGCGTTGCTGGTGCCGGTCGCGCTCGCGCAGCCGCCGCACGGCGGTCATGCGTTCGGCGGCCACGGTTTCGGCGGCGGCGACATGCGCGGGTACGGCCAGCCGGCCGGCGGCGCGCCGGTCTGGCGCCATGCCATGCCGCCCGGCGGCGCACGTGCCGGCGGCGTGAGCGGCTACGGCTCGCGCTGGGGGCTGCGGCCGACGCCGTCCTACGGCCACTACGCCGCGCAAAGCCCGTATCGTCCGATCAGTGCCGACTCGCGGCAGATGCCGCGCCCGCCGGGCGGTGGCAACGTGCCGCTGCGCACCGGCTCGATCCGCGCCGATGTCGCGCGCTACAACGAGGAGCGCGGTGGCCGTCCGATGCCGCCGCCCCGCTCGCAGGAAGAGCCTGCGCACTCGCCGTATTTCTCCCCGTTCTACCGAAACTGAGCGCCCCGCGCGTTCGTCCCTCGCCGGCTGATGCGAATTCGCCACAGTCGCGCGCAGATTTCCGCTGATTTTCCCGCCGCATTGCGCTATCTTTCGCGCCCGGCACGCGCGTGCCGCGCGGCCGTCCCGCCGCGTGCCCGCCCCGCGCGGGGCGGCTGTGGCGTGCCCGGTCACGTGTCGATTCCGCAAAGTTAATGCCGCCGCTATACCCGCAATAAGTGTGCGCAATTTTGACCGGACGAATGATCCGTAAAGATGGCTGCGCCCCATACGACGCAAGCAATCGGCTCCAAAAAACAACGCTCGCGCCACTTATCGACTATTCGACAATACCTGGAGATCCCATGAAAGCATTCGCTCGCCGTGCGTCGCGCACGTCCGTCAAGCTGATCGCCGCGACCGCCTGCGTCGCGGCAACCGTACCCGTCCACGCACAGTCGAGCGTATCGCTCTACGGTCAGGTCGACGAATGGGTCGGCGCAACCAAGTTCCCGGGCGGCAATCGCGCATGGAACGTGTCGGGCGGCGGGATGTCGACGTCGTACTGGGGCCTGCACGGCGCCGAGGATCTCGGCGGCGGCTACAAGGCGATCTTCACGATGGAGAGCTTCTTCCGTGCACAGAACGGCCAGTTCGGCCGCTTCCAGGGCGATACGTTCTTCGCGCGCAACGCGTATGTCGGCGTCAGCTCGCCGTACGGCACGGTGACGGCGGGCCGTCTGACGACGCACCTGTTCCTGTCGACGATCCTGTTCAACCCGTTCTACGACTCGTACACCTTCTCGCCGATGGTGTACCACGTGTTCCTCGGCCTCGGCACGTTCCCGACCTATCCGAGTGACCAGGGCGCGGTCGGCGATTCGGGCTGGAACAACGCGCTGTCGTACACGTCGCCTTCGTTCGGCGGCCTGAATTTCGCGGCGATGTACGCGCTCGGCAACCAGGCCGGCGACAACCGCTCGAAGAAGTGGAGCGCGCAGTTCAACTACGCGAACGGCCCGTTCGCGGCGACCGCCGTCTACCAGTACGTGAACTTCAACAGCGGCCCGCAGGACCTGAGTTCGCTGGTGACCGGCATGAAGAGCCAGGGCATCGGGCTGGTCGGCGCGACCTACGACCTGAAGTACGTGAAGCTGTTCGGCCAGTATATGTATACGAAGAATGACCAGGTCGCGGGCAGCTGGCACGTGAATACCGCGCAGGGCGGCGTGTCGGTGCCGCTCGGCGTCGGCAACGCGATGGCGTCGTACGCGTACTCGCGCGACGGGGGCGGCCTCGACCAGACGCGCCAGACCTGGGCCGTCGGCTACGACTATCCGCTGTCCAAGCGTACCGATGTCTACGCTGCGTACATGAACGACCACATCAGCGGCCTGTCGAGCGGCAACACGTTCGGCGCAGGCATCCGCGCGAAGTTCTGACGATTCGTTCGCCGAACGCGTACACCGCGCTGCGCGACCGGCCTGCCGGTTCCCGCCCCGAAACGGCGCCGCCATCCGCGGCGCCGTTTTGCCTTTGTTGACCTTCTTGTTTCCTCACCTTTGTTACCCTATCTCGTAATTGCATGATTCCCAGGAATTGCGAGCTAGTTCGATGGATACCCTCGTCAGCATGAATGTGTTTCGCTACGTCGTCGAAGTGGGCAGCTTCGTCGGCGCGGCCGAGCGCATGCAGATGTCGGCCGCGATGGCGAGCAAGCACGTGATGCATCTCGAGCAGCAGCTCGGCGCGCGGCTGCTGCATCGTACGACTCGACGTGTCGCGCCGACCGAGGCGGGGCGCGAATACTATGAGCGCCTCGTGCAGGCGCTGTCGGAACTCGACGAAGCCGGACAGGCGGTCGGCGCCGCGAGCGTCGTGCCGCAGGGCCGTTTGCGCGTGACGTCGCTATCCGCGTTCGGACTGCGACACGTGATGCAGGCCGTCACCGATTACGCGGGCCGTTTCCCGGACGTGACCGTCGACATGACGCTGTCCGATCGCGTGGTCGACCTCATCGAGGAGGGCTACGACGTCGCGGTGCGCGCGGCGCCGAACGGGTTGAAATCGTCGTCGCTGGTCGCGCGGCAGATCGCGACTGCGCACATTTTGCTGGTGGCATCGCCTGAGTATCTCGAGAAGCACGGCACGCCACAGACGATTGCCGATCTCGCGCACCACAACTACCTGCGCCGCGATTCGAATTCGACGATGCTCGATTCGCTGGTGATCGACGCGGCCGCCGCGTCGCGCGTGAACCTGCACGGCAACCTGATCGTGAACCATCTCGAGGGGCTGCGTGCGGCCGTGCTCGCGGGCGCGGGCATCGCGTTGCTCGGCACCGAGGTGGTCGGCGACGACATCGAATCCGGCCGGCTCGTGCCGGTGCTGCTCGATTCGGTGCCGCCGCACGAGGCGCCGATCTATGCGGTGTACGCGAGCCGTCGTCACGTGTCCGCGAAGGTCCGTTCGTTCGTCGACTTCCTCGCCGCGCGCTTCGAAGGGCAGTCGCTGTGCCCGTCGATCGAGTCGCGCCTGCGCGTGCTGCCGATCACGCGGATCAAGCGCGCCGGCTGACCGGCGTCGGCCGCCCGCAGGCGGACATGAAAAAAGCGCGAGCCGTTGCGGTTCGCGCTTTTTCGTTTGGTCGGACGTCATGCGCAGCGGCGGGGCCATCCCGCTGCTGCGTGCGTCAGCGTGCGATGCCGAGCCGTGCCTTCGCGTCGTCGTACTCGCGCTTCAGGCGCTCGACGAGCGCGCCGACGCTCGGCAGGTCGTCCATCAGGCCGACGCCCTGACCGGCACCCCAGATGTCCTTCCACGCCTTCGCCTTGTCGCCGCCGAAATTCATCTTCGACTTGTCCGATTCCGGCAGCGCCTCCGGATCGAGGCCGGCCTTCTCGATGCTCTCGCGGATGTAGTTGCCGTGCACGCCGGTGAAGAGGTTCGTATAGATGATGTCTGACGATTTCGCGTTGACGATCGCGCGCTTGTAGTCCTCGACCGCGTGCGCTTCCTGCGTCGCGATGAAGCGCGTGCCCATGTACGCGAGGTCGGCGCCCATCGCCTGCGCGGCGAGGATCGAGCCGCCGTTCGCGATCGAGCCTGACAGCACGATCGGGCCGTCGAACATCTTGCGTACTTCGCCGACGAGCGCGAACGGCGACGTCGTGCCCGCGTGGCCACCGGCGCCGGCCGCGACGAGGATCAGCCCGTCGACGCCGGCTTCGAGCGCCTTCTGCGCATGGCGCAGGTTGATCACGTCGTGCAGCACGATGCCGCCGTAGCTGTGCACCGCGTCGACGATCTCGCGCGCCGGCGCGCGCAGGCTCGTGATGAAGACCGGCACCTTGTGGTCGACGCACACGCGCACGTCATGCTCGAGCCGTACGTTCGACTGGTGGACGATCTGGTTGACCGCAATCGGGCCGATCACCGCGTCCGGGTGTTTGGCCTTGTGGTCGGCGAGCTCCGACTGGATCTGCGTGAGCCACTCGTCGAGCAGTTCGGCCGGACGGGCGTTGAGCGCGGGGAATGATCCGACGATGCCCGCCTTGCATTGCGCGAGCACGAGTTCGGGGTAGCTGACGATGAACATCGGCGACGCGATGACGGGCAGCGTCAGGTTCTGCAGGACGGCGGGCAATGCCATGTGATGTCTCCAGTCTCGAGGGGCGGCCGGAACCGGCGCAGTCGCGCCGACGCCGGCATCATGCTTGGCGGTCGAACGGTACTTTGAGTGTAGTAGTGCGGCGGAGCGTTCATATTAATACGAACGGTCGTGCGATTCTACGCGAGCTTAACAAAATGCGCGGCGGCGCGACAATCGAGTGAGTGTTCTCTTTCTAGGTATTCGGGTATGTGCTGCGCGCTGAAGTTCGCCGCGCGCTCCTACAATAACCGCCATAACAAACCAACGAGAAACAAACCATGTCGTTTGAGGCGTTTGCACCGTTTCGCGTGACGGTGCAGGACACCGATATCTTCGGTGTCAAAGGAGGCGCGGGCCCGCCGCTTCTGCTGCTGCACGGCCACCCGCAGACCCACATGATCTGGCATCGCGTCGCGGCGACGCTCGCGAATCACTTCACGGTGATCGCGACCGACCTGCGCGGCTATGGCGCGTCGGGCAAGCCGCCGAGCGACGCGCGGCATGCGCCGTATTCGAAACGCGCGATGGCGGCCGACCAGGTCGCCGTGATGCGGCATTTCGGCTTCGCGCAATTCCACGTCTGCGCGCACGATCGCGGCGCGCGCGTCGCGCACCGGCTCGCGCTCGATCACGCGGCGGCCGTCGAGCGGATGATGCTGCTCGACATCGCGCCGACGCTCGCGATGTACGAGCAAACCGATCGTGCGTTTGCGACCGCGTATTTCCACTGGTTCTTCCTGATCCAGCCGGAGCCGCTGCCCGAGACGCTGATCGAAGGTCGCACCGATGCGTACATCGAGCGCGTGATGGGCAACCGTTCCGCCGGGCTCGCGCCGTTCGCGCCGGCGGCGCTCGCCGCGTATCGCGCTGCGCTCGCGCAGCCGGGCGCCGTGCATGCGATGTGCGAGGACTACCGTGCGTCGGCGACGATCGATCTCGAGCACGACCGCGCGGATCTCGAGCGCGGCAACAAGGTCGCGTGCCCGCTGCGGGTGCTGTGGGGCGCGAACGGGATCGTCGGCCGCTGCTTCGATCCGTTAGACGAATGGCGGCGCGTTGCACGCGACGTCAGCGGCCGCGCACTCGAGTGCGGGCACTACATTCCGGAGGAGGCGCCCGTCGCGCTGATCGACGAGTTGCTCGCGTTTTTCGAGGCGCGCGACGCGGCCGCGTGAGCGGCGCTACGCGCAGCGGGTAGGGGCTAGCGGGTAGCGCGGCGAGCGTCGCGCGTGGTGCGTCGACGGTCAGCGGCGCGCGGCGTCGTCTTCGACGAGCGGCGGCAGGCGACGCGGCACGGGCGTCGATTTCACGATCGCCGTACTCGTTTCCGCGCGCTCCGTCACCTTCGACAGGATGTCGTCGAGGTGCTCGATCGTGCGCAGGTAGAGGCGGCAGATGAAGCAGTCCTCGCCGGTCACCTTGTCGCATTCGACGAATTCCGGGATCCGCCGCAACACCTCCTCGACGAGATGCAGCTGTCCTGGCAGCGGCTTCACGCGGACGATCGCCTGCAGCGTATAGCCGAGCGCGCGCGGGTCGAGCTCGACGGTGAAGCCCGCGATCACGCCTTGCGCTTCGAGGCGCCGCACGCGGTCGGCGGTCGCGGGCGCCGACAGCCCGATCTGCCGCGCCAGTTCGCTGGTGGCGATGCGTGCGTCCTCGGCGAGCGCTGCGAGGATCGCGCGGTCGGTCGCGTCGAGTGACGTGACGGCGGGCGGGGTAAGGCGTTTCGACATGATCGCTTTGCTTTCGAAGGTGAATCGGCGCTTTCGCTTCAGTTTAGCCGTGGATGCACGGAAAGCAAGTTCCTAGAATCGAAGTCATCCTCTCTCGTCAAACGGAGTCCATGATGGCCTCGAACGAAATCCGCCGCGGTGCCGCCGAGATGGTCGTCGCGATGCTGATGTCCGGCACGATCGGCTGGCTCGTGATGTCGTCGCAGCAACCGCTCACCAACGTCGTGTTCTTCCGCTGCCTGTTCGGTGCCGCGACGCTCGCGATCGTCTGCGCGGCGCTCGGCTTCCTGCGCCGCTCGCTGTTCTCGCCGCGCATGCTCGCGCTTGCGACGCTCGGCAGCGTCGCGATCGTCGCGAACTGGCTGCTGCTGTTCGCCGCGTATTCGCGTGCGTCGATCTCGATGGCGACCGCCGTGTACAACACGCAGCCGTTCATGCTCGTCGCGCTCGGCGCGATCGTGTTCCGCGAACGGATCAGCGCATCGACGATCGCGTGGCTCGCGCTCGCGTTCATCGGGCTGGTGTGCGTGGTGCGCGTCGAACCGGCCGTGCTCGCGGTGCCGGGGGAATATCTGGAAGGCGTCGCGCTGTCGCTCGGCGCGGCGTTCCTGTACGCGGTGTCGTCGATCGTCACGAAACACCTGAAGGGCACGCCGCCGCACCTGCTCGCGCTGCTGCAGGCCGGCCTCGGCATCGTGCTGCTCGCGCCGTTCGCGCAGTTCGGCACGTTGCCCGCGACCGCTGCGCAATGGCTCGATCTCGTCGTGCTCGGCGTCGTGAACACGGGTCTGATGTATGTGCTGCTGTACGGCGCGATCCAGAAGCTGCCGGTTGCGATGACGGGCGCGCTGTCGTTCGTGTATCCGGTGGTCGCGATCATCGTCGATCGCGTTGCGTTCGGGCAGACGCTCGCGTGGACCCAGGTGCTCGGCGCGCTCCTGATCCTGCTCGCGGCGGCCGGCGTGAATCTCGGCTGGCGCATCGTGCCCGCGCGTCGCGAGGCGGTCGGCAACTGAAACGATCGTGCGATTTGGCTTGCCGCTACGGCTTGCCGCCAGCGTCAGCCGGTGCCGCGTCCGGGCATGACGATTGCGCAGGAAAGATGCTGTAAGAAGTTGTAGGGAAACACCCGATGCGACGCTGCAGCGTCGCTCGTATGATGCGGGCTGTGACGTTGATCACGTTCACAGGATTCCGATCTCATGCCGTTCGCCAGACAGGCCGAACGGCATTTTTTTATGCGCCGCTCCTGGCGAGCAGGCGCCGCCGCGCGTCGAGCCGCGCGAGCAGCGCGCGCCTCGCGTCGTCGTCCGACGCCCGCCACCCCTTGATCTCGCCGCGCGTGCGCAGGCAACCTGCGCACCAGTCGGTACGCGGGTCGATCCTGCAGACGTCCGTGCACGGCGATGCGACCGTGCCGACCACTACCGGTACGTCGCTCATGCGTCGTGGCGCAATGCGACGTCGGCGATCGGCGCGCCCGTCAGCGTGACGAGCTCCTGCGGCGTCAGGTTGAACACCGCGTGCGGATGGCCGGCGGCCGCCCACAGGCTGTCGAGCTCGAGCAGGTCGGCGTCGATCAGCGTGACCGGGTCGACCAGATGGCCGATCGGGCAGACCCCGCCGATCGCGTAGCCGGTGTTGTCGCGCACGAACTTCGCATCCGCGCGGCCGACCGCACCGACTTGAGCGGCGACCTTCTGCTCGTCGACGCGGTTCACGCCGCTCGCGACGACGAGCACCGGCAGCCCGTCCGATTCACGGCGAAACAGGATCGACTTCGCGATCTGCGCGACCGAGCAGCCGAGGCCGGCCGCGGCTTCCGCAGAGGTCTTGCCGGTTTCGGCAAGCATCACGATCCCTTTCGCATGGCCGCGTTCGCGCAGCAGCAGCGCGACGCGTCGCGCGGAATCGGGGAGGGCGTCGAATGAAGCGGGTGTCGTCATCGTTGATCCGTGAATGTCGGGGTCAGACGCAGCTCGGGGCGTCGGCTGCGCTCTGTGCCTTGGCGAGCAGCGCGCGACCGGCGCGCGACACGTTCGCGCGGCCGATCGCGTTCGAGATGAAGTCGCCGGCAGCGACCACCTGCGCGAGATCGATGCCGGTGTCGATGCCGAGGCCCTGCAGCAGGTACAGCACGTCCTCGGTCGCGACGTTGCCGGTCGCGCCCTTCGCGTACGGGCAGCCGCCGAGGCCGGCCACCGATGCGTGAAAGATCTCGATCCCTTCGAACAGCGCCGCGTAGATGTTCGCGAGCGCCTGGCCGTAGGTGTCGTGGAAATGGCCCGACAGGCGTTCGCGCGGGAACACGCGCGTGACGGCCGCGAGCACTTCGCGCGTGCGCTTCGGCGTGCCGACGCCGATCGTGTCGGCGATGTCGATCTCGTCGCAGCCGAGCGCGGCGAAGCGTTCGACGACGTCGACGACCGATGCGACCGGCACATCGCCCTGGTACGGGCAGCCGAGCGTGCACGACACGCTGCCGCGCAGCCGCAGGCCGGCGTCCTTCGCGGCCTTCGCGACCGGCTCGAAGCGCGCGATGCTCTCGGCGATGCTGCAGTTGATGTTGCGCTGCGAGAACGCCTCGCTCGCCGCGCCGAAGATCACGACTTCGTCCGCGCGGGCGGCGAGCGCGTTCTCGAAGCCCTTCAGGTTCGGCGTGAGCACC
The DNA here is from genome assembly GCF_000292915.1 of Burkholderia cepacia GG4. NCBI lineage: Bacteria > Pseudomonadati > Pseudomonadota > Betaproteobacteria > Burkholderiales > Burkholderiaceae > Burkholderia > Burkholderia cepacia. The sequence goes on from NC_018513.1 coordinate 532,508, forward strand.
GAGTACACGGTGCCCGCGCGACGTTCGATGCCGGCCATCACCTCGGCGCCGTCGGCCATCTGCGGCACCCATTTCGGCGACACGAACGACGCGGCCTCGACATTGCGGAAGCCGGCACGCGACAGCCGGTCGACGAGCGCGATCTTCACGTCGGTGGGCACGAAGGTCTTTTCGTTCTGCAACCCGTCGCGCGGGCCGACTTCAACGATCTTGACGGCGGTGGGGAACGTCATGGTTGTCTCCAGGTTTATGTAGGGCGGAATTCAGTAGCCGCGCGCGTAGTCGACGATGCCGCCGACGCGCTCGCCGCGCTCGAACGCGCGGATCTTGCCGGCGATCTGTTCGACGGCTTCGTCGCGCAGGGTCTCGGCCGAGCTGTGCGGCGTGATCGTGATGCGCGGCGCGTGCCAGAACGGGTGATCGACCGGCAGCGGCTCGTGCTGGAACACGTCGAGCGTCGCGGCGGCGACCTGCCCGCTCGCGAGCGCGTCGAGCAGGTCGGCTTCGACGAGATGCGCGCCGCGTGCGACGTTGACCAGGTACGCGCCCGGTGCGAGCCTGGCAAAGGTGCGCGCCGACAGGATGCCGTCGGTATCGCGCGTGCTCGGCAGCAGGTTCACGAGCACCTTCGCGCCGTCGACGCATGCGTCGAACGCGTCGTCGCCGGCGAAGGTCTCGATACCGTCGAGCTGCTTCGGGCTGCGGCTGTAGCCGCGCACCGGCAGGCCGAGTGCGGCCAGCGCCTGCGCGACCTGCGCGCCGAGCACGCCGAGGCCGAGCACGGCGACGGTGAAGCGCGCGCGCGCATGCGGCTCGAGCACCTGCCAGCGGCGTTCGCGCTGCAGCGCTTCGTATTCGTCGAAGCGACGCAGGTAGCGCAGCACCGCGTGCGTCACGTATTCGATCATCTGCTGCGCCATGCCCGAATCCTCGAGGCGCACCAGCGGCACGTCGCGCGGCAGCGTGCCGGGATGCGCACGGTCGAGCGCGAGCAGCGCGTCGACGCCGGCGCCGAGGTTGAAGATCGCGCGCAGGCCGTCGCGCGGCGCGAACAGCTCGCGCGGCGCGCGCCACACGAGCGCGTAATCGGCGGCGGCCGTGTCGCCCGGCTGCCACGCGCGCAGCTCGGCCTCGGGCAATGCCTGCGCGATCGCGTCTCGCCAAGCGCCGGCGTCCTGCTGCGGCGAGTAGAACAGGATCTTCATGCGGTTACTTCGCGAACAGCTGGCCGATGTCGGCGAATGCCTTGAATTCGAGCGCGTTGCCGCACGGATCGAGGAAGAACATCGTCGCCTGTTCGCCGACCTCGCCCTTGAAGCGGATATGCGGCTCGATCACGAAGCGCGTGTTTGCGGCCTTCAGTTTGTCGGCGAGCGCATGCCATTCGTCCATCGACAGCACGACGCCGAAATGGCGCACGGGTACGTTGTCGCCGTCGACCGGGTTCACCGCGCTCGCGCCGGTCTCGTCCGGCGCGAGGTGTGCGACGAGCTGGTGGCCGAAGAAGTCGAAGTCGACCCAGTGCGCCGAGCTGCGCCCCTCCGGGCAGCCGAGCAGACCGCCGTAGAACGCGCGCGCGCCGGCGAGGCTCGACACGGGGAAGGCGAGATGGAACGGGCGCAGCGCGCCGGCGGGCGTAGCGGACATCGGGCGTCTCCTGTCGATCGGAACCGGCGCGGGGCGCCCGGTTCGATCCGATGCAAGGCAAGCGGGAAGCCCACATTCTACGGTTTCGCGGCGGGTTGCGCCGCCATGAGGCTGCCGGCCGGCGCCGTGCGGCCCGCACCGGCCGACCCGGTGACCGTCCCGCGCAAAAGCAAAGCACAAAATATTGGTTCGGCCGCCGGGCGCGGCGCGCCACAATCGAACCTCGTCTCCAAGCAAAGCAAGCGAGGGCAATCATGCGCGCATGCAGCAAATCGGCGTGGCCGCCGCGGCTCGTGACCGTTCCGGGCCTGCACGGCAGCGAAGGCGCTCACTGGCAGACCTGGCTGGAGCGGCAGTTCCCGCGTTCGCTGCGGGTTGAACAGGCCGACTGGGATGCGCCCGACCTCGCGCGCTGGGCGCAGTCGGTACGCGCGTTGCTCGACCGCGAGCGCGGTCCGTTCGTGCTCGCCGCGCACAGCTTCGGCTGCCTCGCGGCCGCGCATGCGCTCGCGCAATGGCCGCAGGCGGCCGAGGTCGCGGGCGTGCTGCTCGTCGCGCCCGCCAGTCCGCAGAAATTCACGTTCGCCGGGCCGTTCGACGCGCGCCGGCTCGCGGTGCCGTCGATCGTGATCGGCAGCGAAACCGACCCGTGGATGCCGCTCGCCGATGCGCGCACGCTCGCGCAGCGGCTCGGCAGCGCGTTCGTGAACCTCGGCGACGCGGGGCACATCAACACTGCGGCCGGCTTCGGGCCGTGGCCGCGCGCGAAGTATTTCATCGACACGCTGGTTCATTGCGCGGCGCCGCTGCGTTTTCGCGACGCCGACGACGGCTTCGACGCCGCGCTCGTCGACCGCGCGCTCGCGCACGCGGTCTGAAATTGCGCGGCGGGTGCCGCGCAACGTCGTGCCGTGGCGCTTACGACGCGGCGACCGGCTGCACCGCGGCCGGGTCCGAGTAGCTCGGCCGGCCGTTCTCGACGTGGCCCGCGAAGCGGCGCGAGAACGTGCCGTTCGCGCCGTCGCTCACCGTTACGTCATACCAGTGGTGGCTCGCCGCGAGCGCCCACTGCTCGACGTGCTCGTCGCCGCCGTGCAGCGTCACCTGGCGCGCGGGCGCGCCGTACGCGTTGTCGGTCAGCGTCAGCGTGACGTGGCCCGCGCCAGGGTTGCGCAGCTTCAGGTACAGGTTGCCGTTCGCGATGTCGTAGCCGGCCTTCACCTCGGGCTGCGCGTGGTTGCGGCGGCGCGCCGTCTCGGCCGACACGTTGCCGGAGAACATCCGCACGAAACCGTTCGGCCCGTACACCGAGAACGCGTAGACGCCATTCGTTTGCGTCAGGTCGAAGTCCGCGTGCAGCACGCGGCGCGCGCCGACCGTGTAGCGCCACGGGCCGTCGGTGCGGTTCACCGCGTACACGTGGAAGTGCGCGCCCTGGTTGCCGCGGTTCGCGAACTCGATGCGCAGGGTGTTGCCGCCGTGGATGCTCGCGTTCACGTGCAGTTCGTACGGCAGTGCGCGCGCGGGCCGCACGCCGGGCTCCTGCGGATCGATCGGCGACGGCGTCGCGGGCACGGTCGGCGCGGGCTGCGACGTGCATTGCTGGTCCGCGACCGAGCGGTACTGGCTCGTATCGGGCAGCGACGGGAACGTCGCGTCGGACGAGCGGAAGTCGAACGCGGCGGTGAGGTCGCCGCACACCGTGCGGCGCCACGGCGTGATGTTCGGTTCGTCGACGCCGAAGCGCTCGCCGATGAAACGGATCACCGACGTGTGGTCGAACACCTGCGAGCACACGAAGCCGCCCTTCGACCACGGCGACACGACCGTCATCGGCACGCGCGGCCCGAGGCCGTAAGGCAGTCCGTCGGCGGTGTAGCTGCCGCCGCGGCCGGGGTTCACGACCGTATGCAGCTCGCCGTCGGTCGTCACGGTCGATACGCCCTGCGCAGCCGATGTCGGCGGCTGCGGCGGCACGATGTGATCGAAGAAACCGTCGTTCTCGTCGTACATGATGAACAGCACGGTCTTCGCCCACACGTCCGGATTCGACGTGAGCGCGTCGAGGATCTGCGACGTGTAGTTCGCGCCGTACGCGGGCGTGTATTTCGGATGCTCGGAGAACGCGGCGGGCGGCAGCAGCCACGATACCTGCGGCAGCCGGTCGTTGAGCACGTCGTCCTTCAGGTTGTCGAGCGTGCGGACCGTCTGCGCACGCTGGTACAGCGACGAGCCCGGCTGCGCGTTGATGAAGTTCGTGAAGTTCTGCAGGATGTTCGTGCCGTAGTTGCCGTTGTACGGGTCGGCCCAGGTGAGCCCCTGCTGGTAGATCTGCCACGACACGCCGCGCGCCTCGAGCCGTTCCGGGAAGGTCGTCCACGACAGCAGCTGGTACGCGGGCGGCAGGTCGCCGTCGACGTAGTCGGCGTTGTCGAGCAGCGGGCCGCCGAACTTGCCGGTCGGGTCGACCGTACCCGTCATCAGGTACGAACGGTTCGGGTGCGTCGGCCCCGGCAGCGAGCAGAAGTAGTTGTCGCACACGGTGAACGCATCGGCGAGCGCGTAGTGGAACGGGATGTCCTCGCGCACGTGATAGCCCATCGTCATGTCGGTCTTGTTCGCGGGCCACTGGTCGTAGCGGCCTGCGTCGATCGCTGCGTGGGTCTTCGCCCACGAGTGGTCGAGCGCGCCGAGGCACTGCGCGCTGGTCGTCTTGGTGTCGAGCCGGAACGGCAGCACGGGCTTCGTCGGGTCTTCCTTCGACGGCTGGTACCACACCGGCTTGCCGTTCGGCAGCGGGATCGGGAAGCGGTCGTTGTAGCCGCGCACGCCGCGCAGGTGTCCGAAGTAATGATCGAACGAGCGGTTCTCCTGCATGAACACGACGATGTGCTGGACATCGCGGATCGTGCCGGTGCCGCGCGCGGCCGGAATCGCGAGCGCACGGCGGATCGATTCGGGAAACGCGTTGAGCGCGACGGCCGCGCCGGCGGATTGTGCGACGGTCTGCAGGAAACGGCGGCGGCTGGATGACGTCATGTTATTTCACCTCGGTTCTGCGATCGGGGAACGGGGACACCAACAGGAACGGCGGGATCAGTGCGGCGACGATGCGGCGACGCCGGACGTGCCCGCGTTCGGCGCGGGCTTCGCGTCGTCGTCATCGTCGGGCGGGTAGTGAACGACGGGCGGCGCGAGCGGCGCGGCATCGGACGCGGCGGCGTTCGCACCGGCAGCACTGTTGAACGCGCTCGCGGCGCCGGACGATGCGCCGGCCTGTTGCGAGGCGTCGGTCGCGTGCGCGTCGTGCGGCGCGTCGTCGCTGCAGGCGGCGACGAAGGCGGTGGCACATAGAACGACGACGAGGGCAACACGACGCATCACTTCTCTCCTGGCAGGCGGATCGGGAAACGTTTTCGAGTATGCCGGTGCGATGCGACGATTCGGTGAATCGTTTGCGACCGGCGCGTGATCGCGAACGGCTTTCGTCGAGCCGACTAAATGCTTTCGCGCGCTTCGCCGCGCAGCCGGGCGCCGCGTGTCAGCGGCGCGGCGTCCGGCGCCGCACTTCGCTGCGCAGCCAGTCGAGCCACGTGCGGATCGCCGCTTCGCGCGGATGATCGGGGCGCCACACCACGTAGTGCGCATACACGTCGGTCACGCGCACCGTCGACACGCGCACGAGCGTGCCAGCCGCGAGTTCGGGTTCGATCAGCGAGCGGCGCGCGAGCGCGACGCCGCGTCCTTCCAGCGTCGCGTCGATCAATGCGTTCGCGTCGGTGAAGCGCGGCGCGCGCGCGGATTCGGTCAGGTCGAGCCGCGCGGCCTGGAACCACGGTTCCCACGGCTGCGCGGGATGGCGCAGCAGCGTCGCGCGCACGAGATCGGCTGGCGCGCGCGGCGCGATGCCGTCGCGATTGCGGTACGCGGGGCTCGCGACCGGGAACACCGTCTCGTTCATCAGCTTCTCGGCGGCTACGCCCGGCGAGGTGCCGGGCCCGTAGCGCGAGGCCGAGCGGTCGGTCGCGCGCTTCGCGAGTGTGGCCAAGGAAGGCGGGCTGCGGCCGTCCGGCGGCATAGCCGTTTCGTTCGACAGTTCGTTCGGATGACGAAGTTCGGACGTGTCCAATTGCCATGCCGGCTCCAATCCATTTGAATGAGAATCATTATCATCGATGGAGTGGAGTGAACATGAGCCTTTGCATTCAGTCGAACGCGCTGCCACCGCGTGGCGCGTCCGCGTCCGTGGCATTCGCGATGATGACCTGTGTGGCCGCACCGGCATGCGCAGACGAGGGCGAGCTGCGGCATGTGCCGCATCTGACTCCGATCTTCGTCCACGGCAATCGCGACGCCGGTTCGCTTGTCGACCGGTCGGGTTCCGCGAAATATGCGAAGCCGCTGCTCGACGTGCCGCAGACGATCACCGTCGTGCCGCGCGCGGTGCTCGACGAACAGCAGGCGCTGAGCCTGCGCGACGCGCTGTCGAACGTCGCGGGCATCACGTTCAACGCGGGAGAGGGCGGCGGCGGGTCGGGCGACATGTTCAATATCCGCGGCTTCGGCGCGAACGCGAACCTGCAGCTCGACGGGTTGCGCGACAGTGCGCAGAACAATCGCAGCGACCTGTTCAACATCGAGGCCGTCGAGGTGATCAAGGGGCCGAACTCGGTATTCGGCGGCGCGGGCACAACGGGCGGTTCGGTGAATCTGGTGAGCAAGACACCGAAAGCCGCGGCGCTCACGGAGGCCGGCACGATGCTCGGTACGTCCGGCTACCGCCGCGTGACGCTCGATGCGAACCGGCCGGTGCCCGGCACCGAAGGCCGGGCCGCGTTCCGCCTGAACGCGATGGCGCATGTCAACGATGTGCCGGGCCGCAACGACATCCGCAAGCGCCGCTGGGGCGTCGCGCCGTCGCTCGCGTTTGGCCTCGGCACGCCGACGCGCGTCACGCTCGGCTATTTTCACCAGTACGACAACAACCTGCCCGACTACGGGCTGCCGGCGCACAACGGCCAGGTGCTGGCCGGCATGTCGCGCGACCGCTATTTCGGCTGGCGCAATCTGGATCGCGAACGGATCACGTCCGACACGTTCACCGTGAAGGCCGAACACGACGTGTCGTCCGGCCTGAAGGTGCAGAACCTGAGCCGCTACGCGCACCTGAATCGCGATACGGTGATTTCGGGAGCGCGCGTGAGCCTGGAAGGGCTGCCGCCCGGGCGTTACAAGCCGGCCGGGCCGCAAGGCTACGGCCGCGACGCGTCGACCGCGATGTGGGCGAACCAGACGAACGTGACGAGCACGTTCACGACGTTCGGCGTCGGGCACACGCTCGTGACGGGCTTCGAGATCTCGCGCGAAACATACGGCCGCACGACCTATTCGTACGGGCTCAACCGGTTCTACCCGGCCGACGGCTTCGCGCTCGCGGCGCCACCCGGCGTGTGGCGCGGCCCGGCACAGCGCGAGGACAGTGCCCGCCAGGACACCGCGCTGGTCGTGAAGGCGCTGTACGCGTTCGACACGATCTCGGTCGGCCGCTACTGGGACATCGACGTCGGGCTGCGGCACGACTGGATCGACGGCTGGGCGGAAGGGGCCGCGGCCGGCAAGCCCGCCGAGCGCGCGGACAGTTCCGATCGTCACCTGAGCACGCGCGCGGGGCTCGTGTTCAAGCCAACCGACAACGGTCGCGTGTATTTCGCGTATGGCACGTCGTTCAACCCGTCCGCCGAATTTCTCGCGACTTCCGGCTCCGGCGTGAGCGCGGCAACTGGCGCGCTCGCGCCCGAGAAGAACGAGAGCTTCGAGCTCGGCGCGAAATGGGAGGGGCTCGCGGGCGTCGCGCTGAACGGCGCGCTGTTCCAGACCGAAAAGAACAACGCGCGCGAACGCATGGCCGACGGCAGCTACGCGCTCGTGGGCCGGCAGCGCGTTCGCGGCATCGAGCTCGGGGCTGCGGGCAAGGTGACGCCGCAGTGGGACGTGTTCGCCAACTACACGTATCTCGCGAGCGTCACGCTCAGTTCACCGGCCACGCCGCGCCGCGATGGGCAGGCGCTCGGCAACACGCCGCGGCACGCGTTCAACCTGTGGACGACCTATCGGTTGCCGGCGGGCTGGACGGTGGGCTACGGTTCGCACTTCGTCGGCCGGCGCAACGTGACGTCGCAAGGCGACGGCAAGCTCGGTGCGTACTGGGTGCACAACCTGATGGCGTCGTACGACGTGAGCCGCAGGCTGCGCTTCCAGCTGAACGTCGACAACCTGTTCGATCGCGCCTACGTCGAACGCGTGCGGCAGGTGGCGGGAAACGCATCGCAATCGTCGGCCGTCGAGTTCGGCGACGGCCGCTCGGCGATGCTGTCGGCCGTGTACAAGTTCTGAATGCCGCGCCATGCGGTCGGGCAGGACGGGCGTCGCCGCTGGCGCCCGCTTGCTGGCTAGCGGGCAAACAACGGGTACGTTGCCGCCGCGATCAGCGCGGTCGCGAGCCACACCACGCTCCACGAGCTGACGGCGAGCAGCGGCGGAATCGCGAGCGGCGTCGCGAACAGCCCGAGATAGACGATCGTGTTCGCCATCCCGAGCGCGGTACCCGCGTGGTTCGCGCCCGCGAGCGTCGCGAGTTCGGTGTACGCGACGCCGTGCCAGGCCGACACGCAGATGCCGGCGAACACGAGGATCGCGACGATCGCGGCGAGTGGCACATGCGGGCTGCCGGCGGTCGCGGCCGCGAGCAGCGCGAACGATCCGGCCGCGACGCAGACCGACCCGCGCAGGTACGCACGCCGGTTGCCGTGCCGGTCGGTATGGCGGCCGCTCCACACGCGCATCACCATCGCGCCCAACTGCAGCGCGACCATCGCCGCGCTGATGCCGGCGAGGCCGAGCCGGCCGAAATCGTGCAGGAACACGGTCGCGAACGTGAGTACCGCGAACTGTGGCGCACACAGCGCGCCGATGCCGAGCACGATGCGCCAGACGCGGCCGCTCGCGAGCGGACTGCGCGCGGGCGCGGCCGGCGGTTGCTGCCCGACGGCGCGGTTCGCGGCGACGGGCGCGGTGGCCGCCGTGTCGGGCGGTTCGTGCAGCCAGCGCCACGTGAGCGCGGCCGATCCGGCACACAGCAGCATCAGCGCGCCGTACACCGCGGCGAAGCCCGCATGCGAAGCGAGCGACGGCAGCAGCGCCGCGCCGACGCCGCCGCCCAGCGGTACGGCCGTCTGGCGGATGCTCATCGCGAGCCCGCGCTCGCGCTCGCCGAACCAGCGCATCACCGCGCGGCCGCTCGATCCGTTCACGCTGCCGCCGAGCAGGCCGACGCAGCACATCGCCGCGACGACGCGCATGAGCGGCGGCACCGCATGCGCGGTCGGCACGATCGTGACCACCATCAGCGCGAGCATCGCGGCCGTCGCGACGAGGCCGGTGAGCAGCACGCGGCGATCGCCGAAGCGGTCGGCGGCGATCCCCCATGGCAGTTCGGACAGTGCGACGCCGAAGCCGAGCGCGCCGAGCACGAGGCCCAGCGCACCGTTGTCGAGGTGATAGGCCGAGCGCATCCATACGGCGGTGGTTGGAATGCCGCTCGCGGCGGCGGAAAAGCTCATGTTGGCGGCGACGCCGGCCGCGAGCACGCGCCAGCGATGGGCCGCGCCGCGTGTGTCGTGTGCGGGCGAGGACGGGGAGGCGAGGCAGGAAGTATCCATGACGACAGAGCCCGTTTGGAAATTGACATCGCCAGTGTGGCGACCTACATTCATCCTGAAAATCGGAAAGTTTTTGATGAATCGTTCGATAAAACGGGATGGTTGAAATGTCCGGACAAGACAATCCCCACGGCGACGCGTCGCTCGCGGCGGCGGACGCCGCGCTGGCCCGGCCGAACTTCGACGTCGCGGCGTTGCGCAGCCTCGTCGCGGGCGTGGATCTCGGCAGCTTCGCGAAGGCTGCCGATCGCGTCGCGCGTTCGTCGTCGGCGGTGAGCGCGCAGATCCGCAAGCTCGAGGAGCAGGCCGGCACGCCGCTGTTCGTGAAGGCCGGGCGCGGGCTTGCGCTGACCGACGCCGGCGACGCGATGCTGCGCTATGCGCGGCGGATGATCGAGCTGAACGACGAGGCGGCCGCGGCCGTGCGCGGCGTGAATCTCGACGGCTGGGTGCGGGTCGGCCTGCAGGAGGACTTCGGCGAAGCGATCCTGCCCGACGTGCTCGGGCGTTTCGCGCGTGCGCATCCGAAGGTGAGGATCGAGGCGCGCGTCGCGCGCAATGCCGAGTTGCTCGAGCGGCTCGACGCGAACCAGCTCGATCTCGCGCTCGTGTGGGGCGACCCGGCGTCGGCGGCGCTGGTGTCGCGCGCGGGCATCGACAGCGACGCGATCGCGCAGGTGCCGATGCGCTGGATCGCGGCGGTGGGCGCGGGCGGTTTCGGTGTGCCGGAGGGCGGCGGGCAGGCGGATGAGGCAGGCGACGGCGAGGCGGGCAATCGAGCCGTTCGCGCGTCAGGCGAGCCGTTGCCGCTCGTCGTATTCGACCGGCCGTGCCGCTTCTTCGGCGCGGCGACCGATGCGCTCGACCGCGCGGGCCTGCCGTGGCGCGTCGCGTTCACGACGCCGAGCCTGGCCGGGCTATGGGCCGCGGCGGCGGCCGGCCTCGGGCTGACGGTGCGCTCGCACTACGGGCTGCCCGCGTCGGTGCGGGTGCTCGACGCGGCGTCGTCCGGGCTGCCGGAACTGCCGAGCCTGCCGTTGATGCTGCTGCGGCGCACGTCGTCGGCGACGCCGACCGTCGAGCGGCTGGCGCGGATCGTCACACAGGCGGTGCGGGACGCGACGCGAGGGGAGGCGGGGGCGCTGGCGGCGTGATGGCGATCGACACGCATGCGCTCGGCTGGGCGTTCGGCCTATTGGAGGGACGGGGCTAATGTCGTGACAATGGTGGATCACTCAATGGAGGCCATCATGCAAGTTGCCACTGTCCCGGAAGCCGCGCTCGATCTTCAGCGGCTTCTCGATGCCGCGATCGCCGGCGAACGCGTCGTGATCATGCAGGACGGCAAGCAGTCCGTCCGGCTCGTACCGCTCAAGCCGATTCATCATTACGGGCTCCTCAAGGGGCAGATATGGATCGCGGACGACTTTGACTCACCGCTTCCCGATGATGTGCTGGATGCGTTCGAAGGAAAGTGATGCGGCTGCTATTCGATACGCACATCTTTCTCTGGATGTGGGCCAATGATCCGAAATTGAGCGCTCGCGCGCGCAATCTGATTGCTGAAGCCGATGAGGTGTTCATCAGCAGCGCGAGCATCTGGGAAGTCGCGATCAAGGCCGGGACGGGGAAGCTGGACGTGGATGTGGACCGGATGGTCGAAGCGATTGCGATGAGCCGATATCGTGAGCTGCCGGTTCGGGCCGCGCACGGCGCAGCCGTGCGCTATTTGCCCCACTATCATCGCGATCCGTTCGACCGCTTGCTGGTCGCACAGGCCTGGTCCGAACCGATGCTGCTCATCACCGCCGACGGCCATCTTGCGCAGTATGGCGCGTCGCGGATTCTGACGGTCTGAAACAGTTTCGGGAGCGAAATCCTACGCTGCCGCGACAACCTGCGCCGACGCCTCCAGTTCCTCACAGAGCTTGCCCAGCCGCTCCCGCAACCCCTCGCTCGCCGGCACGAACGGCAACCGCAACCCGTCCTCGCACCACCCCTGCGCGGCCAGCAGCGCCTTCACCGGCGCCGGATTCGGCTCCGCGAACAGCGCCGCAATGAGCGGCTGCAGCGCGACCGACAGCCGCCGCGCGTCAGCGAGCCGGCCGTCGCGCAGCAGCGCGTGGATGCGCACATGCCATTCGGGCAGCACATGCGCGCTGCTCGCGATCGCGCCATGCGCACCGGCGCACAGCGCGGCGAAGTTCTGGTTGTCGTCGCCCGAGAGGATCGCGAGCGGCGTGTCGTGCACGAGCCGACTCATCCGGTCGAGCGTGCCGCCGCACTCCTTGATGCCCGCAACGCGCGGGTCGCGCGCGAGCGCCTGCAGCGTGTCCAGTTCGACATTCACGCCGGTGCGGTACGGGATGTTGTAGACGAGGACCGGCAGGTCGGCCGCGTCGACGATCGCCTCGACGTGGCGGCGGATGCCGTCCTGCGTCGGCCGAACGTAGACCGGCGGCGTGACGAGCAGCCCGTCGGGCCGCAGCGTGGCGAGCGCGCGCGCGCGGGCGGCCGCGAAGTGCGTCGCGCTCGCGGTGAGCCCGACGACGATCGGCAGGTCGGGCACCGCATCGCGCAGCGTCGCGAACACGGCGTCCTGTTCGCGCGCGTCGAGCAGCACGCCCTCACCGGTCGTCGCACCCGCGACGAAACCCGCGATGCCCGCCGCCGCATAGTGGCGGGCGAGTCGCGCGAGCGCGCCGTGGTCGATTTCGCCGTCGTGGAACGGCGTGATGAGCGGCAGCCAGATACCTTCGAAACGTGTGTGCATGCAAAGCCTCATGGTGGAAACGGAGTGGGAAGGAACCGTTCCGCCGGCGGTGTGCCGGAACGAGGCGTGCGAGCGAGGAGAAAGAAACGACCTGCGGGCATCCCGTCCGGCATTCGCCTGACGGGACGCGACGTCCCCGTCAGTCGAGGAGTCGTTTTTTCAGTTTCAGCCCGGCCGCGCGCGCACCTGCCGCGACGGCGGCGAGGATCGAGGGCGAGCGCAGGGCAGCGGACATGGATGAACCGGGAAAGGGGCTGAACGGCGATCTTAACATCGGATCGGGCGGGCACGCGAGCGGCGCGCGCCGGTTAGCAGGATTCGAGATTTGCTTTGCATGACAGATTGGAAAGCGCGCGGCGCCCGGCCGCTAGAATGCCCGCTTACGTTTCGATGACAGCGCGTACGCGCGCCGTCACGCACATTCACCACCACTGGAAACGGGGCATATCGCGATGGCAAGCATCAAGGGGATCGGCCGCTGGCTGCACACGGGTACGGCGGCGGCGCTGGTCGTGGCGGCGACGGCCGCTCACGCGGACACGTCGATCCTGAACGTGTCGTACGACGTGACGCGCGAGCTGTACAAGGACATCAACACGAGCTTTGCCGCCGCGTACAAGCAGCAGACCGGCGAGACGGTGACGATCAAGCAGTCGCACGGCGCGTCGAGCGCGCAGGCGCTGTCGGTGCTGCAGGGGCTGCAGGCCGACGTCGTGACGATGAACCAGCCGAACGACATCGACCTGCTCGCCGAGCGCGGCCAGCTGCTGCCGAAGGACTGGCGCGCGCGCTTCCCCGACAACAGCTCGCCGTACTCGACGACGATGGTGTTTCTCGTGCGCAAGGGCAACCCGAAGGCGATCAAGGACTGGGGCGATCTCGCGAAGCAGGGCGTGCAGGTGATCATCGCGAACCCGAAGACGTCGGGCAACGGCCGCTACGCGTATCTCGCCGCATGGGGCTACCAGAAGCAGAAGGGCGCGACTGACCAGCAGGCGCTCGAGTTCGAGAAGGCGGTGTTCCGCAACGTGCCGGTGCTCGATTCGGGCGGTCGCGGCGCGACGACGACGTTCACGCAGCGCGGCATCGGCGACGTGCTCGTCACGTTCGAGAACGAGGTCGCGCTGATGGATACAGGGGCGTCCGGTGCGGAATTCGACGCGGTGTATCCGTCGGCGAGCATCCTCGCGGAGCCGCCGGTCGCCGTCGTCGACAGGGTCGTCGACAAGAAGGGCACGCGCAAGGCCGCGCAGGCGTATCTCGACTACCTGTACACGCCGCAGGCGCAGGAGATCATCGCGCAGCACCATCTGCGCCCGCGCGATGCGAACGTGCTGAAGAAGCATGCGGCCGAGTTCAAGCCGCTGAAGACGTTCAGCGTCGAGCAGGTTTTTGGCAGCTGGGCGAACGCGCAGAAGACCCACTTCGCCGACGGCGGCACGTTCGACCGCGTGATCGTCGACCGCAAGTAAGCACGGCGCCTCCCGGCAGGATGACCGCGCAGCCGGCCGCTCATGCGGCCGGTTTTTTTCGCCGTCGCGCGGCGGCGGGCGCCTGCCGCGCGGCGCAGGTCCGCTCCGCAGCGGTGCGCATTCCCCGCCGTCGCCCCGCGTGCTACGCTCATCGCCTTCCTGCTTCTGGCATCGCGCGATGAACGTCGATTCGTCCTCCCCAGCCTCCCGCGGCCGTGGCCGCAAGATCTGGTCGGGCACCCGCCCCGTGATCGCGTACGGGATGCCGCCGCTCGGCTGGCGCGACCTCTATCACCGTGCGCTGACGGTGAGCTGGCCCGTGTTCTTCCTGTCGCTCGCGATGCTGTTCCTGCTGCTCAACGGCGGCTTCGCGACGCTCTACCTGCTCGGCAACGCGTCGATCGCGAACCAGTCGCCGGCCGGGTTCGGCGGTGCGTTCTTCTTCAGCGTCGAGACGCTCGCGACGGTCGGCTATGGCGACATGCATCCGCAGACCGTCTACGCGCACCTCGTCGCGACCTTCGAGATCTTCATCGGGATGTCGGGCATCGCGCTGGCCACCGGGCTGGTGTTCGCGCGGTTTTCGCGGCCGCAGGCGAAGATCCTGTTCGCGCGCTACGCGATCGTGCGGCCGCTGAACGGCCGGATGACGCTGATGGTGCGCGCCGCGAATGCGCGCCAGAACGTGATCGCCGAAGCGCAGGCGAAACTGCGGCTGATGCGCGTCGAGGGCACGCACGAGGGCTACACGCTGCGCAAGATCCACGACCTGCCGCTCGTGCGCAGCGAGCATCCGATCTTCCTGCTCGGCTGGAACCTGATGCACGTGATCGACGAAGCGAGCCCGCTGTTCGGCGAGACGGCCGAATCGCTCGCCGCGCGCGACGCGTCGCTGCTGATCACGATCGAGGGCTCCGACGAGACGACCGCGCAGGTCATGCAGGCGCGCTACTCGTGGACCCATGCGGAGCTTCGCTGGCGTTACCGCTATGTCGACCTGATGCACGAGGAAGGCGGTGTCACGCACATCGACTACACGCATTTTCACGAGGTGGTGCCGGTCGAGGTCGATACGGACGAGCGCGGCTCGCCGGGGGCCGTGATCGATGCGGGCGGCGCGGCGCAGACACCCGGGCCGGCCGCATAGGGCCGGCTGTCGGCGGCAACAGGCACCGGCATCCGGGGGTGATCGCCGCCACCGAAAGCCGCGCCGTTCACGCGTCACGCATGCAGCAGTCGCGCCGCTTCGCGCTGTTCGACCGCAACCGCGCGGCGGTAGCCGTCGCGGTCCTCGGCACGCGCGACGTAGTCGCCGAGCACCCCTTCGTGCGGCAGCAGGTGCGCGTCGAACGCGATCTTCAGCGTGCTGGCAAGCAGCAGGTCGGCTGCGGTGAAATGGTCGCCGACGAGCCACTGGCTGTGGGCGAGCGTTTGCGCAAGCGCGCGCTGCACGCGCGTGATGTTGCCCCAGCCGAACGCGACCGGATTGCCCGACGCGCCGGTGAATTTTTCGGCCATCGCGGGCTCGACGCAGGTGGGTGTGAAGAACATCCACTGCAGGAAGCGGCCGCGCAGCGGATCGTCGGGCGCGATGCCGAGCCCGGCACCCGGACAGCGATCGGCGAGATAGAGCAGCACCGCACCGGATTCGGCGAACGGTTCGCTGCCATCGTCGAGCGCGGGCAGCTTGGCCATCGGATTGACCTGGATGAACGCCTCGCTGCCCTGTTCGTGCGAACGCAGGTCGATCGGCACGAGCTCGTAGACAACGCCGATTTCTTCCAGCATCCACAGCGCCCGGAATGCCCTGGTTTTCGGCCAGTAGTAGAGCTTCATCGCGCCTCCGCGTATTGGTGTGCGTGTCGGTTCGGTGGATGCTCAAGCGTACCCGAGCCGGCGAGGTTCGGACAGGGGCGGCCGACGGCAGCGACGGGTCGTGGGATTGCGCCAGGCCGGCGGTTGTGCGTGGTCGGTCGGATGCGGATCGGCGTCGAAATTCGCGCAAAGCCAGGTGTGGTCGGAATTCGTGATCTAACTAGTTATAAATAAACTAGTTATGAATAATTTCGAGAATGCCCGGTACGAAGCCGGTGCGACTACAATGGCCCGCCGATCTTGCGGCAGCATCGCGGGCGGTGGTGCGCGCACCGGACGATGACCGCCGATGTGCCGCGAAACGCTAAACCCGGGCCGCCACGCGCAGGTCGTCCGCATGATTGAATTCAGGTCCATGCGATCGCATGCGGCGAATCAGGCGCTGTCGTCGTGCGCCGAATGCCGGTTCGATCGCGCACGGAGAACCGCAACGGATGGCGAACGACGATCGCATCACGATCATTCCCCGGCGAACGCCGGAATCGGCAGCGATGCGCGCCGAGCTCAAGCGGACGATGGAAATCATCGCGCGGCTGAACCGTCTGACGTTCGACGATGCGGACGAAGTCCGGAGCTTGTTCGGCGAACTGATCGGCCAGCCGATGGATGACGGCTTCCTGCTGATCCCGCCGTTCTACGCGACCGGCGGCGCCGATACCCGGATCGGCCGCAACGTCTTCGTAAACCAGAACTGCACGTTCCATGATCTCGGCGGCCTCGACCTCGGCGAAGACGTGATGATCGGGCCGAACGTGAGCCTCATCACGTCGGGCCATCCCGTCGAGCCGTCGCGCCGGCGCGACTTCGTGGTCGCCCGGCCGATCGTGATCGGGAAAAACGTGTGGATCGGCGCGGGGGCGACGATCATCGGCGGCGTGACGGTCGGCGAGAACTCGGTTGTTGGCGCGGGTTCCGTCGTGACGCGGGACGTTCCGCCGGATACGCTGGTCGGCGGAAACCCGGCGCGGATCATCCGTTCGATTGCCGAGTGAGCGCGCTCGCAAGCGTGGGCTCGCCTGGCGGTGGGTGCGGAGCGTGTGGACAACCCGCCTCCCCACCCACTCGAAATGCTGTGGATTCGAATGGTGAGTGTGCGCCCGGAGGTCGAATCTACGGGGCTTCCCGGCATTCGGCGATGGCCGCGAGCGGACGCATGAACCGGCTCTGACGATGGGCTGGCGGTGAATATCGGCGCAGTATCGGTTGTGGATATCCCGGCCGCGAAACCACTCGACATGCTGTGCATTTCACCGGTGAGGGTGTCCGCCTGCGGCCGGATGCTCGTCGCAGGGTGTGGACAACCAGGGTCCGCAACGACGAAAAATGCTGTGCTTTTGAGGGGTGAGCGTCGCCGTCCCAATGCGCGTGAGGCTTGTCTGGTGCGGTTCTCCGGACGTCCAGCGAGATGCGCAGCGCCGCGCATTCTAACGGCACGCGCGGATCGGTGATAGGTCCGGACGCGTAGTGCGGTGTGGATATCCTGCCGCCGGACCCACTCGAAGCGCAGTGTATTTCAATGGTGAGCGTCGCCGCCCGATCGAGCGAGGCGCTCGCTTGTGCGCCCGTTCCCGCTCTCCGGCGCGGCTCGAAGGGTCGCGCATTCTAACCGCACTCGCGCATGCGCGTTTCGTTCGAGTGCGTGGCTCGATGTGGATATGCGGCATCCGAAGCGACTCGACGCGCTGTGTATTTCCATGTTGAGCATGCGTGGGCGATCGGTCGGCAGCCTGCTTCCGTGCGACTAGCCGGCCCGTAGCGGGATCCGGCGTGCGGCGTGTTCTTCGCGCGAGCACCGGCCAGGTCGTCGAATCGAACTGCCGGCTCCAATGTGCTCTCCCGGTCTTTGCGATTCATGTGCAGCGCTGTTCATTCCAGCGGTCGCCGTTGGTGCTCGATCCTGCGGAGCGCCGCACTTTGTCTGAATATCCGGCCGTCGACCCCGGTCGCAATACTCCCGATTCCGACGCGATGAACGAGTTCGTGCTCGGTGTTGGTACTCGAGCGCGTGTGGATATCCTGTCGCCCAGACCTGTCGGCGTGCTGTTTAATTCAGCGGCGCGGGAGGGTGCATGCTGCTCGGCTGCGTATGCGTGCATTGCGTTACACGGTGCTCCGAGCGGCTGATTGTGTCGCTATTCACACCCGAGTCCGCACCTTCGTTCGATAGCATGCCGACGCTCACCGTTGAATTTCACAGTGTTTTGAGTGGTCGTGGGTCGAGCTATCCACACCCGAATTGGCACCCGCGTTCGATCGCGTGCTGGTGCTCACCGTTGAATTTCACAGCGTTTTGAGTTGTCGTTGGTCGAGCTATCCACACCCGAATTGGCACCCGCGTTCGATCGCGTGCTGGTGCTCACCGTTGAATTTCACAGCGTTTTGAGTTGTCGTTGGTCGAGCTATCCACACCCGATCCGCACGCCCTCGTTCGACCTCGCGGCTGCACTCATCAATCAACTCCACGGCCCCCCGACATCTCGCCGAGCCGGTCATCCACACTGAAACCGGCATCCGGGCGTCCAGCACGCCGCGATGGAACGCCGACATCCCGCGTCTCTTCCGCGACCGGACAGGCGCATCGGCACGTTGGGCGGGCGGATGGCGGTGTGGATATCGAGCCACCGAACCGACTCGCAATCCTGTGCAACCGAAAGGTGCGGGCGCGCGCCGTAGCGTCGGGATGCGGATGCGGCCGTGTGGATATCTCTCGCCGGCATCCACTCGTCGCGCTGTGGAATTCGGCGGTGAGCGTCGGAATCCGGACGAACTGCGGACCGACTTCGGTGTGGACATCCCGGCCCCAGCACCACTCGAAACCCTGTGAAATCGCAGGGTGAGCATGCGCATGCGATCCGCCTGACAGCCGCCGCATTGTGGACATCCCGCACCCGCGACCAGTCCGAACGCTGTGCATGGCATCGGTGAGGACGTTCGACCTCCACCGCCCAAACCCTTGTCACACGGGCCGCGAGCGTCCGCCGCCGCGCCCGCGGGCCGCCTTCCGTTCATTCGCGGCTTTTCCGGACGACCCACGCGCCCACGCCGATGCGCCCTCAACCGTCGCCTGCCACCCTGCGCGAAAACTCTCTCAAATCACGACCAAAACCTGCGCAGTTTTTCTCACTCCGACGCCGCCCGAGCAAGATGAGAAAAAACTTTCTCGTCTCTCCGCGAAAAAATATAGCTATCCAGCCGCTCCCGGCCGGCGTCGCCCCGACGCCCCGGCGCGCGGCCCAGAACAGCACAATCAGGAGACATCCCCATGACCGCCCGCCTGCCAGTCGACGGCCCGCCCGCTCTATCCGACTACCGTCTGACCGACAACCTGACCGCCACGCGCGGCCGGATCTTCCTGACCGGCACGCAGGCGCTGGTCCGCCTGATGCTGATGCAGCGCGCGTCCGACACCGCGCAGGGACTCAACACGGCCGGCTTCGTCAGCGGCTATCGCGGCTCGCCGCTCGGGATGGTCGACCAGCAACTGTGGAAGGCGAAGAAACTGCTCGACGGCAGCGGCGTGCGCTTCCTTCCGGCCATCAACGAGGAACTCGGCGGCACCGCGGTGCTCGGCACGCAGCGCGTCGAGGCCGACCCGGAGCGCACCGTCGATGGCGTGTACGCGATGTGGTACGGCAAGGGCCCCGGCGTCGACCGCGCCGGCGACGCGCTGAAGCACGGTAATGCCTATGGTTCGTCGCCGCACGGCGGCGTGCTGGTGGTCGCGGGCGACGACCACGGCTGCGTGTCGTCGTCGATGCCGCACCAGAGCGACTTCGCGATGATCGCGTGGCACATGCCGGTCGTGAATCCGTCGAACATCGCCGACATGCTCGAGTTCGGCCTGTACGGCTGGGCGCTGTCGCGCTACTCCGGCGCATGGGTCGGCTTCAAGGCGATCTCGGAAACGGTCGAGTCGGGCTCGACCGTCGATCTCGATGCGCTGCAGACGCAATGGCCGGCGCCGCCGGGCTTCACGCCGCCGGCGGGCGGCCTGCACAACCGGTGGCCCGATCTGCCGAGCCTCACGATCGAGGCGCGCCTCGCCGCGAAGCTCGACGCGGTGCGCCATTTCGCGCGCAGCAACAGCATCGACAAATGGATCGCGCCGAGCGCGCAGGCGAACGTCGGCATCGTCACCTGCGGCAAGGCGCACCTCGACCTGATGGAAGCGCTGCGCCGTCTCGACCTGACGGTCGCCGATCTCGACGCGGCCGGCGTGCGGATCTACAAGGTCGGCCTGTCGTATCCGCTCGAGATGACGCGCATCGAGACCTTCGTCGACGGGCTCGCCGAAGTGCTCGTGATCGAGGAGAAGGGGCCGGTCATCGAGCAGCAGATCAAGGACTACCTGTACAACCGCACGGACGGCGCGCGCCCGCGCGTACTCGGCAAGCACGATGCGCAGGGCGCAAGCCTGCTGTCCGAGCTCGGCGAGCTGCGGCCGTCGCGGATCCTGCCGGTGTTCGCCGCGTGGCTCGCGCGGCACAAGCCGGCGCTGGATCGCCGCGAACGCGTCGTCGATCTCGTCGCGCCGCAGATCCTCTCGAACGAGGCGGACGCGGTGAAGCGCACGCCGTACTTCTGCTCGGGCTGCCCGCACAACACGTCGACCAAGGTGCCGGAAGGCTCGATCGCGCAGGCCGGGATCGGCTGCCACTTCATGGCGTCGTGGATGGAGCGCGACACCACGGGCTTGATCCAGATGGGCGGGGAGGGCGTCGACTGGGCCGCGCACGCGATGTTCACCAACACGAAGCACGTGTTCCAGAACCTCGGCGACGGCACCTACTTCCACTCGGGCATTCTCGCGATCCGCCAGGCGGTCGCCGCGAAGACGAACATCACGTACAAGATCCTCTACAACGACGCGGTCGCGATGACGGGCGGCCAGCCGGTCGACGGCAGCATCTCGGTGCCGCAGATCGCGCGGCAGGTCGAGGCGGAAGGCGTGTCGCGCTTCGTCGTGGTGTCCGACGAACCGGAGAAGTACGACGGCCATCACGGGCAGTTCCCGCCGGGCACGACGTTCCATCACCGCAGCGAACTCGACACGGTGCAGCGCGAGCTGCGCGAGACGCCGGGCGTCACCGTGCTGATCTACGACCAGACCTGCGCGGCCGAGAAGCGTCGGCGCCGCAAGAAGGGCGAATTCCCCGACCCGGACAAGCGCCTGTTCATCAACGACGCGGTGTGCGAAGGCTGCGGCGACTGCGGCGTGCAGTCGAACTGCCTGTCGGTCGAGCCGCTCGAGACGCCGCTCGGCCGCAAGCGCCGCATCGACCAGTCGTCGTGCAACAAGGACTACTCGTGCGTGAACGGCTTTTGCCCGAGCTTCGTGACGGTCGAAGGCGCGGCGCTGAAGAAGGCCGCGGGCGCGGCGTTCGACGAGGCGGCGCTAGCCGTGCGCGTCGACGCGTTGCCGGTGCCCGCGACGCATCTCGACGCGGCGCCGTACGACATGCTCGTGACGGGCGTCGGCGGCACGGGTGTTGTGACGGTCGGCGCGCTGATCAGCATGGCCGCGCACCTCGAAGGCAAGAGCGCTTCGGTGCTCGACTTCATGGGCTTCGCGCAGAAGGGCGGTTCGGTGCTGTCGTTCGTGCGGATTGCGTCGAGCGACCAATGGTTGAACCAGGTGCGCATCGACACGCAGCAGGCGGACGTGCTGCTCGCGTGCGACATGGTGGTCGGCGCGAGTGCCGAGGCACTGCAGACGGTGCGTCACGAGCGTTCGCGGATCGTGGTCAACACGCACCGGATTCCGAACGCGTCGTTCGTGCAGAACCCCGACGCGAACCTGCACGCGGATGCGCTGCTCGAAAAGATGCACCATGCGGCGGGTGACGGCTACCTGTCGAGCTGCGACGCGCAGGCGCTCGCCGCGAAATTCCTCGGCGACTCGATCGGCGCGAACATCCTGATGCTCGGCTACGCGTGGCAGCTCGGCCTCGTGCCGGTGTCGCTCGCCGCGATGATGCGCGCGATCGAGCTGAACAACGTCGCGGTGCCGATGAACAAGCTCGCATTCGCGATCGGCCGGATGGCGGCCGGCGACGCGGTGGGTCTCGAGGCATTGTGGAATGCGCGTCACAAGGTGGTCGCGGAGGTCGCACCGGCGACGCTCGCCGAGCTGATCGCCGATCGTGAAGCGCGCCTCGACGCATACGGCGGCGCGCATTACGTCGAGCGCTACCGCGCACTGGTGAACGCGGCGCGTGCGAAGGGCGACGATGCGCTGACGCGCGCGGTCGCGACGACGTTCTATCGGCTGCTCGCGGTGAAGGACGAATACGAGGTCGCGCGGCTGTACGCGGACGGCACGTTCCGCACGGCGCTCGAAGCGCAGTTCGAAGGCGTGCCGGGGCAGGACTATCGCGTGAAGTTCAACCTTGCGCCGCCGACGGTCGCGAAGGCCGGCAGCGACGGCAGCGCGCCGAAGAAGCGCGTGTTCGGCCAGTGGATGTGGCCGGTGCTCGGCACGCTCGCGCGCGTGCGCAGCCTGCGCGGCACGTGGCTCGATCCGTTCGGCCGCACCGCCGAGCGCAGGATGGAACGCGCGCTCGCGGACGACTACGAGACGACGCTCACGCGCGCGCTCGCCGCGACGACGGCCGGCAATGCGGCGCAGGTCGCGCAGCTGGCGGATCTTCACGCCCGCGTGCGCGGCTTCGGTCACGTGAAGGTGCGCAACCTCGCCGGCGTGAAGCGCGCCGAGCGCGAGCTCGCGCTGCAGCTCGGCATCGATGCGGCGACGAGTGCGGCCGTGCAGCACGCGCTCGACGAGATGAAGGGCGCGGGGATGCTGAAGGGGATTCCGGTCGTCGTCGCGAAGTAACGCGAACGCGCGCGGATATGAAAACGGCGACGCCCGCGCGTCGCCGTTTTTTTCATGGACGGCGGTGCCAGCGCACCGCGCGCCGTGCGCCGTGCAGTCAGATGATGCCTTTCTTGCGCGTCGACAGTGCCGTTTCCGACAGGTCGATCTCGCGGATCAGCTTGGTCAGCGTCTCGTCCGAGATCTTGCTCTCGCTGCGCAGCCGGTACAGCACCGATCGCTCCGCGCGCACGGCCGCGATCCGCATCTGCAGCTCCATCGTCTCGGTCTGCTTCGCTTCCGCGCGCGGCGTCGGGCCGTCCTCGGCGAGTGCGGCGAGGCGGCGGCGGTACTGGTCCATCACGCGCGCGGAGATGTCGGCGCAGCGCGCGGCGCCCGATTCGTCGAGATTGGTCGAGATCGCATCGTGCGACGAGTCGATCGCACGGATCGCGGCCTGCGCGGCGGCCGCGCGCGCGGTGCGTTCCTCGTCGGCCAGCGGGTTGCGCGTCGAGCGCACGCCGCGCAGCAGCAGCGGCAGGCCGATCACCGCGACGATCAGCGAGCCGAGAATCACGGCCGACGCGACGAAGATCGCGGTGTCGCGTCCGGGCAGCGGCGCACCGTCGGACAGCGCGACGGGGATCGACAGCACGCCCGCGAGCGTGACCGCGCCGCGCACGCCGCCGACCGTCATTACTGCGATCGTGCGCACGCCGGCCATCGTGCCCGCGAGGCCCTGGCGCGCGGCACGGCGGCTCGCGATCCAGCGCAGCAGCCAGACCCACAGGAAGCGGATCGCATACAGCGCGACCATCATCGCGCACACGTTGAAGATCATCCGGCCGACGAGCACGTCGCTCGTGTGGTGCGCGTCGACCAGCGCGCGGCCGATGATGTGCGGCAGCTGCAGCCCGAGCATGATGAACACCATGCCGTTGAACACGAACTCGATCATCGCCCAGGTGCTTTCGGCACGCACGCGCGACGCGACCGTGCTTTTGCGCGAGAAGCTCGTGTAGTTCATCATCATCCCGGCCGACACGGCCGCGAGCACGCCCGACAGGTCGAGGTGCTCGGCGAACAGATACGCGGCGAAGGGCACGAGCAGCGTCATCACGATGCCGGGGGCCGGATCGCCTTCCTGCTCGGCGTTCAGGAAGCGCGTCGACAGCGCGCTGAACACCCACGACACGATCGCGCCCGTCGCGAGCCCGCCGGCGGCGACGATCACGAACGTGACCGACGCTTCGCGCAGCGAGAACATGCCGGTGAGCGCGGCCGCGACCGCGAACTTCAGCGCGACGAGGCCCGACGCGTCGTTCATCAGCGCCTCGCCTTCGAGGATGTGCATCAGTTGCGGCGGAATGCGCCCCTTGCCGGCGATGCCCGACAGCGCGACCGCGTCGGTCGGCGACAGCACGGCCGCGAGGGCGAACGCGATCGGCAGCGGCAACTCGGGTATCAGCCAGTGCGCGAAGTAGCCCACCGCGAGTACCGTCATGAATACGAGCCCGAACGCGAGCATCAGGATCGCGCGGCGCTGCAGGTACAGCTCGCGTTTCGGAATCCGCCAGCCGTCCGCGAACAGCAGCGGCGGAATGAACAGCAGCATGAAGATTTCGGGATCGAACGTGACGTGCAGGTTCAGCTTCGGCCACGCGAGGATCGCACCGAACGCGATCTGCATCAGCGGCAGCGGAAGCCGCAACGGCAGCACGCGCGTGACCGCGCCGGACAGCGCGACGGTGAGCAGCAGGATCAGGACTGTGAAGACGATTTCCATCGATACGGCAATTGTGGAGAATGAAACGACCGTACGGAGTTTAGCGTGACGGCGTGACGGGTGCGCTCGCGTGCCCCGGTGCGCATGCACGCAAACGGTGCAGCCGGCCTGCGCCACGGTGGTGCGACGCCCCCGAACGCAGGCGCGGCGGCCGTGTTAAGCCCTTGCACGGAGCTTGCTTGATGCTTGCGTACCGTCCGGCACCGGCCGGACAACCGAGGATTCGACCATGACATTGCGCGCGCCGTCCCGTTCGCCAGCCGCGTTCGACCGCATCATCAGGAGGAAGCCATGACGATCGTGCAACAGGAGCGTCCGGCTACCGCATCGCCGTATCGTTTCCAGCGGGAGATGAGTTCCGGCCTCGAACGCCTGGCGACCCAGCATCGCGACCTGACGCTCACGACCGTGTTCCAGCCGATATTCAGCCTGTCGCACCAGCGCGCGGTGGGCTACGAGGCGCTGTTGCGCGCGCATGACGCGCTCGACCGCGCCGTGTCGCCGCTCGACGTGTTCGGCGAGGCCGCGCGCCAGGGCGAGCTGCTGCAGCTCGACCGGCTCGCGCAGGCGCTGCATCTCGAGAACTTCGCGTTGCTCGGCGCCGAGCGCGAGTGGCTGTTCCTCAACGTGCATCCGGGCGTGCTTACCGATCCGTTCCAGGCCGCCGCGCTGCTCGCGAACCTGAAGCGGCTCGGCATGCCGCCGCGCCGCGTCGTGCTCGAAGTGCTCGAACAGCGCGCGGAAGACGTCGAGCGGCTCGCCGACGCCGTGCGCGAATTCCGTGCGCAGGGCTTCCTGATCGCACTCGACGATTTCGGCGCCGGTCATTCGAACCTCGAGCGGATCTGGCAGCTGAACCCCGACATCGTGAAGCTCGACCGGATCATGCTGTCCCACGCGGCGCACCGTACCGGGCTCACCGCGATCCTGCACGGGCTCGTCACGCTGCTGCACGAGGCCGGCAAGCTCGTGCTCGTCGAAGGGATCGAGACCGAACACGACGCGCAGATCGCGCTCTCGTGCGAGGCCGATTTCGTGCAGGGCTATTACTTCGGCCGCCCGGCGCCCGGCTTGCCCGACAGCGCAGCGGCGACCGGCTGCATCGGCGAGCTGACCGAGCGCTTTCGTCAGCAGACCGAAGCGCGCGAGCGGCGCGACGCGCAGCGGCTCGCGCCGTACCTGCGCGCGTTCGAGCGCGCGGCCGAGCGGGTGGCGGCCGGCGAGCCGCTCGACGAGGTGTGCTGGAACTTCCTCGCGCTCGACGATGCGGCGCGCTGCTTCCTGCTCGACGCACGGGGCCGCCAGGCGGGCCGCAACGTCGTGCTGCGCGCGGACCGCGCGCTGGCCGAGGCGCGCTTCTCGCCGCTGGCGGATGCGCAGGGGGCGAACTGGCTGCGCCGGCCGTATTTCCGTACGGCGATCGCCGAGCCCGGACGCGTGCAGGTGACGCGCCCGTACCTGTCGATCAACGAGGCGCAGCCGTGCGTGACGCTGTCGATGGCGGTGCGCATCGGCGATGCGCAGCACGTGCTGTGCGGCGATATCGACTGGCGCGACGAAGCGGCCGACGGCGCATAGCGCCGGCGTCGCGCTGGTGCGGTTCACGCCGCTCGGCTAGGATGCGCGAATTATCCTGACGATTCGCGAGCCGCCGATGAACCGACCCGCCGCTTCCTCCGTCCTCCTCGAAGTGATCGCCACGACCGTCGGCGATGCGAAGGCCGCCGCCCGCGCGGGTGCCAATCGCCTCGAACTCGTGACCGCGATCACCGAAGGCGGGCTCACGCCGAGTGTCGGCCTGATCGAGGCCGTCGTGGCTGCCGTGCCGATTCCGGTGAACGTGATCGTGCGCCCGCACAGCCGCTCGTTCGTCTACGACGCCGACGACCTGCGCGTGATCGAACGCGACGTGCGCGCGGCCGTCGCGGCCGGCGCGAACGGCGTCGTGTTCGGCGCGCTCGATGCGCGCGGCGATCTCGATCTCGACGCGCTCGCCCGCATCGCGGCCGCCGCGGACGGCCGTGCGCTCACGTTCCACCGCGCGTTCGACGTCGCGCGCGATCTCAACGCCGCGTTCGACGCACTGCTGCGCGTGCCGGCCGTCACGTCCGTGCTGACGTCGGGCGGCCATCCGTCGGTACTCGACGCAGTCGCGACGATCACGCGGATGGTGCGGCAGGCGGCCGGCTCGACCTGCACGGTGCTGGCCGGCTCGGGGCTCACGGTCGATGCGGTCGGTGATTTCGTCCGCGCCACCGGCGTGCGCGCGGTGCATTTCGGCTCGGGCGTGCGGCCGCGCGGCGCGGTGCTGGCCCCCGTCGACGAACAGCAGGTCGAGCGCGTGCGCGCGGCGCTCGACGGCGCGGCGGCGCACGTGTGACGCGCCTGCTGAAGCCGCGCGCCGGCAAGCAGGCGATCGACGGGCCCGACGGCGTGTGCTGGTGCGTCGAGAGGGCCGCGATGCGCGACGCGCAGGACGATCCGGCGCAGCCGATCGGATGAAAAAAAGCCGGGGCATGCCCCGGCTTGTTCGTTTGCACGCGATGCAGGCGCTTACGCGTTTTCCGCCAGCGCGTCGGCCTGGCTCGCACGGATGCCGAGGCGCTCGAACAGCGCGCGGTCGCGCTGCGTCTGCGGGTTGCTCGTCGTCAGCAGCTGGTCGCCGTAGAACATCGAGTTCGCGCCCGCGAGGAAGCACATCGCCTGCATCGCGTCGTCGAGCTGCTCGCGGCCGGCCGACAGGCGCACGACGGCCTTTGGCATCGTGATGCGCGCGACCGCGATCGTGCGCACGAACTCGAACGGATCGAGCGGCGCGGTGCCTTCGAGCGGCGTGCCTTCGATCGCGACGAGGTTGTTGATCGGCACCGAATCCGGATACGGGTTCAGGTTCGCGAGCTGCGAGATCAGGCCCGCGCGTTCACGGCGCGATTCGCCCATCCCGATGATGCCGCCGCAGCACACGTTGATGCCCGCATCGCGCACGCGGTCGAGCGTGTCCAGACGGTCCTGGTACGTGCGCGTCGAGATCACCTGGCCGTAGAACTCCGGCGACGTGTCGAGGTTGTGGTTGTAGTAGTCGAGGCCCGCGTCGGCGAGCGCGTGCGCCTGCTCGTCCTCGAGCATGCCGAGCGTCATGCAGGTCTCGAGGCCCAGTTCCTTCACGCCGCGCACCATCTCGGTCAGCGCCGGCATGTGGCGCTCCTTCGGGTTGCGCCAGGCGGCGCCCATGCAGAAGCGGCTCGCGCCGTTCGCCTTCGCCGCGCGGGCGGCGTCGAGCACCGTGTCGACGTCCATCAGCTTCTCGGCCTTCAGGCCCGTGTCGTGGTGCGACGATTGCGAACAGTAGCCGCAATCTTCCTCGCAGCCGCCCGTCTTGATCGACAGCAGCGTCGACAGCTGCACCGCGTTCGCGTCGAAGTGCTCGCGATGCACCTGCTGCGCGCGGAACATCAGGTCGTTGAACGGCAGCTCGAACAGCGCGACGACATCGGCGACGCGCCAGCGCTGCGACGTCGGGGCGGCCACGGGGATCGCGTCGGGTTGCACGGCGGCGGTCTGGGCTTGGGTCATGGTGGTTTTCCTGTCGTGAATGCGGGGATCGGGGCGTCAATGCTGCGCGGCGCGCAGCGTGTCGACGAGCGCGGCGATGTCGAGCATCGCCGCGGCGGATTCGGGGGCAGCCGGGCTCATGTGCGCGATGCGGCCCAGCAGCGGTGCGCGATGTTCCCGCGCGAGCCAGTCGCGGATCGTCGCGACGTTCTCGTCGGCGTACGACATGGCCGGGTCGACGTGGTTCGCGACCCAGCCGGCGAGCGTGAGGCCGCGCTGGCGAATCGCGTCGGCCGTCAGCAGCGCGTGGCTGATGCAGCCGAGCCGCACGCCGACGACGAGCACGACGGGCAGGCCGAGCGCGACCGCGAGATCGGCCGTGTCCTGCGTATCGTTCAGCGGTACGCGGAAGCCGCCGACGCCTTCGACGACGACGACGTCCGCGCGCGTCAGCGCTTCGCGGTGGCTCGCGACGATCGTGTCGAGGTCGAGCGTCACGCCTTCCTGCGCGGCGACGATGTGCGGTGCCGCGGGCGCCTTCAGCAGGAACGGCGTGCGCAGCTCGGGCGGCAGCACGACGTTTGCGGCTGCGTCGAGCTGGTCCGCGTCCTCGTTGCGCCAGACGCCGTCGCGTTCATACGCGCCGGCGGCGACGGGCTTCAGCGCGGCCGCGCGCAGGCCGTGCCGCGCGAAGCCGTGCAGCATCGCGGCCGACACGAAGGTCTTGCCGATCTCGGTGTCGGTACCGGTGACGAAGAGGGAAAGGGGGACCGTCATGCTGCTTCCCGCCGGGCCGCCCCACCGGGCGTAGCGGGGCATTCGCGGAGCATCGCTCCGTGCCCGCATAGCCGGCCGTGGGCACCGGCCGCCCCCTCGGGGGGCAGCGAACGAATGTGAGCGTGGGGGCGGTTCATCTTGCTTCCTTGCTGGCTTCGAGTAGCGCGGTTTCGAGCCGCGCGAGATCGTCGAACGAATGGGCGGCCGACAGCGAGATGCGCAGCCGCGACGTGCCGGCCGGCACCGTCGGCGGCCGGATCGCGGGCACCCACAGGCCGTGCGCGTCGAGCGAACGCATCGCCGCGAGCGTCGCGTCGTTGCTGCCGATCACGAGCGGCTGGACGGCGGTGTGCGAATCGACCGGCTGCCAGCGCGTCATGCGCAGCAGCGCGCGCGTGCGCTCGATCAGCGCGGCGAGGTGCGCGCGTCGCGCGTCGCCTTCTTCGCCACCGATCACCTTCAGGCTCGCCGATACCGCGTGTGCGACGGCCGGCGGCGCGGCCGTCGTGAAGATGTAGCTGCGCGCGCGCTGGATCATCCATTCGATCACGGTCTCGTGCGCGATGACGAACGCGCCCGCCACACCGGCGGCCTTGCCGAGCGTGCCGACGTACAGGAGGTTCGGCGAGCGCAGCGCGGCGGCCGCGAGCGCGCCGCGGCCCTGCGGGCCGAGCACGCCGAAGCCGTGCGCGTCGTCGACGACGAGCCACGCGCCGTGGCGCTCCGCCAGCGCGACGAGTTCGGCGAGCGGCGCGATGTCGCCGTCCATGCTGAACACGGTATCGCTGACGATCAGCTTCGTTTCGGCATCCGACGCGTCGAGCAGCGCGGCGAGCGCGGCCGTGTCCGCATGCGGGTAGACCTGCACGTTCGCGCGCGACAGCCGGATGCCGTCGATCAGCGATGCGTGGTTCAGCGCGTCGGAGAAGATCGTCGCGTGCTTGCCGGTGAGCGCCGTCATCGCGGCGAGGTTCGCCATGTAGCCGGTGCTGAAGTACAGCGCGCGCGGCGCGTCGGAGAAGCCGCCCGCGAAGCCGGCGAGCTCGTCCTCGAGCGTCGCGTGTGCACGCGAATGGCCGCCGAGCAGATGCGAGCCGCCGCTGCCGGAGCCGTAGCGCTGCGCGCCTTCGGCGAACGCGGCGACGAGTGCCGGATGCGCGGCGAGGCCGAGGTAGTCGTTGCTCGCGAAGCCGATGATGTCGCGGCCGTCGACACGCATGTGCGCGTCGCATGCGGTGTCGGCGGTGCGGCGCACGCGGCGCAGGCCCTGCGCATCGAGCTCGGCGAGGCCGCGCTGCAGCGTGTCGAGCAGGGGCGCGGTCGTTTCCTGTGAGGATTGTTTCATTACGCCACCTCCGCGAGCGTCGCGTCGAGCGTGTCGCGCGTGCGTTGCGCGAGCCACGCGATGTCGTCGTCGCTCATCACGTACGGCGGCATCAGGTACACGGTCGTGCCGATCGGGCGCAGCAGCAGTTCGCGTTCGAGCGCGCGCTCGAAGAAGCGCCGCGAGAAGCCGCGCGCCGCGTCGCCGTCGAGCGCGACGTCGAAGGCGAACAGCGTGCCGCGTTCGCGCAGGTGACGCACCTGCGGGTGCGCGTCGAGCGGCGCGAGTGCGGCGCGCATCGCCGCCGATTTGCGCGCGTTGCCGGCGAGCACGTCGTCGCGCGCGAACAGGTCGAGCGTCGCGACCGCCGCGCGGCATGCGAGCGGGTTGCCGGTGTACGAATGCGAATGCAGGAAGCCGCGCGTCGTATCGTCGTCGTAGAACGCCGCGAACACGTCGTCGCGCGTGAGCACGAGCGACAGCGGCAGGTAGCCGCCGCTGATGCCCTTCGACAGGCACAGGAAATCGGGCCAGACGCCGGCCTGCTCGCATGCGAAGAAGGTGCCGGTGCGGCCGCAGCCGACCGCGATCTCGTCGGCGATCAGGTGCACGCCGAATTCGTCGCACAGCGCGCGCAGCCCGCGCACGTACGACGGATCGTGCATCGCCATCCCGGCTGCGCATTGCACCAGCGGCTCGACGATCAGCGCGGCGATCCGGTCGGCACGTTCGGCGAACAGGCGCCGCACGTCGTCGAGCGCGCGGCCCGCGACGTCGGCGGCCGTCTCGCCCGGCAGCGCACCGCGCGCGTCGGGCGACGCGACCACGTGCGCGTGGCGGATCAGCGGGTCATAGGCATCCTTGAACAGCGCGACGTCGGTCACGCCGAGCGCGCCGATGGTCTCGCCGTGATAGCTGTTCGCGACGCACACGAATTCGTGCTTGTCCGCGCGGCCGCGGTTGCGCCACGCGTGGAAGCTCATCTTCAGCGCGATCTCGACCGCGGACGCGCCGTCCGACGCGAAGAACGCATGGCCGAGCGTGCGATCGGTGAGCACATGCAGCCGCTCGGCGAGCTCGATCGCCGGCTCGTGCGTGCAGCCGGCGAGCATCGCGTGCTCGAGCGTGTCGAGCTGGTCCTTCAGCGCCGCGTTGATGTCCGGGTTCGCATGGCCGAACAGGTTCACCCACCACGAGCTGATTGCGTCGAAGTAGCGGCGGCCGTCGCGGTCGTACAGCCATACGCCTGCGCCGCGCGCGACGGGAATGAGCGGCAGGCGCTCGTGGTGCTTCATCTGGGTGCAGGGATGCCAGACCGCGCGCAGGCTGCGCGCGACCCAGTCGTCGGTGGCTGGCGTACTCAAGGCGGCTCCGGGGGGTAAAACGGCGGCGGGCATCGAACGGGATGCCGCGCGGCGACTGACGGAAAACGCGCTGAGATTAGCGTGTTCCGGCGCACGTTGCACTACCGGTTACAAACGCCGCAAAGCCTTGCCGGACGGGAGTTCGACGCAGATCGCGGGGGCTCGGAACGGTACGCGCCAGATGTCCAGAAATGACCGCAGATGACGACGTTCGAGTGACACCCCCCGACAGAAAAAAATCGTGGGGAAGGCGCACGACCGACGGTGAGGAATCGGGGCTGGAAGAGAAAAGAGGGAGCGAAGCGTGACGCAAGGCGCGCGCGGCGGCCGGTGAATTGGGGGGCCGAATCAGGCGCGAGAGGAGGCAGGAAAGGCCAGCAAGGACCAGCAAGGACCAGCAAGGACCAGCAAGGACCAGCAAGGACCAGCAAGGACCAGCAAGGACCAGCAAGGACCAGCAAGGGCAGCCGGCGCGAGTGACGGGTGGAACTGCCGGTCGGCCCGGCATGAGACGCACTGCACGAGCGCGCGAACGCCGCTGCACGCACCAGGCGTTCGCAAAAGCCGAGAAGGAGAAAGAGAGGGGGGAGACCGCGGGGCGACGCCGGGCGTCGCGAGTCCCGCGTCAGCGCGAAGCCAGCGCGCGCGTATCGGCGTCGTGCGTGTTGCCGTCGCCGTTGTCGGCCGTCTGCGTCGCGTTCGCGTTCCACACGACGCGGTCGTTGACCGCATACAGCCGGCACGCGCCCGCACCCTGCTTCGCGCAGTTGTCGAGCGCGAGCGCCATCGGGTCGTCGCCGCCTTCGGCCCACGACCATGCGCCTTCGGAAGACACCGCGAACGCGCGGCTCGGATGCTGGTTCAGGAAGCGGCGATAGCCTTCGCGGCCGGCCGCGTCGACGAACGGCACCGCATCGACCGCGTCGATCGACGCATAGCCGGTCGCATTCGGTTCGTGCGGGTTGGCGACCGCATAGCGCACCGAGGTCGGCAGGTTCAGTTCCGCGAGGAACGCATGCACGGCCGGCCACCACACGGGCACGCCGTCGCGATCGACGATCAGCCGGTGCGCGTCGTCCTTGTAGCGGCCGAAGTCGATGAAATGTGCCTGCGTGCCGTGCGACACGTACGCGTCGTGCATCTGCGCGACGAGCGCGGGCGTCCACACCGAATCGTTGTCGCCGTACAGCCACAGCGAGCGCACGGCCGTATGCGCGCCGTACTGGTCGAACGCGTCGACCAGGTTGCGCTGCCAGCCGTCGCAGAGATCCTGGCGCAGCCCGCCGGAGAAGTTGATGATGCCGCGCACGCCGGGCGCGGCTTCGGTGCCGTACGCGACCGAGGCGAGGCCGCCGTGCGACGTGCCGGCGACGACGATGCGCGACGCATCGATGTACGACTGACGCGACATGTAGCGGACCGTCGCGTCGACGTCGGCGGCCTGCGCGAGGCCGTTCTTCCCGACGTTGCAGCCTTCCTGCTGGTACGTGCCGCCCGACCCGGAGAAGCCCTGGCGGTTCGGCGCGATCACCGCATAGCCGCGACGCACGAATTCACGCGCGAACGCGAGCGGCCGGCTGCGCGGCTGCAGATGGAGATCGCCGGTGTTCTTGCCGTGGTTGAAGACGACGAGCGGGAACGGCCCGGGGCCGTTCGGCTTGAACAGCGTCGCCTCGAGCATCACGGTGCCCGAAGCATCGGCCGGGATGCTGACGATTTGTTCGTTGAGGTTGGCGGCGACCTGCGGGAGGCCCGAATCGCCGTAATCGAAGTGCTCGGCATGGGCGAGCGAGCCGCTTGCCGCTGTGGCCGCGCCGGCGTGTGCATTCGGCTGCGTACCGGCCTGAGCGGCCGACAGCGCACACGCCGCCATCCATCCCACCAATACCTTGCTGAACGCCATTCGTAAGCCCTGCCATGCAACTTGACCAATCTGAGGGCCATCGTAGCCCGACAAATTCAGGTTGTGCAATGCGGGAATTACCCGGCGTCTGACACAGCAACTATTTGTCAGCGTTCACTTACTTCGCCGTCGACATAGCGCCAGAAACCGTGCTCGTCGCGCACGAAGCGGCTCGTCTCGTGGAGCCGGTACGCGCGCCCGCCGACCTTGTAGCGGGCCACGAATTCGACCTCGGCGTGCCGTTCGTCGCGCGGCGCATGGCGTTTGACCGCGAGACCGAGCCAACGAGGTGCGTCGGGTGCATTCGGGTCCGCATCGAGATCGGCCGGGCAGGTGCGCGGATCCCAGGTCGCGCGCAGGTAGTCGGTCGCGCCGAGCACGTACGCGCTATACCGCGAGCGCATCAATTCGAGCGCGGTCGGTGCGGCTTCGCCGCCGTCGATGAAGCGGCCGCAGCAGGCCGCGTAGCGCGGGGCCGGCGCTTTGCCGGCAGGGGTGGGGGACGCGCCGCCGCACGGGCACGCGTCAGGTCGGTTCAAAATCATGCGAATCGTGAATTAACGACGCCAGGTTGTGATGCCGGCTTACCAGCTGAGCTCGACACCGTCGTACTGGAAGAAACGGCCGTTGGCCTGCGACATGTCCGCCCCGGCTTCGGCGATCACGCGGCGCATGCCGGTCACGCTGGTTTCCGGATCGATCGCGGCCTGCGCGCCGCCCATGTCGGTGCGCACCCAGCCGGGGTGAAGCGAGATGCACGCGGCGTGGCGCGTCTGCAGCGACGCGATGCGCAGCACGTCGTTCAGCGCGGCCTTGCTCGCACGATACAGCCAGCCGGTCGTGCCGGTCGCCTCGGCGATGCTGCCCATCCGGCTCGATACGACCGCCAGCACGCCGCGCGCGTCCTCGACGAGCGGGAGCAGGATCGGCAGCAGCTGCATCGGCCCGCGCACGTTCGTATGCATCACCGCGTCGAAATCCTCGGCGCCGATCGTCTCGACCCCTTCGGTGCGCGGCCCGTAGACGCCCGACACCAGCACGGCCGCGTCGAGCCGTTCGCCGTCGAGCTTCCAGCCGAGCGCCGCGATCTGTTCCGGCTGCGCGATGTCGAGCGCATGCGCATGCGCGCCGAGTTCGCGCAGCGCGGCGAGCGATGCGTCGTCGCGCGCGGTGGCGATCACGTTCCAGCCGTCGCGCCGGTATTGCCGGACGAATTCGCGGCCGAGGCCGCGCGATGCGCCGACGATCAGTACGGTTTTCATGTTCGCCGCTCCTTTCGTGGCACCGCCGTCGCGGCGGTGCCGGTGTCAGATCAGTTCGGGGTCCGTCGCGCTCGCCACGCCGGCGTCGGTTACTTCGCGTCGCCGCACGGCTTCAGCGTGTCGGCGACTGCCTGCGCGACGCCTTCAAGCCGCGCGGCGTCCGCCGCGACCATGTCGTTGTCGGGCGCATGCTGGCCGCGCGCGGTGAGCGCCGCGACGCAACGCTTATAGGTTTCGTCGAGCGCGTCGAAGCTCGACACGGCCATCCCGAGGTTGCGCATCCGCCCGTCGTGCACGCCGTACACGAGCCCGTGCACGGTGAGCGACTGGCCGCGCGCCCACGCGTCGTTGACGATCGTCGTGCGGCACACGTTGACGACCTGCTCGATCGAATTCAGTTCGATCAGGCGGCGATAGCGCGCTTCGCCGACCGGCCATTCGTCGAGCAGCGCCGCGTGACGTTCGCGCACGTCCTGCACGTGATGCAGCCAGTTGTCCGCGAGGCCCACGCGCCGGTTGTGCAGCGCCGCGTTCACGCCCGAGCAGCCGTAGTGGCCGACGACCATGATGTGCTTCACGCGCAGGATGTCGACCGCGAACTGGATCACCGACAGGCAGTTCAGGTCGCTGTGCACGACGACGTTCGCGATGTTGCGGTGCACGAACACTTCGCCCGGCGGCAGGCCGATGATCTGGTTCGCAGGCACGCGCGAATCCGAGCAGCCGATCCACAGATATTCCGGTGCCTGCTGGTCGGCGAGTCGCGCGAAGAAGTCGGGATCGTCGGCGAGCTGGCGCTTGACCCAGGCGTCGTTGTTGTCGAACAGGTGTGAAAGCGGGTTGTCTTGGGTATTCATCGGTGAGGATTCCGTTTGCGGAAATCGGGTCGATCGGGTTCGGTGCACGTGCGCGTCAGGCGGCGCGCTGCGCGTCGCCTGCGCTGTCGCTCGCGTCCGTCGCAGCGAAGCGCGCGGGGTAGCGCACGGTGAAGCGCAGCGACACGTCGTACGGGTAAAAATCGGGCAGCTCGCCCTGCAGCAGCTTGTCCTTGCTGGCCTGCCACAACGCGGGTTCGAAAAAGTCCGCGTGATGCTTCATGAAGACCGTCCGCACGCGCGGGTCGCCGAGCAGGAACGGTCCGTAGGTTTCCGGAAAGATGTCGTGCGGGCCGACGGTATACCACGGTTCGCCGGACAGTTCGTCTTCCTCGTTGCGCGGCGGCGGCACGCGCCGCACGTTGCAGTCGGTCAGGTACTCGATCTCGTCGTAGTCGTAGAACACGACGCGGCCGTGGCGCGTGACGCCGAAGTTCTTGTACAGCATGTCGCCCGGGAAGATGTTGGCCTTCATCAACTCCTTCACCGCGTTGCCGTACTCCTTCACGCCGTGCTCGACGTCCGCGTCGGTGCCGTTCTGCAGGTACAGGTTGAGCGGCGTCATGCGGCGCTCGATGTACAGGTGCTTGATCACGAGGTTGCCGTCCTCGTATTCGAGCAGCGACGGCACTTCCTTCTCCAGTTCGCGCACGAGCGCATGGTCGAGCCGCGAGATCGGCAGCGCGACACTCGAATACTCGAGCGTGTCGGCCATCCGCCCGAGACGGTCGTGGCGCTTCACCAGCTGGTACTTCTCCATGATCTGCGCGCGTGTCGTTTCCTTCGGCGGCGGGAACTGATCCTTGATGATCTTGAACACGTACGGGAACGACGGCAGCGTGAACACGAGCATCACGAGGCCCTTGATCCCGGGCGCGATGATGAAGCGGTCGCTCGAATGCGACAGATGGTGCAGCAGGTCGCGGTAGAACAGGTTCTTGCCCTGCTTCTGCAGTCCGACCGACGTGTAGATCTCGGCCTTCGGCTTGCCCGGCATGATCGTGCACAGGA
This sequence comes from Burkholderia cepacia GG4, assembly GCF_000292915.1. Taxonomy (NCBI): domain Bacteria; kingdom Pseudomonadati; phylum Pseudomonadota; class Betaproteobacteria; order Burkholderiales; family Burkholderiaceae; genus Burkholderia; species Burkholderia cepacia. Next base: position 568,661 of record NC_018513.1, read on the forward strand.
AGTCCACGTACGCGGACGGCACGCCCATGTCGACCAGGAAATACGAGTGCGAGAAGCTGAAGATGATCTGCAGCAGGTCGCGGCGCAGCAGCACGGTGTCGAGCGCGAGCAGGCCCGGCCGCACGTGGCGGATCGGCACCGCGAACGGCAGCACGCGATCGGCGTTGATGATGCGGCCGACGATGTACGCGCTCTTGTTGCGGAAGAACAGCGACGACAGCACGTGGATCTGGAAATTCGGCGCTTCGTCGAACTGGCCGAATTCGTCGCTGATCGCCTGCATCACGCAGCCGATGTCGCGCGTGAGATCCTCGAACGGCGGTTCGAGCTGGAAGTTCGTGACGATGCGCTCGAGCGTGGCCGCGAGCCCGTCGGTGCCGGGGTAGTACGCGCGATAGGTCGGCTTCGCGGCCGGCTCGTCGTTCTCGAGGTATTCGGTCGAGATCGCGGGCCGCACGAAGATGAAATCATTGCTGAAATACGAGCGGTGCAGGATCTTGCAGCACACCGAATTGAAGAACGTTTCCGCGCACTCGGGCTGGCGGTGCGACGTGAGCAGGCCGATGTAGTGCAGCTTGATCTGCTGCCACACCTCGTCGTCGATGTTCTCCGCGTCGTATTCGTCCTCCAGCACCTCGACGCATTCCTGCACGCGATCGTCGTACGACGTGATGCGCTCGCGCGCCAGCCGCTGCAGCCCGTGCCAGTCGGTGCGCTCGTATAGCGTCTTCGCCTCGACGGCGGCTTCCCGGAAGATCCGGTAGTGGCGGTCGAAGTATTCGAGCATCGTCTGCGCGACGTCGAAACCGATCTGCGACGACAGCAGTTTGGGGAAGTGATTCATCGCGTGCAGGCTCGTTCGAGAGGGGCTGTAAGCACTCGCCATTTTAGCGCCCAAGTCGGCGTTTCATTGACTTTCGGGGTCCGGCGCCAAGCGCCGTCAATGGGCAGGTTATTCGCCGTTGAAGGCCGTTCGGTGCATCTTCGCGTAAAGATACGGGTACGGAACCGATTCTGACACGAACTTTTTTTGACCGGCCGACGCCCGCCGGGCACGCGTTGCGCGCGACGGCGATAGAATCGACGCGATGCCCGCCGTGGCCTGCCGGCCGCGCGCGCCGGCACCTGCATTGGCCCCCGCATTTGTACCGATAACGACGAGACACCCCACTGATGAACGCACTGGAACACCAACTCGAGTATCCCTTCGCCGACACGCTGCCCGCCGCGGGCGACACGTTCGAGGTCGCGCCCGGCGTGCGCTGGCTGCGCATGCCGCTGCCGTTCTCGCTCGATCACATCAACCTGTGGCTGCTGCGCGACGAGATCGACGGGCAGGCCGGCTGGACGATCGTCGACTGCGGGATCTCGTCGGACGCGATCCGTACGCACTGGGAACAGATTTTCGCTCGGCATCTCGACGGGCTGCCGGTGCTGCGCGTGATCGTCACGCACTGTCACCCCGATCACTTCGGCCTCGCGAACTGGCTGTGCGAAGGCGGCGACCAGGGCCGCTGGAAGGTGCGGCTGTGGATGACGCTCGGCGAATACATGTTCGGCTGCCTGATGGCGGCCGGCAACGGCTCGAACGCCGGCGGCGCGGCTGCGGCCGATCACTTCGCGCGCCACGGGCTGACCGATCCGGCCGCGCTCGAGAAGCTGCGCAACCGCCGCAGCTACTACTCGGATCTCGTGCCGGCCGTGCCGCCGCGCTACCGGCGCCTGCGCGAAGGCGACGCGGTGAAGATCGGCGCGCGCACGTGGCGCGTCGTCACCGGCTACGGTCATTCGCCTGAACATTGCGCGCTGCACAGCGACGCGGACGGTGTGCTGATCTCCGGCGACATGGTGCTGCCGCGCATCTCGACGAACGTATCCGTGTTCGATCTCGAGCCGGAAGCGAACCCGCTTGCGCTGTATCTGGAATCGCTCGGCCGCTACGAGACGATGGCGCCCGACACGCTCGTGCTGCCGTCGCACGGCAAGCCGTTCCGCGGCGTGCGCACCCGTATCGCGCAACTGCGCGCGCACCACGACGCGCGGCTCGACGAAGTGCGCGTCGCGTGCGCGGAGCAGCCGGCCAGCGCGGCCGACATCGTGCCGATCATGTTCCGCCGCCGCGAGCTCGACATCCACCAGATGACGTTCGCGCTCGGCGAGGCGATCGCCCACCTGAACCTGCTGTGGCTCGCCGGCGAACTCGTGCGTGAGCAGGGCGACGACGGCGTGCTGCGTTTCCGTACCGCACGCTGAACGCGCGTCATCACCCTTACGCGACGGGTTCGTAACGCCAGCCGTCGCGCTGCCATTGCATCGTGTGCGTCGGTTCGAGCGCCGCGAGAAACGCGGCGTCGTGCGACGCGACCACGAGCGCGCCGGGGAAGCCGGCCAGCGCGGCTTCGATCGCGCGCACCGATTCGAGATCCAGGTGATTGGTCGGCTCGTCGAGCAGCAGCAGCTGGGCGGGCGTGCCGCGCCACAGTGCGCACGCGAGCGCGGCCTTCAGCCGTTCGCCGCCGCTCAAGCGGTGCACCGGCTGCGTCGCGCGTGCCGCATCGAGCTGCAGCAGCGCGAGCCGGCTGCGCAGGTCGCCTTCGGCAAGCGGCGTATCGAGGAGTCCCAACTGCTCGACGATCGAACGATCGGGATCGAGCAGCGCGAGCCGCTGGTCGAGGTAGGCGGCGCTCACATGCGTCGTGCACGCGCCCGAGCGAGGCGCGAGTTCGCCGGCGAGCATGCGCAGCAGCGTCGATTTTCCGCAGCCGTTCGGGCCCGTCAGCGCGATGCGCACCGGGCCGCTGGCCGACCACGTGATCGCGTCCGCGCGGCCGGCGACGCGCCACGGCAATTGCGCGTGCTCGAGCGTGAACAGCTGGCGGCGCGCGCTGACCTCGGTACCCGGCAACGACACGAGCACCGGCGCGTCGGCTTCGACGCGCGCGGCCGCGTCCTGCACGCGTTCGTCGAGCGTCGCCTTGAATTCGCTCTGCTGGCGCCGGACCGTCCCCATGATGCTGCGCGCCGCGCCCTTGCGGCTCTGACGCGCCATCGACGACAGGTTTGCCGTCTTCGCGTCGCGCAGCGAGCCGGCCGCGTGGCGCTGGATCGCGTCGTGTTCCTGTTCGAGCCGTCGTCTCACGCGCCCGCGCTCGGTGCGCGCATGCTCGAGCGCGGCCTGCGCGGCATCCTGTTCCGCGTCGCGCTGCGCACGATAGCGCGCGTAGTTGCCGCCGTACGCGCGTACGCCGTGCGGCGTCAGTTCGACGATGCGCTGCACCTGCGCGAGCAATGCGCGGTCGTGGCTGACGATGACGACGCCGCTGCGCCAGCCGTCGAGCGCCGCGCGCAGCCAGGCACGGCCCGGCGCATCGAGATGGTTGGTCGGTTCGTCGAGCACCAGCAGCCCGGCGTCCGACAACAGTGCACCGATCAGCGCGACGCGCGCGAGCTGGCCGCCGCTCAGCGCGTGCGCCGGCGTATCGGCGCGAACGTCGTGCAGGCCCGCTGCGTCGAGCGCGCTGCGCAGCCGCTCGGCCAGGTCCCAGCGATCGCCGATCAGGTCGAAGTCGTGTGCGTGCGCGCGGCCGTCCGCGAGGCGCGCGAGGGCCGCGAGCGGTGCCTCGAGCGCGGCGATCGCCGCGACGGTTCGCGTGCCGGCCGGCGCGTCGTCGTGCTGTTGCGCGACGTAGACGACCGGCGTGTGCCGGTCGATCGTGCCCGCGTTCGGCGTGCGCCGGCCCGCGATCAGTTGCGCGAGCAGGCTCTTGCCGACACCGTTGCGGCCGACGATGCCGGTCGGCGTACGGTCGATGGAAAGGTCGAGCGAATCGAACAGCGTGACGCCGTCGTCGAAGCGGAAAGAAACGTGATGAAGCGCGACGAGCGCGCCGGTCGGCGTGGCAGCAGCCATAAGCACCTCCGAAAATGCGTGAAACCTTTCGCGCGGCGTGCGTGGCACGGCGGCGAAAACATTTTTGGGAAGGCTTAGTTGTTCACTTTGGCTGGCGTCCGGTATGAGGAATAGGCGCGCAGTGTAGCAAGCGCAGCGCACGGGCCGCAAGCGACCGGCGAGCACGCCGTCGCTTGCGCGCCACGCGCGGTTACTGCACGGCGACCGCCGTGAAGTTCTGGCGGCCGAACGGGCTGACGTGATAGCCGCTCACGTTCGTGCGCGTGAGCGCCGCCGCGGTCGGGTAGCCGAGCGGAATCCACAGCGCCTGGTCGTGGATGATCTTCTGCGCGGATTCATACAGCTTCGCGCGCTTGCCCTGGTCGGCAGTCGACTTGCCGTCGGCGATCAGCTTGTCGAGCTGCGCGTCGCAGAAGCGCGCGAAGTTGATGCCCGACTTCACCGCGTTGCAGCTGAACAGCGGCGACAGGTAGTTGTCCGGATCACCGTTGTCGCCGGCCCAGCCCATGAACAGCATGTCGTGCTGGCCGAGCTTTGCCTGCTTGATCAGCTCGCCCCATTCGATCACCTTCACCTCGGCTTTCACGCCGATCTTCGCGAGGTCGGCCTGCAGCAGCTCGGCGCCAGCTTTCGGGTTCGGGTTCAGCACGCTGCCGGTCGGGCGCGTCCAGATCGTCGTCGAGAAGCCGTTCGGGTACCCGGCCGATGCGAGCAGCTGCTTTGCTTTCGCGGGATCGTACGCATACGGCGCGATGTCCTTCGCATAGCTCCACGTGTTCGGCGGATACGGGTTGTTCGCGGCGGTCGCCGTGTTGTCGAACACGACCTTCAGGTAGGTCGCACGATCGAACGCGAGGTTCAGCGCCTCGCGCACCTTGTCGTTGTCGAGCGGCTTCTTCTGCGTGTTCAGCGCGACGAACGCGGTCATGAACGCGGGCGTCTGCACGACCTTCAGTGCGCTTTCGCCCTTCGCGGCGAGCACGTCCTGCGGCTTCGGCGACAGCGCGATCTGGCATTCACCGGCCTTCACCTTCTGCATGCGCACCGACGGGTCGGGCGTGATCGCGTAGATCAGCCGGTCGACCTTCGGCTTCGCGCCCCAGTAGGTCGGGTTCACGTCGTAGCGGATCAGCGCGTCCTTCGTGTAGCTCTTCAGCGTGAACGGGCCGGTGCCGACCGGCTTCGCGTTCAGGTCGGCCTGCTTGCCGGCCTTCAGCAGCTGGTCCGCGTATTCGGCCGAGTAGATCGATGCGAAGCCCATCGTCAGGATCGGCACGAACGTCGCGTTCGGCTCGTTCAGCACGAACTTCACCGTGGTGTCGTCGACCTTCGTGACCGACTTCACGAGCTTCACGAGGCCCATCGACTGCGCGTGCGGGAAGCCGCTCGCGCCGGCGACCTTGTGCCACGGGTTTGCATCGTCGAGCATCCGTGAGAACGAGAACACGACGTCGTCCGCGTTCAGCGGGCGGCCCGGCTTGAAGTAGTCGGTGGTCTGGAACGCGACGTTCGGGCGCAGGTGGAACGTGTACGTGAGGCCGTCGGCGCTTGCCTCCCATTTGTCGGCGAGCGCGGGCACGACCTTCTTCGCGGCTTCGTCGTACGACACCAGCGTGTTGAAGATCACGTCGGCTGACGCGTTGGTCGTGACGAGCGAGTTGTACTGCACGACGTCGAAACCGTCCGGGCTCGATTCCGTGCAGACGGTGAGCGGCTTGGCGGCGACGAGGCCGGGGGCGGCGAGGGCGGCGGCGAGTGCGGCCGCGGCGAACAGCTTGACCTGCATAGGTTCTCCCACGTGACTTGTGTTTTTTGCTGGGTGACGGGATGCGGGCGCGGCCCGGGAACAGGCGGGCCGGCGCGGCTGGCGGATAGCATACCGTCAAAGCGCGCAGGGCGTGAAAAAAGGCGTCGGATCGCGGTGGATTGACCGAAAAACGGCTGCGTTCACGACGGAATGCGTGTTCGGGCGGCGGTGCGGCGCGGGAGCGGAAGCGGGTGCGACGGTGAACGACGGGCGGCCGAGTAGGCGGTGGGGACGGCTTGAATCAGCGGGATCGACGGAATCTGCAGGATCGCGGCATCATCGGGCGACGAGTGGGACGAGTGGGACGGCCGTAAGGAGGCGGCGGCGCGCGCCGCGTTGGCGCGGGACTGCGATGCCGATGCAGCACCGGTCCGGCGCGTACTGAGCGCGCCGGATGTCCGATGCGCTCAGTGCGCGCCGGCCTTCGGCTTGCGCGGCGCCTTCTCGAACAGGCGGTCGTAGAGCCAGCGCGGCAGCACGTGCAGCACCTTCGCGACGACCCCCATCTGCCATGGAATCACGCGGAACGCGTGCTGCCGCGCGATCGCGCGGGCGGCGCGGGCCGCGAAGCGGTCGGCGTCCATCAGGAACGGCATCCGGTACGGGTTGTGCGCGGTCATCGGCGTGCGGATATAGCCGGGCGCGATCGTCACGACGCCGACGCCGGCCGGGCGCAACTCGACGCGCAGCGCTTCGAGGTACTTGATCGCGGCCGATTTCGACGCGCTGTACGCGCCGGAGCCGGGCAGGCCGCGCACGCCGGCGACGCTCGCGACGCCGACCAGCGTGCCGCGCCGCGCGGCCGTCATCGGGCCGACGAACGGCTCGAACGTCGTGACCATCCCGTAGTAGTTGATGTCCATCACGTCGCGGAACGCGGCGAGATCGCCCTGGCCCGTGACGGCGCCCTGGCTGATGCCCGCGTTCGCGATCACGACGTCGGGACAGCCGTGCGCGGCGATGAACGACGCGGCGGCCGTCGCGAGCGCATCGGCGTCGCGCACGTCGGCGGAATAGACGGAGACGGACAGCTTGGGAAAGCGTCGCGCGAACGCATCGAGGGCATCGGTGCGGCGCGCGACGAGGGCGAGCGTGGCGCCCTGGCGGGCGTATTCCTCGGCCATCGCGAGGCCGAGGCCGCTCGACGCGCCGGTGATGAAGACCTTCAGCGGAGTAGTCATGCCGGCGCGTGGGCGGGGATCAGAGCTTCTTGTCCTGAACCTGCTTCACGAGGTAGTCGAGCACTTGCGCGGTGCCCGGGATGCTGTTCGTGTAAGCCGGGCCCGTCTTGTACTTGCCCTGGACGACGACCGTCGGCACGCCGTCGATCGCGTAGTTCTTCAGCAGCTCGGCCGACTGCTTCACCTGGCCCTGCACGCTGAACGAGTTGTACGCGTCCATGAACTGCTTCTTGTCGACGCCTTGCGTCGCGAGGAAGTCGGCCTGCGCCTGCGGCGTCAGCAGGTAGTTCTTCTGCTTGTGGATCGCGTTGAAGATCGCCGGCGTGACCTTCTCCGAGATGCCGAGCGCGGACACCGCGTAGAACAGCTTCGAGTGCGGGACGAAATCGTCGCGGAACGCGACCGGCACGCGCTTGAAGTCGATGTTGTTGCCCTGCTTCTTCACCCAGGCCTCGATCGTCGGCTCGAATTCGTAGCAGTGCGGGCAGCCGTACCAGAAGAACTCGATCACCTCGACCTTGCCGGCCGGCGCGGACACCGGCTGCGGCGACTTCATCACCTCGAAGTCCTTGCCGGTAGCCGGCGCGGCGGGCGACGCCTGGGCGAAGCCGGCGGCGGCCAGACCCAGGGACAGAAGGAGCGTGCTAAGCAGTTTTTTCATGTTGTGAACGTCGAATCAGTTGCTCGGGTTACGGAACGTAACGGGTTCTGCGTGGGCGCGGCCGGTTGCTTATTGCTTCGTGAAACGGATCACCGCCGTGTCGACACCTGCATCGGACAGGCGCTGACGGGCCGAGTTCATATCCTCGAATTTCGAGAACGGGCCGACGCGCACGCGGAAATAGGTCACGCCGCTGACATCGCGCTTCGACACCTTCGACTCGAAGCCCTGGAAGCCCAGCCGCGCGCGCTGCTGCTCGGCGTCGCCTTCCGTTTTATAGGCGCCGACCTGCAGGAAGTAGCCGGTGTTCGCGTCGCTCGCGGTCGGCGGCTTCGCTGCCGCTGCGGCCGTCGCGGACGACGTCGGCTTCGGGGTGTTGTTCGCGACCTGCTGCTGCTGTTTCTGGGCGGCCGCCTGCTGCGCCTGCTTCTGCGCGGCGAAGCGCGCGAGGTCGTCCTCGCCGCCTTGCTGCTGCTGTTGCTGCTGTTGCTGCGCCTGTTGCGTCTTCTTCGGCGGCGGCGTGTTGTTGGCTGGCTTCGGTGCGACGGCGACGCCGTTGTCCGACGGCGGATTGTTCGACGCGGTCGTGTTGCCCGAGCCGCTGGAGCCGTTCGCGTTACCCGACGGCGGCACTTCGACGATCTGCGGTTCGGGCAGCAGGCCGCCCTGGGTCTGGTTCGCGGCCTGGCCGGGCGCGGTATTGGGCGGCGCGGATTGCGCGGCCTGCGGCACCGGCTGGCCGGGCGTCTTGCCCTGCAGCGCGCGGTTCGGGTCGAACTGCTGCGGCTGGCTCGCGCCGTTGTCGGCCGGCGGCGGCGCGACCTTCGACACGAACGGCGACGGCGAACGCGTGATGTAGAGCGCCACCACCACCGCGATCGCGAGGCCGACGATCAGGCCCAGCACGATTCCAAGAAATGTCCCTCCGGCTTGTTTCGATTGCTTCGAAGTTCGGCGTGGTTGTGCCATTGCTTGAGTCACCTGCAAAAAGAATCGTGAAAAGGCTGCGGCGGGCACCCGACGGCGGGCACCCGGTGGCGGGCATCCGACGCCAGGCGCGCCTGCCGCGGCCATTCGCTGCCCGGTTCGGGCCGCTTACATCTTGGCGGGCGCGGACACGCCGAGCACCGCCAGGCCATTCTCGAGCACCTGCCGGGTCGCGGCGAGGAGCGCGGCGCGCGCGTTGCGCGGCGCTTCGTCGTCGACCAGCACGCGCTCCGCATTGTAGAACGAGTGGAATTCACCAGCGAGATCGCGCAGGTAGAACGCGACCGCGTGTGGTGCCAGCTCGTTCGCCGCGTGCGTGAGCATGTCCGGATACTCGGCGAGCTTCTGCATCAGCGACACGGCCTGCGGGCTCGTGAGCTGCGCCAGGTCGGCGCCCGGCAGCTGCGTCACCTCGACGTTGTAGCGCGACTTCAATTCGTTGAGCACCGAGCAGATCCGCGCGTGCGCGTACTGGACGTAATAGACCGGGTTCTCGTCGTTCTGTTTCAGCGCGAGATCGATGTCGAACACGAACTCGGTATCGGCCTTGCGCGAGATCAGGAAGAAGCGCACCGCGTCGCGGCCGCGCGTGATGGTCGCCTCGTCGATCAGGTCGGGTGCCGCTTCCTGGCCCGGCGTCGCGCCGCCCGACCATTCGATCAGGTCGCGCACCGTCACGTAGCTGCCCGCCCGCTTCGACAGCTTCACTTCCTGGCCGTCGCGCATCACGGTGACCATCTTGTGCAGCACGTAGTCGGGATAGCCCTTCGGGATGCCGACGTGCAGCCCCTGCAGGCCGGCGCGCACGCGCGCGATCGTGCCGTGGTGGTCCGAGCCCTGGATGTTGATCACCTTCGTGAAGCCGCGCTGCCATTTCGTCACGTGGTAGGCGACGTCCGGCACGAAGTACGTGTAGGTGCCGTCCGACTTGCGCATCACGCGATCCTTGTCGTCGCCTTCGTCGGTCGTGCGCAGCCACAGCGCGCCGTCCTGTTCGTAGGTCATGCCGGCCTTGATCAGCGCGTCGACCGTCTGCTCGACCCGGCCTTCGCTGTACAGCGACGACTCGAGGTAGTACTGGTCGAACTTCACGCCGAACGCCTGCAGGTCCATATCCTGCTCGTGGCGCAGGTACGCGACCGCGAACTTGCGGATCGCGTCGAGATCCTCGATATCGCCCGCGCCCGTGACCGGCTCGCCATCCTTCGCGGCGACCGTCTCGCGGTTCAGGTAGTCGCGTGCGATGTCGGCGATGTATTCGCCGTTGTACGCGGCTTCCGGCCAGCCTGCGTCGCCCGGCTTCAGGCCGCGCGCGCGCGCCTGCGTCGAGATCGCGAGGTTGCCGATCTGCACGCCGGCGTCGTTGTAGTAGAACTCGCGGTGCACCGCGTAGCCCTGGCTCGCGATCACGTTCGCGAGCACGTCGCCGAGCGCCGCCTGGCGGCCGTGGCCGACGTGCAGCGGGCCGGTCGGGTTGGCCGACACGAATTCGAGCAGCACCTGCTTGCCTTTCTCGCGCTCCGACGTGCCGAACGCGCGGCCCTGGTCGAACACGGCGGCGATCACCGCCTGCTTCGCGGCGGCGGTCAGGCGCAGGTTGATGAAGCCGGGGCCGGCGATTTCGGCGGCGTCGACGAGCCCTTGCGCGGCCGGCTGGGCCGTGAGCGCGGCGACGATCCGTTCGGCGAGCTGGCGCGGGTTCGTGCCGAGCGGCTTGGCGAGCTGCATCGCGACGTTGCACGCGACGTCGCCGTGCGCGGCGACCTTCGGGCGCTCGAGCGTGATGGCCGGGGCGACGAATTCGGCGTCGGCGCCTTTCAGCGCGTGTGCGACCTGCGTGACGCTATCCGCGAGCAGGGCTTCGAGGGTCTGTTTGTGTGCTGGCAGCATGCTGGTAGAAGGCTTCGTTGGTGGCAGCCGGAAACGCCGGCCCGCCGGCGCGCTTTTCGAGCGCGCGTTTCAGGGATCGCAGAATTTTAACAGGTGCTAATATGCCGCTCAGGCGGCCCGCGTCCGCGAGGCCGGACGCCGGTCTGCCGGTGTTCCCCAATCGCGCCGCGCAGGCACAACAAGATGAAAAGGGAATTGTCATGATTACGTTCAAGAGCAAGGCGGCACAGGATCTCGACGTGCTGAAGGATTTCGCCGTATACGTGCTGGGCCTCGTCGGCAAGCAGCTGGGCGAACGCGGTGTGATTACGCACGACGAACTGGACCACGCGATCGCAAAGCTGGAAGGCGCGGTTGCGCAGGCGAAGCAGGAACGCGCCGAGCACGCCGGCCATTTCCACGAGGACGACGCCGACCACGCGCACCACGAAGTGCCGCCGAGCCTGGCGCAGCGCGTTGCACCGTTCCTCACGATGCTGCGCGAAGCGAAGGCCGGCGAGGCCGACGTGCACTGGGGCTTCTGAGCTTCGTTGCCCGGCTGACGCGGATCGAACGGTCGGAAAGGCCAGAAAAAGGCCCGCTCGAAGCGGGCCTTTTTATTTTGTCTGACCAAATGGGCGGGAAGCCGCCCCGGCCGTGCGCGGATCAGAGTTGCGGCGCGAGCGCGCGGCGCGCGTCGTCGAGCGACAGCGCCATCCGCTGCGCGTAGTCCTCGAGCTGATCCTGCCCGATTTTGCCGACCGAGAAATACGTGCTGTCCGGATGCGCAAGGTAGAAGCCCGACACGCTTGCCGCCGGCAGCATCGCCAGCGAGTCGGTCACGCTCATGCCGATCTCGTCCGCGTGCAGCACGTCGAACATGTCGCGCTTCACGAGGTGATCGGGGCAGGCCGGGTAGCCGGGCGCCGGGCGGATGCCGGCGTACTTTTCCGCGATCAGCGCGTCGTTGTCGAGCGTCTCGCCGCTCGCGTAGCCCCACAGCTCGCGGCGCACGCGCGCGTGCATCGCTTCGGCGAACGCTTCCGCGAAGCGGTCGGCGAGCGCCTTCAGCATGATCGCGCTGTAGTCGTCGTGGTCGGCTTCGAACTGCTTTTCCTTCACGTCGACACCCAGGCCGGCCGTCACCGCGAACATCCCGATGTAGTCGGCAACGCCCGATTCCTTCGGCGCGATGAAGTCGGCGAGCGAGCGGTTCGGCCGCATCACGCCGTCGACCACCGGGCGCACGCTCTGCTGGCGCAGGTTGCGCCACGTGAGCAGCACTTCCGAGCGCGATTCGTCGCTGTAGATCTCGATGTCGTCGTCGTTGACGGTGTTCGCCGGCAGCAGCGAAATCACGCCGCTCGCGGTCAGCCAGCGGCCCTGGATCAGGCGCGCGAGCATCGACTTCGCGTCGGAGAACACGCGCCGCGCTGATTCGCCGACGATCTCGTCGTTCAGGATCGCCGGGTACGGGCCCGCGAGGTCCCAGGTCTGGAAGAACGGGCCCCAGTCGATGTAGTTCGCGAGCTCGTTCAGGTCGTAGTTCTTGAACACACGGCGGCCGATGAACTTCGGCTTCACGGGCTGGTAGCCCGCCCAGTCGACCTTCGTCTTGTTCGCGCGCGCCGCCTCGAGCGTGACCATCGGCTGCGCCTTGCGGTTCGCGTGCTGGTCGCGGATGCGTTCGTAGTCGGACTTCAGCTCGTCGAGGTACTTCGCCGCGCCTTCGTCCGACAGCAGGTTCGACGCGACCGATACCGAGCGCGACGCGTCGGGCACGTAGACGACCGGGCCCTCGTAGTGCGGCGCGATCTTCACGGCCGTGTGCACGCGCGACGTGGTCGCGCCGCCGATCAGCAGCGGAATCTTCTTCACGCGGAAGTAGTCGTCGCGCTGCATTTCGGACGCGACGTACGCCATTTCCTCGAGGCTCGGCGTGATGAGGCCCGACAGCCCGATGATGTCCGCGCCCTCGACCTTCGCCTTCGCGAGGATCTCGTTGCACGGGACCATCACGCCCATGTTGACGACTTCGAAGTTGTTGCACTGGAGCACGACCGACACGATGTTCTTGCCGATGTCGTGCACGTCGCCCTTCACGGTCGCGATGACGATCTTGCCCTTCGCGCGCACGTCGCCGCCCGCTTCCGCGAGCAGGCGCTTTTCTTCCTCGATGAACGGGATCAGGTGCGCGACGGCCTGCTTCATCACGCGCGCCGACTTCACGACCTGCGGCAGGAACATCTTGCCCTGGCCGAACAGGTCGCCGACGATGTTCATGCCGTCCATCAGCGGGCCTTCGATCACGTTGATCGGGCGGCCGCCGGCCGCGTCGATCTTCGCGCGCACTTCTTCGGTATCCTCGACGATGAAGGTCGTGATGCCGTGCACGAGCGCGTGCGAGAGCCGCTTCTCGACCGGCTGGTTGCGCCACTCGAGGTTCTCTTCCTTCTTCGCACCGCCGGCCTTGAACTTGTCGGCGATTTCGAGGAGCCGGTCGGTGGAATCGGCGCGGCGGTTCAGGATCACGTCCTCGACGCGCTCGCGCAGCTCCGCGTCGAGATCGGCGTACACGCCGAGCTGGCCCGCGTTGACGATGCCCATGTCCATCCCCGCCTGGATCGCGTGGTACAGGAACACGGTGTGGATCGCCTCGCGCACCGGGTCGTTGCCGCGGAACGAGAACGACACGTTCGACACGCCGCCGCTCACCTTCGCGTACGGCAGGTTCTGCTTGATCCAGCGGGTCGCCTCGATGAAGTCGACCGCGTAGTTGTTGTGCTCCTCGATGCCGGTCGCGACCGCGAAGATGTTCGGGTCGAAGATGATGTCTTCCGGCGGGAAGCCGACTTCGTTCACGAGGAAGTCGTACGAGCGCTTGCAGATCTCGGTCTTGCGCTCGTACGTATCGGCCTGGCCCGTCTCGTCGAACGCCATCACGACCGCGGCCGCGCCGTAGCGGCGGATCAGGTTCGCGTGGTGGCGGAATGCTTCCTCGCCTTCCTTCAGCGAGATCGAGTTCACGATGGCCTTGCCCTGCACGCACTTGAGGCCGGCCTCGATCACTTCCCACTTCGACGAGTCGATCATGATCGGCACGCGAGCGATGTCCGGCTCCGATGCGATCAGGTTCAGGAAGCGCACCATCGCCGCCTTCGAATCGAGCATCGCCTCGTCCATGTTGATGTCGATCACCTGCGCGCCGTTCTCGACCTGCTGGCGCGCGACGGCGAGCGCCTCGTCGAACTGGCCGTTGAGGATCATCCGCGCGAACGCCTTCGAGCCGGTGACGTTGGTGCGTTCACCGACGTTGATGAAGAGCGTCCCGGACGTGACGTTGAACGGCTCGAGGCCGGCAAGGCGCATCATGTGATCGGTCATGGCGGTGCGAATTCGTGTGAGGTAGGGCAGGCGTTGAGGCGGTCGGGTCAGGCGGCTTCGCTGTACTGGCTCGGCCAGCGGCGCGGTTTCACGTCGGCGAGCGCCTTCGCGATTTCGGCGATGTGCTCGGGCGTCGTGCCGCAGCAACCGCCCGCGAGGTTCACGAGCCCGGCCTGTGCGAACTCCTTCAGGAGGCCCGACGTGACATCCGGCGTCTCGTCGAAGCCGGTGTCGCTCATCGGGTTCGGCAGGCCCGCGTTCGGGTAGCACGACACGTAGGTGTCGCACAGTTTCGCGAGCTCGGCGATGTACGGGCGCATCAGCGCCGCGCCGAGCGCGCAGTTCAGGCCGAACGTGAGCGGCTTCGCGTGGCGCAGCGAATTCCAGAACGCTTCGACCGTCTGGCCCGACAGGATGCGGCCCGATGCGTCGGTCACGGTGCCCGAGATCATGATCGGCAGGCGCTCGCCGGTGTCCTCGAACAGTTCGTCGAGCGCGAACAGCGCGGCCTTCGCGTTCAGCGTGTCGAAGATCGTCTCGACGAGGAACAGGTCGACGCCGCCGTCGAGCAGCGCCTTCGCCTGCTGGTAATACGCGTCGCGCAGCTCGTCGAAGGTGACGTTGCGCGCGCCCGGGTCGTTGACGTCCGGCGAGATGCTCGCCGTCTTCGGCGTCGGCCCGATCGCGCCCGCGACGAAGCGCGGCTTGTCCGGTGTGGCGTAGCGGGCGGCCGATTCGCGCGCGAGGCGCGCGGATTCGATGTTCATCTCGACGACGAGGTCTTCCATCCCGTAGTCGGCCTGCGCGACCGTCGTCGCACCGAACGTGTTGGTTTCGACGATGTCCGCGCCGGCCGCGAAGTACTGGTCGTGGATCTCGCGGATGATCTGCGGCTGCGTGAGCGACAGCAGTTCGTTGTTGCCCTTGATGTCGCGCGGGAAGTCCTTGAAGCGCTCGCCGCGATACGCGGCCTCGTCGAGCTTGTAGCGCTGGATCATCGTGCCCATCGCGCCGTCGAGGATCAGGATGCGCGATTTCAGCAGCGCGGGCAGTTCGGCGCCGCGCGTGTAGGGCGCGTCGAGCGGGGCGGAAGCGGCGAGAGGGGTCGCAGACATGGCGGAAGACCGGCGAAGACGGGAAAACCGTCATTGTAGCCGGTGCGCCGGGGCGCCGCCCGGCCTTGCGCGGCGTGCGATGCAGCGCGCGGGTTGCATGTGCGGTGGCGGGGGGCGCCCGCTGCGGGTCCGTCAGCGTTGCCGGCGCAACCGATGCACGCTGCGACGCGCGGCGGTCGTACCAAACGAAAACCCCCGCCGGCGAACCGGGCGGGGGCTTTGATCGGAGTGCTCGCGGTGCCGCTTGAGCGCGGCGGATGACCCGGCCGCGCGACGCGCCGGGCCGCGTGTCGTCAGTGCAGGACGACGGGCATCATCATCAGGCTGTCGAATTGTCCGAGGAATTCGTCGACTTCGTCGAGCGACGGTTCATCTTCGATCAGCTGTTTCACGTGCGCGCGGAATCGCTCGGCAAGTTCGCCGTCGATGAAGATCTCGCGCTGCGCGTTCTTGTCGACGATTTCGTATCCGCCGGCATTCATCAGATGGTGACCGGCCTGCGGCGCAAATTCGACGACGCAGTAGTTGGGGCTGTTGTAGATCATTTGCATGGCGGCACTCCTCTTCGCAGTGGCATCTGGCCTTGTTGTCCCGTAGGTGGGGCAGACCTTGCCGGTTTCAAGGGGCTTGCGCTGCACACCCCGGTCTCCCGTTTGCGTGGGGTGTATCGGGTTAGAAGCCGATGTCTATCAAACGTTTCTCATTGTGATCCGGTGGACCGAAATAGTTGTTAAAGAGTGTCATCGGCCATTTCGGCGATAGCTTTAATCGGTCGAAATTGCCGGTTCATCGTTCATCACGGCGCAGCAGGCGACGATGCAGGCGGTTGCACTGCCGGTGGCGGCACGGGTTGTGCCGGCTCCGCAGCCGGTGCGGCGGGCACCGATGCACCGGCGGGTGCATTCGTCGTGCCGCCTTCCGGTGCTGCATCGGAAGGCGCGCCTGGCGGTGCGAGCCGGCCGTGCCACAGCAGCTCGATCTGCGCGCCGTTCGGTTCCGATTGTACGAGCCGGGCGGGCAGCCAGCCAAGCGATGGCGCGAGCCACATGTCGATGCGGCGCGTGTCGCCGTCGCGGCGCGGCAGGCGCATGAAGTGCCGGGCCCTGACGCTGCCGGCTTGCGTCTGCACGTCCTCGTCGCCGATCACCGTGATCGGCCACGTCTCGCCGCTGTTGTTGTCGATCACGAAGAACTGCTGCGTGACACCCGGCTTGTAGGCGGACGGGTTGCCGCGCAAGAGCCCCGACAGCTGCATCAGCATGCTGAACCGATCCTGCACGCCGTCGGGCAGCGGTGCGTTGTTCGGCGTGCGCGTGAAGACGACCTGGCGGATCTCGCGGTTGAAGATCGCGATGTCCTCGGGCCGCTTGCCGCGCTTCTCGACGTAACGGTCGGGTGCGACGCCGAATGCATCGACGCGGCCTTCGCTGCGATAGGTGAACGGACCGACGAACGGCACCGGCATCGATACCGACAGATCGTACGTGCGTCCGTCGGTGCGCCAGTGAATCGTGCCGATCATGTTCTGCATGCCGTTGTAGAACGTGTCGTATTGCAGGTCGCCGGACGGCGGCGCGGCGAATTTCACGCCGCTCGTCGCGGGACCGGGCGCCGCGGCGCTGCTGGCGCCGCCGGCCGATGCGGGTTGCGTGCCCGCTGCGGCCGCCGTGCCGCTCGTGGCGGAGGTGGCGGCCGGCGGCTCGCCCTGCTCGGCCGTCTGCGTCGACGTGAGGACCGGCTCGTGCGGCGGCGCGGGCTTCGCTGCGGCCTTCGGTGCGACGGGGGCCGGCTTTGCCGGTGCAGGCTCGGCCGGCTGTTCTGCCGGTTTCGGCGCGGGCTGGCGCGCAATCGGCTGCGGCTTCAGCAGCTCGATCTGTACCGGCACCTCGGCGGGCGCGGGTGGCGTGAACGCTGCGCGGTTGTGCGTCAGCCACAACGCCGCGAGCGCGTGCAGCACCAGCACGACGACGAGCGCCACGCCCGCCCGCAGCCAATGGCGGGGCAGGGCGTGGCGAGGACGGGGGACGGCTGGCGGCATCGGCGAAACGGAACAGGGTTGGGGCGGGTGTGGCGCGCCGTGCGCAACGCGCGTCACAGCAATCGGACCGCCGGATGCGCCGCGCGTTCGCGGTGGATCGCGCGTGTGTCGCGCGCCTCGCGTGTCAGGCGTCGCGCGCGTCCGGACTATAGCCGAGTTCGTAAGACAGTTTCTGCGCGCACGCGCGCAGCGCGGTGTCGATCTCGCCGCCCCACGCGATGTCGAACATGCCTTCCTGACCGAGCGCGACGATCGCGAGCGCGAGTTCGCCGACCGCATCGAACACCGGCATGCAGAACGCGTGGATCGTCGGCAGCAGCATCCCCTCGACGCGCGCGGCCTGGTGCGCGCGCACGTCGGCGAGCACCGCGTCGAGCTCGTCGAGCGTGCGCGGGCCGCCGTGATGCGGCGAGCGGCGCGTATCGGCGAGCTCGCGCTCGAGCATCGCGGCGGTCTTGCTGCGCGGCAGATACGCGGCGAACAGCAGGCCCGTCGCGGAGCCGAGCAGCGGCATCACGTCGCCGAGCTTCAGCGACGCCTTCGCGGGATGGCTCGATTCCATCCAGTGCACGATCGTCGGCCCCTGGTTGCCCCATACCGCGATGCCGACCGTCTGGTCGACGCGGTCGCGCAACTCGGTCAGCGCGATCCGCGCGAGCTTCACGCCGTCGACACGCGCCAGCCGGGCGAGCCCCATCTGCAGCGCGAAGCCGCCGAGCTCGTAGCGGCCCGATACGGGATCCTGCGCCACGACGCCGAGCCGCGAGAAGCTGACCAGATAGCGGTGCGCCTTCGCGGGACTCATGCCCGCGCGCTGGGCGAGGTCGCGCAGCATCATCGCGCGCGGCTCGCTCGTCAGCACGTCGAGCAGGCGGAAGCCGACCTCGATCGACTGGATGCCGGAGCGGACCTTCTCGCCGCCTTCGCCGTGCTCGCCGGAGCCGGTGTCGTCGGTGTCGGAATCAGCGAGATCGTCATCGGGAAGCGGGCTGGCAGGCATGGGCAACGGGTGCGCGAAAATGCGGCAAGGATCGGGACGAACGCGGCGTGCACGATCGTGGCGCGCCGCACGGATTCACCATCGTAAAATAGATTCCCTCCATCGTCACTACAACGGCAGATACCCCCATGAAACTTGCATCGCTGAAGGACGGCACGCGCGACGGCCAGCTGATCGTCGTGTCGCGCGACCTGCACACCGCGGCGATCGCCGATGCGATCGCGCCGACGCTGCAGCGCGTCCTCGACGACTGGGCGTTCTACGCGCCGCAACTGCGCGACCTGTACGACGCGCTGAACCACGGTCGCGCGCGCAACGCGTTCGCGTTCGATGCGGCGAACTGCATGGCGCCGCTGCCGCGCGCGTTCCAGTGGGCCGACGGCTCCGCGTACGTGAACCACGTCGAGCTCGTGCGCCGCGCGCGCGGCGCCGAGATGCCGCCCGAGTTCTGGACCGATCCGCTGATGTACCAGGGCGGCAGCGACGATTTCCTCGGCGCGCGCGACGACATCGTGTGCCCGTCCGAGGAATGGGGCATCGACTTCGAGGCGGAAGTTGCGGTGCTCACCGGCGACGTGCCGATGAGCACGACGCCCGACGACGCACTGAAGGCCGTGCGGCTCGTCACGCTGGTGAACGACGTGTCGCTGCGCAACCTGATTCCGGCTGAGCTCGCGAAGGGCTTCGGCTTCTTCCAGAGCAAGCCGGCAACCGCGTTTGCACCGGTCGCGGTGACGCCCGACGAGCTTGGCGAGGAATGGCGCGAAGGCCGCGTGCACCGGCCGATGATCGTCCACTGGAACGGCAAGAAGGTCGGCCAGCCCGACGCAGGCACCGACATGGTGTTCCACTTCGGCCAGCTGGTCGCCCACGCGGCGAAGACGCGCAACCTGCGGGCCGGCTCGATCGTCGGCTCGGGCACGGTGTCGAACAAGGACGCGAAGCGCGGCTACTGCTGCATCGCCGAGAAGCGCTGCCTCGAGACGATCGAGCACGGCGCGCCGCAGACCGAATTCATGCGTTACGGCGACACCGTGCGCATCGAGATGTTCGATGCGGCCGGCAAGTCGATCTTCGGCGCGATCGAGCAGTCGGTCGCACCGCCCGACGGCGCGGCCTGACGCCGGCGCGAAACCCGGCTCCGGCCCGCGCGCCGGGTTTCGCCTGATGTTTGCCCGCGCGGGCTTGGCTACACTCGATTCAAGCGTCTCAAGGCGCCGGGAGCTCCGCATGGCCGATCTTTCCGCATACGGCGGGTACGAAGCACTGAAGGTGACACGCCGCGATCATGGCGTGCTCGACATCGTGATGAGCGGCGAGGGCGCGAACCGCAGCGGCCTCGCGACCGCGAACGAACGCATGCATCGCGAGCTCGCCGACATCTGGCGTGACGTCGACCGCGATCCCGATACGCGCGTCGCGGTGATCCGCGGCGAGGGCAAGGGCTTTTCGGCGGGCGGCGATCTCGCGCTCGTCGAGGCGATGGCCAACGACTTCGACGTGCGCGCTCGCGTGTGGCGCGAGGCGCGCGACCTCGTCTACAACGTGATCAACTGCAGCAAGCCGATCGTGTCGGCGATGCACGGCCCGGCGGTCGGTGCGGGGCTCGTCGCCGGGCTGCTCGCCGACATCTCGATCGCCGCGAAGGATGCGCGCATCATCGACGGCCATACGCGGCTCGGCGTCGCGGCCGGCGATCATGCGGCGATCGTGTGGCCGCTGTTGTGCGGGATGGCGAAGGCGAAGTACTACCTGCTGCTGTGCGAGCCGGTGAGCGGCGAGGAGGCCGAGCGGATCGGACTCGTGTCGCTCGCGGTCGAGCCGGCCGACCTGCTGCCGAAGGCGTACGAGGTGGCCGAGCGGCTCGCGCACGGCTCGCAGTCGGCGATCCGCTGGACCAAGTACGCGCTGAACAACTGGCTGCGCTCGGCCGGGCCGACCTTCGATACGTCGCTCGCGCTCGAATTCATGGGCTTCTCGGGGCCCGACGTGCAGGAAGGCATCCGTTCGCTGCGCGAGCGGCGCCCGCCCGACTTCCCCGGCGACGCACCGTTCTGACGCGCGCTATGATCGAACCCAAGGCGGCCGCCCGACCCGTGCCGGCCGCTTCGCCCACCCAGTCAACCAGGATGCCCGTATGACCACCGATGCCTCCGGCTCCAATCCATTCGCCGGCTTTGCCGGTTTCAAGCCTGCCGACATGCTCGACCGCATGTGGGACATGATGCGGATGTCGCCGTTCGGCGGGATGGCGCCGTTTCCTGGCGCCGCATCGGGGCTGCCGCCGTCGCTGTCGAGCATGTCCGACATGATGGCGCCGCTCACGAGCGTCGAGGAGCTCGACAAGCGGATCACCGATCTGCGCGCGGTCGAGCAGTGGCTCAAGCTCAACCTCGGGATGCTGCAGTCCGCGATCCAGGCGCTCGAAGTGCAGCGCGCGACGCTCGCGACGCTGCGTGCATTCGGCGCGTTCGCGCAAAGCTCGATGTCGGCGGCCGAGGAAGCGGCGGTCGCGGCCGCACAGGCCGCGTCCGCGTCGCGCGCCGATGCCCGGCACGCGCCGGACGCCGAGGCTGCTGCCTCGGACTGGCTGATGGCAGGACTCTGGAATGACGCTCTCAAATGACTGACGAGATTCTGGCTCTGCTGGCCCTGGGCTGATTCACCGACCATCTTGCATAATAAAAGCAAAGACTATTCTCGATATTATTCGCCGCTGATGCAAACCATCATGAAAGGTGCGGAATTTATGCCCGAATCCCTCGCAGAGCGTCGAGAACTCGCAGGACGATAATGCGGAAGTATCATGCGGCTCGCGCTCGTTCTGATGGGCGGCGGCGCACGCGCCGCCTACCAGGTCGGCGTGCTGAAGGCGCTGGCCGAGATCGCGCGCGAGGCCGACCCCAACCGGCATACGGTGCCGTTCACGGTCGTGTGCGGCTCGTCGGCCGGCGCGATCAATGCGACGTCGATCGCGAGCCACGCGGACGACTTTTCTCACGGCGTGCGGCGGCTGCTCGAATTCTGGGAACCGCTGCGCGCCGACTACGTGTATCGCACCGACTGGCTCGGCATCGCGGCGGCGGGCGCACGCTGGCTCGCGGCGATGACGTTCGGCTGGGCCGCGCGCCGTTCGCCGCGCGGGCTGCTCGACAACGCGCCGCTCGCACACTTGCTGCAGCGCGAGCTGAGCTTTCACCGGATCGAGCAGATGCTCGAGGCGCGCCTGCTTCATGCGCTCTCGATCACTGCGCTCAGCTATTCGAGCGGCCGGCACCTGACTTTCTACCAGGCCGCCGAGCCGATCCAGGCGTGGCGGCGCGCGCAGCGCACCGCGCGGCTCGTCGACCTGTCTGCGTCGCACCTGCTCGCGTCGTCGGCCATTCCGTTCGTGTTCCCGGCCGTGCCGCTCGTGCTCGACGGGCAGATCGAGTACTTCGGCGACGGGTCGATCCGGCAGGTCGCGCCGCTGTCGCCGGCGATTCACTTCGGCGCGGACCGGATCGTCGTGATCGGCGCGGCCGATGCGCGGCCCGAGATTCCCGCCGCGAACGGCTCGGGGCGGGTGCGGGGCTACCCAACGCTCGCGCAGATCGGCCAGCAGGTGCTGGCGAGCGTGTTTCTCGACTCGATCGGCTCGGACATCGAGCGGATCGAGCACATCAACCGGATGATCGAGCACCTGCCACACCAGATCGAAGTGGACAGCGGCTGGCGGCACGTGGATGTGATCGCGATCGCGCCGTCCGAGCGCATCGAGCTGATCGCCGCGAAACACCTGAAGCAGCTGCCGGCGACGATGCGCGGGCTGCTCGGCGCGATCGGCGGCAGCCAGCCGGCCGGCGCGTCGTTCGCGAGCTACCTGCTGTTCGAGCAGGCGTTCACGTGCGAGCTGATCGAGCTCGGCTACCGCGACGGGCGCGCGCAGCGCGACACCCTGGCGGACTGGATCGCGCAGGCAGACGGCGGCAGCGCGCTGACGGCCGGCACGCCGCCGGACGGCGGCCATGCGGCGGGTGAAATACGGGTCTGAAGCGATCGGGGCGCGCCCGGGACGTACGCGGATGATGCGCCGGTTGTGTTTTCGCGACGGCCGCCCGCGACCGATCGTCGCACCGCGGTTGGCGGCCGGCGACCGGGCTCGCGTCTCGGAACCGTCATGCACGCGTGCTATCATGGCCGCCGCCGTATACACCATATCGAGCAGTCCGCCGGGCCGGCGGCCGCACGGGAACCCGTCGGGGGCCGTGTGGCGCCGGGGCGGGCTCGCCAACGAGCCGGCCTGCGCCGGCCCCCACATCAGGCACGCGCGGTCGGTTCCGTTCGAGCGGAGCGGGGCCGCGGCGTGCTTCAAGGCGGCGGCGCGGCCGCCCGGCTGCCGGACGCGGAATCTGCGTCCGGGGGCCGGATTCACGCGTAAAATTACAGTCTTGGCTGCAAAAAGCGCGCTCGCGCGCCTACGCGGCAACAGTCACGTTTAGAGAAGTCGCATTGCGCAGAACAGGGGTGGGACCATCATGAACACGATGCTTTATCCGGAACTTTACAGGTCGCTCGAAGCCGTCCGCTGGGACATGGAGAAGGACATTCCGTGGGACAAGTTCGACGCTTCGCTGCTCACCGACGAGCAGGCGAAGACGATCAAGATGAACGCGATCACCGAATGGTCGGCGCTGCCCGCGACGGAAATGTTCCTGCGGGACAACCAGCACGACAGCGACTTTTCCGCGTTCATGAGCGTGTGGTTCTTCGAAGAGCAGAAGCATTCGCTCGTGCTGATGGAATACCTGCGCCGCTTCCGGCCGGAAATGGTGCCCACCGAGGAAGAGCTGCACGCGGTGCGCTTCCAGTTCGATCCGGCGCCGCCGCTCGAAACGCTGATGCTGCACTTCTGCGGCGAGATCCGCCTGAACCACTGGTATCGCTGCGCGGCCGACTGGCACACCGAGCCGGTCATCAAGCAGATCTACGAAACGATCTCGCGCGATGAAGCGCGCCACGGCGGGGCGTACCTGCGCTACATGAAGAAGGCGCTGAACAACTGCGGCGACGTCGCGCGCGCGGCGTTCGCGAAGATCGGCGTGCTGATGGCGTCGGCGCGCCGCACCGAGAAGCCGCTGCACCCGACCAACCTGCACGTGAACCAGGCGCTGTTCCCGCGCGACACCGTGCAGTCGCGCCTGCCCGATCCGGAATGGCTCGAGCGCTGGCTCGACGAGCAGATCCGCTTCGACGGCGAATGGGAAAAGAAGGTCGTCGAACGGATCCTGCACAACCTGTCGATCCTGTTCGAGCGCACCTTCGCGACGGCGCAGGAGCTGAACCGCTATCGCAAGGAAGTCACCGGCCGCCTGCAGTCCGAAAGCGGCCCGTCGTCGGCCGCACAACCGGCCTGAGGCCGCGCGGCGTCGCAGCCGGCGTGAGGTTCCGCCGGTCGCGAGCGCTGCAGCAGGCCCGATGCATGAAGCCCGCCCGGCCGTCCGGCGGGCTTTTTAACTGGCGCCGCCGTGTTCCGTCACGACCCGCACGGCGCGCCGCTCACTCGATTCGACATCCATCATGCCCGCTACCTTCGAACGCAAGCTGATCACCCGCGACGCCCTCGTTGCCCTGCGCGCTTCGCTGACTTCGCCCGTCGTGTTCACGAACGGTGTGTTCGACATCCTGCACCGTGGCCACGTCACGTATCTCGCCGACGCGAAGGCGCTCGGCGCGTGCCTGATCGTTGGCGTGAACAGCGATGCGTCGGTGCGCATGCTCGGCAAGGGCGACGACCGTCCGATCAACCGCGAGGAAGACCGGATGGCGCTGCTCGCGGCGCTGGAAAGCGTCGACTGGGTGGTGAAGTTCGAGGAGCAGACGCCCGTGTCGCTGATCGAGGCCGTCCGTCCGGACATTCTCGTGAAGGGCGGCGACTACGACATGGACGCGTTGCCGGAGTCGGCAATCGTGCGCGGCT
This sequence comes from Burkholderia cepacia GG4, assembly GCF_000292915.1. Lineage (NCBI taxonomy): Bacteria > Pseudomonadati > Pseudomonadota > Betaproteobacteria > Burkholderiales > Burkholderiaceae > Burkholderia > Burkholderia cepacia. The sequence continues at coordinate 592,572 of NC_018513.1, forward strand.
GGGGCGGCCGTGCGCTCGCGATTCCGTTCGAGCACGACCGCTCGACCACCGCGCTGTTGAAGAAGGTGCGCACGCAGCAGTCCTGACGCGGGTGTCGCGCCGTCAGGGCGCAGATGCCGCGAGCGGCTCGGCCGTGACGGCGGGCGCGGCGAGCGGGCCGCCGATCACGGGCTGGTCGGTCGCCTGCGCGAGCGGCATCGCGCGCAGCGCATCGGGCCGCACCTGCCGGGACAGCATGCCCGGTTCGCGCGGGCCGGCCGCCGGCAGCGGTCCGAACACGCCGCGCGCCACCACGAATGCAAGCATGTTGGCGAGAAAGAGAACAGCGATCAGCCAGCGCAGCATCGTCGACGCTCCTCGTCGTGGTTCAGTCGTTCAACCGTTCAGTCAGGCCGGCCGCATGGCCGGTTTTTTCGTTGTGGCCGGCGATCGTCGGCGACGGCCGCACCGTGGGTGCGACCTGGCGTTTGCAGGGGCGCAGGCCACGACGCCCGTGTACTCGTCGCCACCGTGACGAAGCCCGCGGCACGGGCATCCGTCGACGCGGCCGGCGCAATGCCGGCCGGTTTCCGTCAATCCTGCGCGGCCGCTTCCGCGGCGATCAGCGCAAGCCCGGACAGGATCAGTGCGTCGTGCCGCGTGTGCGGCAGCGTCAGCGCGCGCGCGACGTCGTCGGCCGCGCCGCCTGCCAGTACGAGCCGCACCGGCGCCTGCCACGCATCGGCGAGATCGCGCCAGGCGCGTTCGATCAGCCCCGCCTGCGCATACAGGCAGCCGGCCGACAGCGAGCGCGGCGTATCGACCTGGAACGGCTCGGCCTGCGCCCCCGCCAGCAGCCCGCTCGCGGTGTCGGCGGTCAGCGTCGGCAACTGCGCGGTGTGCGTGCCGAGCGCGCGCATCATCAGCGCCCAGCCCGGCGCGATCAACCCGCCCGTGAACCGACCGTCCGCGCGCAGCGCCTCGAGCGTGGTCGCCGTGCCGAACGTCGCGATCAGCAGGTGCTCGCCCGGAAACGCGGCGCGCGCGCCGATCAGGCCGGCCCAGCGATCGCTGCCGAGCTGCTCGGGCGTCGTATAGCCATTCGTCACGCCGCATTGCGCGGGCTGCGAGCGGATCGTCGTGCGCGGCAGGCCCGGCCAGCGAGCGTCGAGCAGTGCGTCGAGCCGCGCGGCCACGTCGGCGCCCGCGACGTTCGAGATCCAGGCGCCGCGCGGACGCGGCAGGTTCGACCAGTCGGGATCGGCGCCGCCGTCGCGCGTGTGGCCGAATGCGCCCGTAGCACCCAGCGTGCGCTGCGCGTCGGCGAGCGCCCACTTGATCCGGCTGTTGCCGGCGTCGATCAGCAGGTGTGGTTCGCTCATTGCGCTTCGCGCAGCGACACGTCGCCGGCCGCGATCGCCTGCACGCCGTCCGGCGTGTCGAGCAGCAGCTGGCCGGTCGCGTCGATGCCCGTCGCGATGCCGCGCACGCGTTCGACGCCCTGTTCGAGCAGCACGACTTCGCGTCCCGCATACGCGTGCAGCGCGTGCCAGCGCGGCAGGAACGGCGCGAGCCCGTCGGTCCCGAACTGCGCGAGCGCGGGCGTGAGCGCGTTCAGCGCCGCGGCGAGCGTATCGGTGAGGTTGGCCGATGCGCACGCCGCCGACAGCGCGGCCGGCGGCAGCCCGCTCGCGAGCGTCGCTTCGCGCGCACGCAGTGCGTCGACCTGCGCGGCGACCGCTTCCGCGCCTCGCACGTTGATGCCGAAGCCGATCACGACGGCGGTCGCGTCGGCGGTGGTCCAGACGGTTTCGATCAGGATCCCGGCGAGCTTGCCGACGATGTGCGTCGCGCCGTCGTCGGTCGCCGTCAGCAGCAGGTCGTTCGGCCATTTGAGCGCGATGCGCGAGCGGGCGTCGAGCGGCAGCGCCGCGAGCCCCTCCGCGAGCGCGACGCCGATCGCGATGCTGAGGCCGCCGAGCGCATCGACGGCACGCGGCACGATGCAGCCGACCGAGCACAGCAGCGCGTTGCCGGGCTGCGCGAACCACGGGCGGCCTTGCCGGCCGCGGCCGGCCGTCTGCTCGAACGCGACGCGCACGAGCGGCGCGGGCAGCGCGTTCGCGTTGCGCGGCAGCGCCTTGAGGCGCGTCGCGACGTCGGCGTTGGTCGAGCCGGTGGCGGCGACGATGTCGAGCGGCCACGCGCGCGGCGCGGCGTCCAGGTGCGCCTCGAGCCGGTTGCGCGCGATGTACGCGTCGCCGGAGTCGGGCGTGTCGGAGGAGGTGGGGGCGTTCATGGTGGCTATTGTAGCGACAGGGGGGCGGTGCGTGCCGGGCGGCGCTTTGGCCGCCGCGTTCGACGGTGCCGCAGTCGCCCTTGGCGCGGCTCGGTCCGTCACCGCGTAGCGGGCGCGGCATCCCGCGATGGAGCGCGGGATGCCGCATGCGTCAGGCCGCAGCGGAGGCGGCCCGCCGCGCGTGGCCGCCCTGTCAGGGCGCCACCACCGGATGCTTCAACGCATGCGCGGTCTCGATCCACTGCGCGTGGAACTCGTCCGCGTCGGGCTTGAGCCCCAGCTCGCCGTTGCGATACGCCATCGCGAGCGTCTGCACCGCTTCCGGCAACTCGTGTTCCGCCGCGCGGCGATACAGCGCGAGCGCGCGCGCTTCGTCGCGCGGCGCGCCGCTGCCTTCGCGGTACGCGTTCGCGAGCATGAAGTCCGCGGCCGGGATGTCGGCTTGCGACGCGACCTCGAACCAGTGCGCGGCCTGCACCGGATCGGCCGCGATCCCGTAGCCACTCCGATAGATCAGCCCGAGGTAATACGCGGCGGCCGGATCGCCTTGTCCGGCCGCTTCGCCGAGCAGCGCGCGGGCGCGCACGTAGTCCTTCGGGATGTCGCCGCTGCCGAGCAGCAGCGCCTTGCCGAGTGCGAGCTGAGCGCGGCGTGCGGCCGGCGTTTCGGTTTTCGCGTCCGCTTGCGCGGCGGTTTCCAGCCAGCCGCGCCCCTCGTCGCGCAGCCCCGGCTCGCGCGCATCGACGAGCGCGATGCCGAGCGCTGCCTGCGCGTCGCCCGAACCGCGGCGTGCGAGGGTGCGCAACTGCGCAAGCGCGTGCGGCTCGACGGCTTGCGTGACCATCGCCTGCCACTCGTCGAGCTGCGCGGCGCTCGGCGCGGGGCCGGCCGCACGCCAGCCGGTCGTCGCGGCGATGGCCGCGACGGTCACGGCCGCCGCCGCGAGCAGCGCGGCCGGCGGGAGTTTCGCGCGCAGCAGGCGCCGCGCGGCCGCGGCGAAGCCGGTTTCGGCCGGCCGCATCGTCCGGATCGGTTGCATCGCGGGTCTCATGGTCATTGCGTGAGGTCGATCTCGTAGGTGGCGAGGTTCTTGCCCGAGCCGTCGTCGGCCGCGACCTGCGTGAGGCCGGTCAGGCCGGCCGCCGCCGCGTCGCCGAGGCGATTCGGCGCCGACGCGAACTGCACGTGCGCGACCGAGCTCGCGAGCTTCGTAAAGCGCCAGCTGCGCTGCGCACCGTCCGCCGTGCGCGTGATCGCGCCGCGCTTCTTGATGAACGCGATCAGCACGTCGCGGTTCGCATCGGGCGACGCGAAGATCGTCTTGCTGCCGTCGAGGCCCGGGAAGTTGCCGCCGCCGCTCGCGCGGTAGTTGTTGGTCGCGACGATGAACTGCGCGTTCGGGTCGATCGGCGCGCCCTTGTACGTCAGGTTCTTGATCCGGCTGCCGACCGGCTGCGTGACGTCGATCTCGTACGCGAGATCCGCGGACGTGAACATGTCGAAGTTGTAGCCGGGGAAGCTGCCGACGAGCGGCTGCACGGTCGCCTTGGTCGGGTCGATCGTGTTGAAGCGCTTCGCGGCCGTCTCGAGCCAGTTCTTCACGTCGGTGCCGCTCACCTTCACCGCGTACACGGTGTTCGGATACAGGTACAGGTCGGCCGCGTTGTTGATCGCGAGCGCGCCCGGCACGACGTCGGTGTAGTCGGTGCCGCCGCCGAAGCCGCTCTTGAACGGCGCGCTGACCGACAGCACCGGCAGCGCCGCGTATTGCGGCAGGTTCGCCTGCACGTAGCTCCGCACGTAGTCGGCCTGCGCCTCGTTGACGATCTGGATTGCACCCGGATCGCCGACGTCCGCGAAGTACGAGTTCATCCGGTAGTCGGTCGAGCCGATCGGCGTCTTCACGTAGTCGATCGTCGCCTGGTGCTCGGCGGCGATCGCGGCGGAGACCGACGGATCGGCTGCGACGTAGCTCTTGTCGGCGTTCTGGATCGGCCGGGCCTCGACGGTCGTCTGCGACTTGTCGACGCTCCAGGCTTTGCCGTCGAACTTCAGGCCGAGCTTGATCACGCCGAGGTGCTTGCCCCAGTAGTTGGCCATCACGGTCGGCACGCCGTTGACGGTGCCCTTCGCCTTGTCGACACCCGGCAGGTTGAACTGCGCCACGGTGCTGTTCGCGTCCGGGAACACCTGGTGCGAGTGGCCGATCAGCATCGCGTCGATGCCGGGCACCTTCGACAGCCACCAGCTGCCGTTTTCCATGGTCGGCGAATACGTCGAGTTGTCGAGGCCGCCGTGCGAGATCGCGACGACGAGGTCGGCGCCCTTCGCGCGCATCTCCGGAATGTACTTCTCGGCCGCTTCCTTCAGGCCGGTCGTGTAGACCTTGCCGTCGAGCCAGCGCTTGTCCCAGCTCATGATCGCCGGCGGCGTGAAGCCGATGATGCCGACCTTCACCGGCGCGCTGACCGTCTTGCCGTCGGGCGTGACGGCCGTCACCGTGCGGGTCAGGATCGTGTACGGCGTGAACAGCGGCGCATTGGTCTTCGCGCTGATCACGTTCGCGAGCACCTGCGGGAAATTCGGGCCCGCGCACTTCTTCTGCTGCGCGGGGGCCGGCAGCCCATCGACGTCGAACGTGTTGCCGGTCACTTGCGACAGGTACGGCAGCCCGTAGTTGAACTCATGGTTGCCGATCCCGCCGCCGTCGAACTTCGCGGCGTTCATCACCTTGTAGATCGCGAGCGTCCGGTCGCAGCCGATCGGGTTCACGAGCGCCTGGTAGTCCGACAGCGCGGTGCCCTGGATCGTGTCGCCGTTGTCGAGCAGCAGCGTGTTCGGGTACTGCGCGCGCGCCTTCGCGATCAGCGTCGACACGCGTTCGAAACCGAGCGAATTGTCGGCGGCGAGCTTGAAATAGTCATACGACAGCACGTTGGTGTGCAGGTCGGTCGTCTCGAGCAGCGCGAGCGTGGCCGTCGTGCCGGCGGGGGCCTGGGCCTGCGTCTGCGACGACGGCGCGGTGACGTCGTCGCCGCCGCAGCCGGCGAGGGCGAAGGCGAGGCTGGCGAGCGCGGCGGCGCTCGGCACGCGGCGACGGGAAAGCGGGGGGAGACGCATCGATTGTCCTGTTCGGTGTTCTGTTCTATGAGTCGCGAGGTGCGCAACGAGATGGCGGCGCGGGCGCCGACGGCCTGATGTGCGGCGCGTGAGAGTATCGAAAGGAAACATGACGGAAGAATGAAAGGTCGCGGGTCGGGCAATCGGCCGGCCCCGGCGGCGAGCGTTGCGTCGCCAGGGCCCGGCGCCCCCAGCTAGGCGCCCCCAGCTAGGCGCCCCCACGGAAATCCTCACGTCGCGGCGCCGGGCGGTTCGCTACAATGGCCGCTGTCATCCTTTTGCAAACAACCCGCCCTTGGACTTTGAGACTCCTCCCGGCCTGTCGGTCGACGCCGGCGGCCAGGGTCAGACGGTGCGCCTGTATGGCCAATGGACTGCGCTCGCGCTCGCGCGCAACCGCGGCGTGGTTGCGCGTCGCGTCGCGGGCATCGCGTCCGGGCGCGTGAGCGAGTGGGACCTGTCCGGCATCGAGCGGCTCGACCACGTCGGCGGCCAGGCGCTGTGGCGCGTATGGGGCCGCAAGCTGCCGGCCGGCGTCGAGCTGACCGCCACCCAGCGCACGATCTTCGAGCGCATCGAACGCCTCGACAGCCAGCGCGAGGCGCCCGAGCGCGTCGTGCGCTACGGTCCCGTCACGCGTCTCGGCCAGGCGATCTTCGCGTTCGGCGAACACCTGCAGGGCGGCATCGCAATGTTCGGCCTCGTGGTCCTCGACACGGTGTCGGTGCTGCGCCGCCCGCAGACGATGCCGTGGAAGGAAACCTCGGCGAACATCTACAGCGCCGGCGCGCAGGCGCTGCCGATCACCGCGCTGGTCGCGTTCCTGATCGGCATCGTGCTGAGCTACCTGTCCGCGCAGCAACTGCAGATGTTCGGCGCGAACCGCTACATCGTGAACATCCTCGGGCTGTCGGTGATCCGCGAGCTCGGCCCCGTGCTGTCGGCGATCCTCGTCGCGGGCCGCTCCGGTTCGGCGATCACCGCGCAGATCGGCGTGATGCGCGTGACCGAGGAGCTCGACGCGATGCGCGTGATGGGCATCCCGCACGGGCTGCGGCTGATCCTGCCGCGTGTGTTCGCGCTCGGCGTCGCGATGCCGCTCCTCGTGATGTGGACCAATATCATTGCGTTGACGGGCGGCGCGCTCGCCGCGAAGATGGTCCTCGGGATCGACGTCAGCTATTTCGTGCGTTCGCTGCCGGGCGTCGTGCCGATCGCGAACCTGTACATCGGCGTCGGCAAGGGTGTCGTGTTCGGCATGCTGATCGCGCTGGTCGCGTGCCATTTCGGTTTCCGGATCAAGGCGAACTCGCAGAGCCTCGGCGAAGGGACGACGACGTCGGTCGTCACGTCGATCACGGTCGTGATCCTCGCCGACGCGGTGTTCGCGATCCTGTTCCAGAACGTGGGGCTCGGATGAACGCGTCGAACCAATCGCCGGCCGATGCCGCGCCGGCCGATGCCGCGCCGGCCGATGCCACGACCGCACATGCCGCTGCAATCGGCGCCGGATCGGTCGGCATGCCGCGTGGCGTCGCCGCGCACGGCGACGACCTCGTGATCGAGGTCCACAACCTGACGAAGCGCTACGGGCGCAACATCGTTCACCAGAAGCTCGATTTCGACGTGCGACGCGGCGAGATCGTGTCGATCGTCGGCGGCTCCGGCTCGGGCAAGACGACGCTCGTGCGGCAGATCCTCGGCCTCGAGCGGCCGACGTCGGGCACGATCAAGGTGTTCGGCGAAGACACGTCGAAGATCGACGACGCGAGCGCGCGGATGATGCGCACGCGCTCGGGGATGCTGTTCCAGCAGGGGGCGCTGTTCTCGTCGATGACGGTGTTCGACAACGTCGCGCAGCCGCTGCGCGAGCTCGGCCGCGTGCCACCCGACCTGCTGCACGACATCGTGATGCTGAAGCTCGAGATGGTCGGGCTGCCGTGCAAGCACGCGTCGAAGATGCCGGCCGCGCTGTCGGGCGGGATGGTCAAGCGGGTCGGCATCGCGCGCGCGATCGCGCTCGAGCCCGAGCTGCTGTTCCTCGACGAGCCGACGGCCGGCCTCGACCCGCAGGCGTCCGACGAATTCGTCGAGCTGATCGCGACGCTGCACCGCACGCTGGGGCTGACCGTCGTGATGGTGACGCACGATCTCGACACGATGGTCGCGCTGTCGACGCGGGTCGCGGTGCTGGCCGACCGCAAGGTGCTGGTGGCCGCGCCGGTCGAGGAGGCCGCGAACGTCGACCATCCGTTCATCCACGAATATTTCCTGGGGCTGCGCGGGCGCCGCGCACTGCAGGCGCTGCCGCCCGAGCGGCGCGCGAAGCTGCCGAAGGCGGCCCTCGAACCGGCGCCGTCGAGCGTCGAGTTGTAAGCCAAGGCAAGAAGCAAGGAACCCGCGAATGGAAAACAAATCACATGCGTTCTGGGCCGGCCTGTTCACGATCGCGCTGACGCTGGCGATCGCGGGCACCGTGTTCTGGTTCAACGTCGACCGCACCGTGCGCGTGCCGTACGACCTGCTCGCGCGCACCAACGTGACGGGCCTGTTTCCCGATGCGGCCGTGCGCTTTCGCGGCCTCGACGTCGGCAAGGTCCAGTCGATCGGCTTCGACCGTACGCACCCCGGTCAGATCCGGATCCGGATTCTCGTCGACCACGACGCGCCGATCACGCAGTCGACCTACGGCAGCCTCGGCTTCCAGGGCGTGACGGGCATCGCGTTCGTGCAGCTCGAGGATACGGGCCGCGACCTGGCGCCGCTGCCGTCGTCGCCGAAGGCGATCGCGCAGATCCCGATGCGGCCGAGCCTGTTCGACCAGATCCAGGAGCGCGGCGACGAGCTGCTGCGGCAGCTCGAGCAGGCGGCGAAAAGCGCGAACCAGCTGATGTCGCCGGAGATGCGCGAGCAACTGCGCGCGACGGCCGAAAGCCTGCAGCACGCGGCGGACGGCGCGGCGACGCTGTCGAAGCAGCTGGCGCCGACGGTTGCCGCGCTGCCGGAGACGATGCATCAGGTCGATCGCGCGATGGCGTCGGCGAACACGCTGCTGCAGCCGAACGGGCCGCTCGTGTCGAACCTGAACAAGGCCGGCTCGGCCGCGGAGCAGGTCGGCGTCGCGCTGAACGACCTGAACTCGCGGGTCCAGTACGACACGCTGCCGCGCTTCAACTCGCTGGCGGGCAGCGTCGGCGATGCGTCGCGGCAATTGAAGGACGTCGCCGGTGAACTCGGCCGCAATCCGAGCAGTCTGTTGTTCGGTTCGCCCGGCGCCGCGCCCGGGCCCGGCGAAGCGGGCTTCGTCTGGCCGGGTGCGTCGGCCGGGAAATGAAGCGTATCGCAAGCCCATCGATCGTCCGGCCCGGCGCGAGGCCGGGCAATGACGCCATCGAAACCGGAACCATCATGCAGGAACACGCCATGCCACGAATCCTTGATCGCGCGCTGCGTCCGGCCGCGGCCGCGCTCGCCGTGCTGACGCTCGCGCTCGCCGCCGGCTGCGCTGGCCACAGCGCGGCGCTGTCGAACGTCCGCTACGACCTCGGGCCGGCCGCGTCGGTCGTGACGGCCGGCACGGGCCCCGCGCTGAAGGTGCTCGACGTCGCCGCGCCCGACGCACTCGACTCGGACAAGTTCGTCTACCGCCTCGCGTATGCGGATGCGCAGCGCATGGCCGTCTATCGCGACAGCCGCTGGACCGCGCCGCCCGCGCAACTGCTCACGCAGCGGCTGCGCGGCGCGCTGTCGTCGCGCGGCGCGGTGCTCGAAGGCTCCGACGGCGTGCGCGCGCCGACGCTCAAGGTCGACCTGAACGAATTCGAGCAGGTGTTCGACGGCCAGTCGCAGAGTCACGGCGCGGTCACCGCCCGCGCGACGCTGATGCAGGACGGCAAGGTGCTCGGCCAGCGCACGTTCGTCGCGCGCGCGCCGTCGAGCACGCCCGATGCGGCCGGCGGCGCGCGTGCGCTCGCGGCTGCGAGCGACGAACTCGTGTCGCAGATCGCCGCGTGGGTTGGCGTGCAGGCGTACGCGGGCAACCCGTGACGCGCGACGCGCAGCCGCGATGAACCCGCCGGGCACGCCGCGCGCGTCGTCGCTGGCGCGACAGGCGTTCGCCGCGTACGCGGCGCTCATCGTCTATGCGTCGCTGTATCCGTTCGAAGGCTGGGTGTCGCTCGGCATCGGGCCGTTCGACTACCTGTTCGCGCCGATGCAGCGCTATGTGACCGCATTCGACGTGGTCACCAACGTGCTCGGCTACCTGCCGTTCGGCGCACTCGGCGTGCTCGCGCTGCACCCGCGCTGGCGCGGCGTCGCCGCGACGCTGATCGTCGGCTGCCTCGGCGTGCTGCTGTCGGGATCGATGGAGGCGCTGCAGACCTACCTGCCGACGCGCGTCGCGTCGAATCTCGACCTCGCGGCCAACGCGCTCGGCGCACTGGTCGGTGCCGCGCTCGCGGCGCCGGCCACCGGCGCGCTGCTCGACCGCGGCGCACTGCGCCGGTTGCGCTTCGCGTGGTTCGAAACCGACGGGGCCACACCGCTGCTGCTCGCCGCGCTGTGGCCGTTCGCGATCCTGTTCCCGTCGCCGTTCCTGTTCGGCATCGGCGACTGGCCGGCCGCACTGTGGGAGCGCACCGACGGCTCGATGCAGGACGCGCTGCTCGCGTGGCTGCCGGCCGCGTGGCGCGTGAGCGAATGGCCCGAGCGGGTCGACGGCTGGCTGTCCGACTCCGCGTGGGAAGCCGCGCTCGGCGGGCTGATGCTGTTCGCCGCGCTGGCGATCGCGTCGCTGGCGATGCGCGAGTCTGCGCCGCGCGTGCGGCTCCTGATCGGGTTGGTCGCCGCGACGCTCGCGCTGAAGTCGGCCGCGACGTTCATGCAGTCGACCACCGGTCTCGTCGTCGTGTGGGCGACGCCCGGCACGCGGCTCGGCATCGAGCTCGGCTTCGCGGCGGCGCTGGTTGCGCTGCACGTGCCGGCCACCTGGCGTGCCATGCTCGCGGCCGTCGCGCTGCTGGCCGGCGTGGCGCTCGTCAACCTGCTGCCCGTCAACCCGTTCTTCGACTTCACGCTGTCGGGCTGGCGGCAGGGCCGCTACGTGCATTTCAACAGCATCGCGCGCTGGCTCGCGTGGATCTGGCCCTACGCGGCGCTGCTCTGGCTCGGCCAGCGCGTCGAGCACGCGTGGCTGCCGGCCGCGCTGCGGCGCTGACGCGGCGGTCGGGGCAGGGCGGCCACGGCGCGATCGCGGGCAGCGGCGCGCGCCGGTCGTTATAATCGACCGCACCATCCGTCGCACCGCGCGCCGGCAATCGCCCCTCTTTCCGCCTGGCACCGCGCCGGGCCGCTCGTCACCATCATGGATTCCTACTACCAGCACCACGTCTTCTTCTGCCTGAACCAGCGCGAACCGGGCGCCGAGCGTCCGAGCTGCGCGCAATGCGATGCGCAGACCATGCAGGAATACGCGAAAAAGCGCGTGAAGGAACTCGGCCTCGCGGGGCCCGGCAAGGTCCGCATCAACAAGGCCGGCTGCCTCGACCGCTGCGAGGAAGGGCCCGTGATGGTCGTGTATCCGGAAGGCACGTGGTACACGTACGTCGATCAGGCCGACATCGACGAGATCGTCGAATCGCACCTGCGCGACGGCAAGGTCGTCGACCGCCTGAAGATTTGAGCGGGCCGGCCGAATGAACGTTAATACGCAGAAGTCGCTGATCGCCGGCCCGGTCGGGCAGATCGAAATCGCGGTCGACCTGCCGGACGCCGTGCGCGAAGGCAGCGCCGCGCCGCGCGGCATCGCGCTCGTCGCGCATCCGCATCCGCTGTTCGGCGGCACGATGGACAACAAGGTCGCGCAAACCCTTGCGCGCACGCTGGTCCAGCTCAACTACGTGGTATACCGGTCGAACTTCCGCGGCGTCGGCGCGACCGAAGGCGTGCACGACAACGGCATCGGCGAGGCCGACGACCTGCTCGCGGTGCTCGCGCAGATGCGCGCGCAGCCCGCGTATGCGGACCTGCCGCTGGTGCTCGCGGGCTTCTCGTTCGGCACCTTCGTGCTGTCGCATGTCGCGAAGCGGCTGCGCGATGCGGGCGAGACGATCGAGCGGATGGTGTTCGTCGGCACGGCCGCGAGCCGCTGGCAGGTCGCCGACGTGCCCGAGAACACGCTCGTGATCCACGGCGAAACCGACGACACGGTGCCGATCGCATCGGTCTACGACTGGGCGCGGCCGCAGGAACTGCCGGTCGTCGTGATCCCCGGCGCGGAGCACTTCTTCCATCGCAAGCTGCACGTGCTGAAGCGCATCATCGTCGACGCGTGGCGTTGAGACGCTGAGCCCGCCGCGCGGCGCCGGAGCCGCACGACTGCGAGGTCGCCGCTCGCGCGAGATCGCGCCGCACCGTGTCGGACACGGTCGCACCTGCCGCCGCCGCGCGGTGCAACCCGACTTGCACGGTGCCTGCGCACGCCTTTCGCGCGGCTTCGAGCGCGCTCTCCCGTCACTCACCCGCGCTATCCTCTCGAAGCCGGTGTGCGGCCACCCGGCGCGCGGTTCGCGAAAACGCCCTTCGCGGCCACGTATAATGGCCGCATTTCGCGTCGCCCGCGGCCCGGCTGGGCCCATGCGGCGCTCGTTTCGCCGCCTGTCCGCCCGCTCGCGACGGCCGCGAACCGAACGCGTCCGCACGAGTCCAACCGGCGCGTTTCGCGCCGTCCGACGCTGTCGGACGCATGCCCGGAACGCCCGCCGCCTTGCCGTTCAACCCTGCGCGTTTCGCGCTGCACTTTCTGCCATCAGCCTGAATCGATCATGCGTCTGTCTCCCCAAGGCCTCAAGTCCCTCGCTTCCTCCATCGCCTTCGGCACCGCCGCGCGCAACGTCGCGCTGGGCGTGATGCTGCCTGTCGCGCTCGCGTCGACGATCGTCGTCGCGGAAGCGAAGCCGGCCGCCAAGGCCAAGGCCGCGCATGCCGCGCCGGCCGCCGCCGAGCAGTTCACCGGCGCGCCCGCGACCTTCATGCCGGGCGCGGTGCCGCCGCCGGGCGTGAACGCGCACTCGTGGGTGCTCGTCGATGCGACGAGCAACACGGTGCTCGCGTCGGGCAACGCTGACGAACGCGTCGAGCCCGCCTCGCTGACGAAGCTGATGACGGCCTACCTGGTGTTCGAGGCGCTCGACAAGAAGAAGATCTCGATGGAGCAGATCGTCACGCCGAGCGCAGCCGTGCGCCGCGTCGGCACCGACGAGTCGCGGATGTTCATCGAGGCGGACAAGCCGGTGTCGGTACACGACCTCGTGTACGGGATGATCATCCAGTCGGGCAACGACGCCGCGATCGCGCTGGCCGAACTGGTCGGCGGCAGCGAAGGGCAGTTCGTCACGCTGATGAACGACGAGGCGCAGCGCCTCGGCATGAAGGGCACGCACTTCGCCGACGTGAACGGCATGCCCGACCCGAACCACTACACGACGGCCGGCGACCTCGCGAAGCTGTCCGCACACCTGGTCCGCGATTTTCCGCAGTACTACAGCATCTTCTCGGAGAAGGAATTCAAGTACAACAACATCCGCCAGGGCAACCGCAACCGGCTGCTTTGGCTGGATCCGACGGTCGACGGCCTGAAGACGGGCCATACGCAGGCGGCGGGCTACTGCCTGATCGCGTCGGCCAAGCGCGCGATCCCGGGTGTCGATGGCCAGCGTCGCCTCGTGTCGGTGATGATGGGCGAGCAGAAGGAAGGCGAGCGCACGCAGGACAGCATGAAGATGCTGAACTACGGCTATAGCGCGTTCGACGCGGTGCGCCTGTTCAAGGGCGGCCAGGCGATGTCGACGCCGCGCATCTACAAGGGCAAGGAAAACACCGTGCAGGTCGGCGTGAAGGGCGACCAGTGGGTGACCGTGCCGCGCGGCCTCGGCGAGAAGGTCAAGCCGCAAGTCGAAGTCAACGCGCCGCTGATCGCACCGCTCGCGGAAGGCCAGCAGGTCGGCACCGTGAAGATCGTCGCCGACGGCAAGACGCTGTCGGAGTTCCCGGTCGTCGCCCTGCAGGCCGTGCCTGAAGCGGGTATCTTCGGGCGTATCTGGGACTCGATCCTGCTGATGTTCAGCAAGAAGAAGTAAGCGCGACGGGCCTTTGTTTTTTACGACTTCATCCCCATCTGGTATTGCCATGAGCCAAGCCGAATTCGAACCGATCGTCTACCTCAGCGTGTCAGCGCAGGAGGAACTGGTGCCGCTGTCGGAAGCCCGGGTCCCGGTGCTCGACCGCGGGTTCATCTTCGGCGATGGCGTGTATGAAGTCGTTCCCGTCTATGCACACGACGGCGCGCACGTGCCGTTCCGGATCGAACAGCATCTGGAGCGGCTTGCGCGCAGCCTGAAGAAGATCGGCATCGACAATCCGCATGACGCGGCCGGCTGGCGCGAGTTGATCGAGCGCATGGTCGCCGCGAATGCCGAAGGTCTCGGCGACGGCAATGCGCTCGTCTACCTGCAGGTGACGCGCGGCGTCGCGAAGCGCGGCCACGCGTTCCCGGCCAACGTGGTGCCGACGGTGTTCGTGATGACGAGCCCGCTGCGCCTGCCGTCGGACGAGGAGCGCGCGCAGGGCGTGTGCTGCGTGACGGCCGAGGATCGGCGCTGGCTGCATTGCGACATCAAGTCGATCTCGCTGCTCGGCAACGTGCTGATGGCGCAGCATGCGGCCGAACGCAACGCGTTCGAGACGATTCAGTTGCGCGACGACAACGTGACCGAAGGCTCGTCGTCGAACGTGTGGATCGTGAAGAACGGCGAGCTGATGGCGCCGCCGCGCAGCAACAAGATCCTCGAAGGGATCCGCTACGCGCTGGTCGAGCAGCTGGCCGACGAATGCGGGATTCCGTTCGTGGCGCGCGAGATCAGCGAGGTCGAGCTGCGTTCGGCGGACGAAATCATGATCACGTCGGCCACGAAGGAAATCCTGCCCGTCACGTTGCTCGACGATCTGCCCGTGCAGGGCGGCAAGCCGGGCCCCGTGTTCGCGGCGTTGTACGACGCGTACCAGCGCGCGAAAGCGCGCGAATTTGAACAGTTTGACCTAACCCGGAGAAAATGATGAGCGAACCGACCAAAACCATCGAGGTCACCGGCGCGATCGATACCCGGAAGGAGTCGCTGCTGGAGTTTCCGTGCGATTTCCCGATCAAGATCATGGGCAAGGCGCATCCGGAATTCAAGGACACGATCTTCAAGGTCGTCGCTGTCCATGACAACGAGATCGACGTCGAGAAGATCGAAGAGCGCGCATCGAGCGGCGGCAACTACACCGGCCTCACGATCACCGTGCGCGCGACGAGCCAGGAACAGCTCGACAACATCTACCGCGCACTGACCGGCCATCCGATGGTCAAGGTCGTACTGTAGGGCCTGTTCCCGCTAATAACGGGCTTGCGCTGGCCCTACGCCTTCCATCCTCCTTCCTGCGCGCACTCGGCGGGGGTCTTCCCCGCCGCGCGCCGCGCGTCCAGCTCGTCGCACAGCAGCATGTACTCGGCGACTTCCTGAAGCAGCCAGGTCCTGAACGCCTGCACGCGCGGCGTGTTCAGGAGCGGCGGCGGACACACGAAGAAGTAGTGCCACGGGCTTTGCCCGTCGATGTCGAACAGGCGCACGAGGCGCCCGTCGAGCAGGTCATGCACCGCGAGCGAGCGGCGCACGAGCGCGATGCCCTGGCCGTCGATCGCGGCCAGCAGCAGGTTCGACGAATCCTGGTACAGGATCCCCCGTTTCGGCTCGGTCAGCGTATCGAGCCCGGCCGCGTCGAACCACGGCCGCCACAGCTCGTCGTCCGAGCGCAGCAGGTTGTAGTGCGCGAGATCGGCGGGCGTCTGCGGCAGCTTGCCGCCGTTCAGCGTCGGCGCACAGGCCGGAAAGAACACCTCCTCGAACAGCGGCTCGACGTGCAGCCCCGGATAGTTGCCGGAGCCGAAGCGGATCGCGAGGTCGACGTCGTCGCGCGCGAAATCGGTGAGCGAGTTGGTCGACTGCAGCTCGACGTCGATTTCCGGATGCCGCTCGATGAACGTGCCGATGCGCGGCGTGATGAAGCGCGCGGCGAACGACGACAGCATCGACACCACCAGCCGCCGGCCGCGGTCGCTTGCGCGCACCTCGCGCGTCGCGTCGGCGATCACCATCAGCGCGCCGCGGACCTGCTGCGCGTAGCGCATGCCGGCGTCGGTCAGGCACAAGCGCTTGCCGTTACGGGTGAACAGCTGCACGCCGAGCTCCTCCTCGAGTGCGCGCACCTGGTGGCTGACCGCGCCGTGCGTGACGTACAGCTCGTCGGCGGCGCGCGAGAAATTCTCGTGACGGGCGGCGGCTTCGAACGCGCGAATCGCGTTCAGTGCAGGCAGCTGGCGGAGGTCCATTTGCTAATTTTCCTCACATCGACGTGAAAATTGGTCGTTTAGTCGGGCGCCTTTAAGTGACTACGATTGTAGCCATCGAAGCATTTATTGGCGGAGTCGATCATGCAAGAAATTTCTTCAAGCATCACGTTCGAAATCCCCGCGGGCGAAACCGTGCCGATGAAGGTGCAACGCAGCACGCGCCTGACGGTGCAATGCGGGCCGGTCTGGGCGACGCGCAGCAACGACGTCGAAGACTACTTCCTGGTCGACGGCGAGACGCTCCGGCTGCGCCGCGGCGAGCGGCTGTGGCTCAGCGCGGAAAGCGGGCAAGGCGCGCACGTCGCATTCTCGGTGTCGCGACCGGCCCGGGAAGTCGCGCTCACCGGGCTCGCGCGGCTGCGCAACCGCCTGAATGCGCTGCTCCACGACGGCTGGCGCACCGTCTGACCGAGCTTTCCTCCGACGGAACCTCGCGATCCGTCCCTTTCCAAGGCCGGCGAGACCCATGGGTTTTCGGTAAACTACCGCCCATGTCCGTCTCGCCGGTTGCCATCGTGTCCACGCCTGTCGCTGTTTCCGAATCGCCCGCCGGGTCCCCGGTTCATCCGGTCGTGCCGGTCACCGTGCGCTGGCGGGGCAGCGAAGCCTACGAGACGAGCTTCGCCGCGATGCGGGCGTTTACCGACACACGCACGACCGACACCGGCGACGAAATCTGGCTCGTCGAGCATCCGCCCGTGTACACGCTCGGCCAGGCCGGCGACCCGGCCCACCTGCTGGTGGCCGACAGCGGCGTGCCGCTCGTGAAGGTCGACCGCGGCGGACAAATCACCTACCACGGCCCCGGCCAGATCGTCGCCTACCTGCTGCTGGACCTGCGCCGGCGCAAGCTGATGGTGCGCACGCTCGTGACGAAGATCGAGGAGGCCGTGATCGAAACCCTTGCGGCGTATAATCTCGCTTCGGTCCGCAAGGCGGGCGCGCCGGGAATCTACGTGGCATCCGGCGTGCACGAAGGCGCGAAAATCGCGGCCCTCGGCCTGAAGATCCGCAACGGCTGCAGCTATCACGGACTGAGCCTGAACGTGAAGATGGATCTGCGCCCGTTTCTTGCGATCAACCCGTGCGGCTATGCCGGACTGGAAACCGTCGACATGGCAAGCCTCGAGGTTGCCGCCGACTGGAACGACGTCGCCCACACGCTGGTGGGTCGTCTGATCGCCAACCTCGACGGCGAATCCGCGGCCGCCGACAAGCCGCAGGCACTGGAACATTCGAATGACTGACGTTACCGCTTCCCCCGCACCGGCCGATTCGGCCGCGACTGCCTACGATCCGACCGCCAAGCAGAAGGCGCAGGCGAAGACGGCGCGCATCCCGATCAAGGTCGTTCCGATCGAGAAGCTGAAGAAGCCGGAGTGGATCCGCGTGAAGGCGGCTACCGGCAGCTCGCGCTTCAACGAGATCAAGACGATCCTGCGCGAGCACAACCTGCACACGGTGTGCGAGGAAGCGAGCTGCCCGAACATCGGCGAATGCTTCGGCAAGGGCACCGCGACGTTCATGATCATGGGCGACAAGTGCACGCGCCGCTGCCCGTTCTGCGATGTCGGCCACGGCCGTCCCGATCCGCTCGACGCGGATGAACCGAAGAACCTGGCGCGCACGATCGCCGCGCTCAAGCTCAAGTACGTGGTGATCACGAGCGTCGACCGCGACGACCTGCGCGACGGCGGTGCCGCCCACTTCGTCGAGTGCATCCGCGAGACGCGCGCGCAGTCGCCGGAAACGCGCATCGAGATCCTGACGCCGGACTTCCGCGGCCGTCTCGACCGCGCGATCTCGATCCTGAACGCTGCACCGCCCGACGTGATGAACCACAACCTCGAAACGGTGCCGCGCCTGTACAAGGAAGCGCGCCCGGGTTCGGACTACGCGCACTCGCTGAAGCTGCTGAAGGACTTCAAGGCGCAGCATCCGGACGTTGCGACGAAGTCGGGCCTGATGGTCGGCCTCGGCGAAACCGAAGAGGAGATCCTGCAGGTGATGCGCGACCTGCGCGCGCACGACGTCGACATGCTGACGATCGGCCAGTACCTGCAGCCGTCCGAGCACCACCTGCCGGTGCGTGCGTACGTGCATCCGGATACGTTCAAGATGTACGAGGAAGAGGCGTACAAGATGGGCTTCACGCACGCGGCCGTTGGCGCGATGGTGCGTTCGAGCTATCACGCCGATCTGCAGGCGCACGGGGCCGGGGTGGTCTGAGCGCCGTACTCGCATTGCTGCAGATTTCCCGCAGCCGAACAAGCCCGCAGCGATGCGGGCTTTTTTGTTGGCGCGGCCGCCGCCCGCGCATTTGCACGACAATCGCCACCCGACCGGATGCACGATCCGGTTCAGCGTGGAAAGCAAAGCTGAAACGGCATCGATAGCTTCGCAGGATAAGTTCGCTCCCGCCGCACGCAAAGCTCGTAAAGTCGGCTCTCCCGCAGCAATGCCCGCATTCGAAGGAGAGCCGCATGTCCCGTTTCCGCTTTATCCGCCGCGCCGTCGTCGCGTTGACCGCTTTTGCCGCGCTCGGCGCGGCGCACGCCGAATCGCGCGAGGTCGTGATCGCGTACCAGGACATGGTCGTGCCGTGGCGCTATGCGCAGGCGAGCGGTGAAGTCGAAAAGGCGACCGGCTACAAGGTCACGTTCCGCAAGCTCGACAGCGGCGCCGACGTGATCCGCGCGCTCGCATCGGGCTCCGTGCAGCTCGGCGAGGCCGGCTCCAGCCCGATCGCGGCTGGCCTGTCGCAGGGGCTCGACATCTCGCTGTTCTGGGTGCTCGACAACATCAACGACGCCGAGGCGCTCGTCGCGCGCAACGGCTCGGGCGTGACCAGCGTCGCCGCGTTGAAGGGCAAGAAGATCGGCGTGCCGTTCGTGTCGACGTCGCATTTCCATACGCTCGTCGCGCTGCTGGCCGCGGGCGTGAATCCGAACGACGTGAAGATCGTCAACCTGCGTCCGCCCGAGGTCGCGGCCGCCTGGGCGCGCGGCGACATCGACGCGACCTACATCTGGGACCCGGTGCTCGCGAAGGTCAAGCAGTCGGGCACCGTGCTGACGACGTCGGGCCGGGTCGCGCAGGAAAGCGGCAAGGCGACCTTCGACGGCTTCGTCGTGAGCCGCAAGTTCGCGCGCGAGAACCCCGAGTTCGTCACGCGTTTCGTGAAGGTGCTGGCGGCCGCCGATGCCGACTACCGCGCGCATGCCGCCGCGTGGAAGGTCGGCTCGCCGCAGGTCGCGGCGGTCGCGAAGGTGTCGGGCGCGAACGCGCAGGACGTGCCGGCCAGCCTCGCACTCTACGCATTCCCGACGGCGGCCGAGCAGGCGTCGCCGACGTGGCTCGGCGGCGGCGCGCAATCGGGTGCCGCGAAGTCGCTCGCGGCCACCGCCACGTTCCTCAAATCGCAAGGCACGATCCAGACGGTGCTCGCCGACTATTCGGTCGGCGTCGATCCGCAGTTCGTGCAGAAGGCCGCGCGCTGAGCGCGGCCACTCAGGCCATTCATCGCGGAGCCCTCGATCATGAGCACGCTGGAAGTCCGTCAGGTATCGGTCGCCTATCCGGGCGAACGCGGTCGGCCGACGACGCAGGCGCTCGCGCGCGTCGACCTGCGCATCGATTCCGGAGAATTCGTCGTCGCGCTCGGCGCGTCCGGGTGCGGGAAGACGACGCTGCTGAACTGCATGGCCGGCTTCGTCGCGCCGACCACGGGCAACGTGTGCGTCGACGGCGTGCCGGTCACGGGCCCCGGCGCCGACCGCGGCGTCGTGTTCCAGAAATACGCGTTGCTGCCGTGGCTCGACGTGCTCGAGAACGTCGCGCTCGGGCTGCGCTTCGCGCGCGTGTCGAAGGCCGAACGTGAAGCGCGCGCGAGAGAGATGCTCGCGCTCGTCGGCCTCGAGCGCCATGCGCATGCGCGCGTGTACGAACTGTCGGGCGGGATGCAGCAGCGCGTCGGCATCGCGCGTGCGCTCGCGAGCGACCCGCGCGTGCTGCTGATGGACGAACCGATGGGCGCGCTCGACGCGATGACGCGCGGCACGATGCAGGCGCTCGTGCTCGACGTGTGGGCGCGTACCGGCAAGACGGTGTTCTTCATCACGCACGACGTCGAGGAGGCGCTGTTCCTTGCGACGCGTCTCGTCGTGATGACACCCGGCCCCGGCCGCATCGCGGAAACGTTCGAGCTGCCGTTCGCGCGGCGCTACGTCGAATCGCGCGATGCGCGCGCGGTGAAGTCGTCGCCGGATTTCATCGCATGGCGCGAGCGGCTGATCGCGTATCTGCATCGCGACGAGGCGGTCGCGGAGACCGCGTGATGCATGAGTTCGCGCGGCAGGGTGCGTCCGTCGGGCGCGGCCGGATCAGTACATTGCACAGGCAGGACAACATGAGCACGCAGGATTCGTGGGCGGCCGATCGAGCGGCCGGGGAGTTCGGGCAGGATCAGCGCGCGACACAACGACGCCACGCGGCGCGTCCGGCGCGCGCATCGCATCGCTACCGGTTGCCGGGGCAGGGGAAGACAGCCGCGCTCAGCGCGGCGACGGTCGCGGCGCTGGCCGTGCTGTGGTGGGTCGCGACGCACCGGCAGTGGCTGCCGCCGCTGTTCCTGCCCGCGCCGGAAGCGGTGTGGGCCGCCTTCGTCGACGCTTGGCACGGTCGCATCCAGGGCGGCCTGCCGTTGTCCGAGCACCTGTTGTGGAGCGCCGCGCGCGTGTTCGGCGCGTTCCTGTTCGCAACCGCGATCGGCGTGCCGGCCGGCATCCTGATGGGCGTGAGCCGGATCGCGCGCGGCGTGCTCGATCCGCTGCTGGAGTTCTACCGGCCGCTGCCGCCGCTCGCGTACCTGCCGCTCGTCGTGATCTGGTTCGGCATCGACGAAACGGCGAAGCTGGTCGTGATTTTCCTCGCGTGCTTCGCGCCGATCGCGATGGCCGCGCGCGCCGGCGTGCGCGCGGCGACGGTCGAGCAGATCAACGCCGCGTATTCGCTCGGCGGCAGCTTCGCGCAGATCGTGCGCCACGTCGTGCTGCCGGCCGCGCTGCCGGAAATCCTCACCGGCCTGCGGATCGCGATCGGGTTCGGCTGGACGACCCTCGTCGCGGCCGAGATGGTCGCCGCGACGGCCGGGCTCGGGCAGATGGTGCTCAATGCGTCGAGCTTCCTGCGCACCGATATCGTCGTGATGGGCATCCTGATCATCGGCGCGATCGCGTGGCTGTTCGATCTCGCGATGCGCTGGGTCGAGCGGCGGGTGGTGCCGTGGAAGGGGCGCGGATGATACGAAGCAGGCGGCGCATGTGCGCCGCCTCTGCCGGCCGGCCTCAATCCCCCATCGCAATTCCTTCCCGCCGCGGGTCCGCGCCGCCGAACCACACCGTCTGCCCCTGCACGTTCAGTCGCTGGATCCCCTGCAGTCCCGAGTTCATCTCGACGACCTGCACGTCGTGCCCGCGTCCCTTCAGCCCGTCGACGAGTGCATCGGACACGCGGCCGCGTTCGAGCTGCGTCGGCCCGTTCATCGACCCGAAGTTCGGCAGCGCGATCGCCTGCTGCATCGTCATCCCCCAGTCGAGCACGCCGATCAGCGCCTTCGCGACGTGGTTGATGATCGCGGGGCCGCCGGCCGAACCGACGATCATCGTCACCTGCTTCGTCTTCCTGTCGAACACGAGTTCCGGCGTCATCGCCGAGCGCGGCCGCTTGCCGGCCTGCACGCGGTTCGCGACGGGCCGCCCGTTCTCGCTCGACACGAACGAGAAATCGGTGAGCTGGTTGTTCAGCATGAAGCCGCGCACCATCAGCCGCGAACCGAATGCGTCCTCGACGCTGGTCGTCATCGACAGCGCCTGGCCGTAGCGGTCGACGATCGCGATGTCGGACGTCGACGGCAATTCGGGGCTGCGGTCGTCGGCCAGTGCGAGCGTCGCGCCCTGCGGCATGCCGGCCTGCGCGACGCCCATGCTGGTGTCGCCGATCAGGCGCGCGCGCTGCGCGAGATAGGTCCGGTCGGTGAGGCTCGCCCAGCTGCCGCCCGGCAGCGGCGCGAAATCGGGATCGGCGACGTAGCGCGCGCGGTCCGCAAACGCAAGGCGCCCGGCCTCGCTGAACAGGTGCGCCGCGAACGGTGTCGGCTCGTAGCCGACCTCGTTGCGCACCGGTTTCTGCGCGCCGATCTGCTGCCAGTCGGGCATCGCCTCGAGGATGCCGAGCATCTGCGCGATCGCGAGGCCGCCCGACGACGGCGGCGGCATCCCGCAGACCACCGAGCGCCGGTAGTCGGTACACAGCGGCGTACGCACCTTCGCCTTGTAGCGCGCGAGATCCTGCACCGCCAGCAGGCCCGGATTGGTCGGATGCTTGCGCACCTTCGCGACGATGTCGCGCGCGATCGCGCCGGTGTAGAACGCATTCGCGCCGCGGTCGGCGACCTGGCGCAGCACGGTCGCGAGCGCGGGGTTCTTCAGCACCGTGCCGGCCGGCTTCGGCGTGCCGTCCTTGTTGTAGAAGTACGCGCGTGCGGCCGGATCCTTCATCAGGTACGGGTCGTTCGCAACCAGCATCGCCAGGCGCGGGCTGATCGTGAAGCCGTGCTCGGCGAGCCGGATCGCGGGCTGGAACAGCCGGCGCCACGGCAGTTTGCCGTGCGCGCGATGCGCGGCGTCGAGCATCCGCAGCACGCCCGGCGTGCCGACCGAACGCCCGCCGACGACGCCTTCATAGAAACCCATCGGCTGGCCGGTCGGGCCGTAGAACAGGCGGTCGGTCGCGGCGGCCGGCGCGGTCTCGCGGCCGTCGTATGCCTGCGCCGCCTTGCCGTCGAAGTACAGCATGAACGCGCCACCACCGAGACCCGACGATTGCGGCTCGACGAGCGCGAGCACCATCTGCGTCGCGATCGCCGCGTCGATCGCGGTGCCGCCGGCCTTCAGTATCTCGTAGCCGGCCTGGGTCGCGAGCGGGTTCGCGGCCGCGATCATGAAGTGCTGCGAGGTCCAGCCCGGCTTGTCGGTCCAGCCGGACGACAGTTCGGGCGCATGGACGCCGGGCAGCGGCACCGCGGCGCCCGACGCGGCGGCGACCGGGACGACGGCGCCCGACGGCGCGGACGGGGACGTGCAGCCGGCGCTGAACGTGACGAGCGCGACGAGCGCGAGCGCGGCGACAGGCGTCCAGGGACGCGAATGCGGACGAATCCGGTCGAACATTGAACCCTCGGCAACTGTGAAATCGAAGGGGGCTGCGGCGCTGGTGCGGCACGCGCCGTGCGCACGCGGCGCGCTATTGTCGCCGCGCGGCCGGCGGATTGTCATCAGACAAGAAACCCTGACGCATCCCGCCGGGCCCGCCCCGGCCGGCCTTTCCGGCCTGTTCGAGGATGAACTCTATGAACGTCGAGGTCGCGCGCGTGTGGTGCCGGTTCGGCATGTACAGCATGTACATGTGCGTGCCGAAGATGCTGAGCCGGTACGCGTCCAGCGACGTGACGACCGTGCCGCGCCGCATGTCGTCCTGCATCACGTAGTCGGGTACGATGCCGACGCCGATCCCGGCGAGGATCGCCTGGCGCAGGAACAGGAAGTTCTCCGAAATCAGCGTGGGCTCGAGCAGCACCTCGTGGCGCTCGTCGCCGAGATACGCGGCGATCCGCAGCTGCCGGCCCAGCACCGTCGCCGTGACGACCGGCGCGGCGGCCAGCGCGCCGAGGTTGGCGGGCATCCCGTGCGCGGCCGCGAACGCGGGCGACGCGCACGCGACGTAGCGCACCGCGCCCATGTCGCGCGCGACGAGGTTCTGCGGCGGCTCGGACATCACGCGGATCGCGATGTCGACTTCGTCGCGCATCAGGTCCTCCACGCGATTCTCGAACACCACGTCGAGCACGATGCCCGGATGCAGCCGCTTGAACGCGAGCAGCCATTCGGACATCACCATCTGCCCGTAGCCGCTCGGCACCGACAGCCGCACGCGGCCCTGCAGGTCCTGGCCGAGCGTCGTCACCGATTCCTGCGCGGCGAGCAGCTCGTTGCGGATGCGCCGGCCGTGCTCGTACAGTTTCAGCCCGATCTCGGTCGGCTCGATGCGGCGCGTGGTGCGCCGCACCAGCTGCTGGCCGATCGAGCGCTCGAGCTGGTTCAGCCGGTAGCTGACGTTCGCGCGGCTCATCTTGAGCCGTTGCGCGGCCTTGCTCAGGTTGCCCGCGTCGAGGATCTCGACCAGCAGGGTCAGCGCGTTCAGGTCCATGCCCGGTGTCTCCTGGTCTGTCCCGTTTAATGGTTCGAAAGCATTCAGTGTCAAGTCAGACTTGACAGCTTGTAAAGGCGCGCGGGAATTGTCAATGAATCTCGATCAATCGAGAATCGAGTCATGATCGGCACGCACGCCGGATTGTTTCCCGCCTCGCGGGACGCGGATCGGGAACCGGCACCGCCGACCCGTCCCGCGGCTCCCGCCCGGCGCACCGCACTGGAGACCCCATGAATTCAACCGTTTCCCCCGAACCCTCCCGAGCCGGCACCGTCACGCGCGAACGGCGCGACAAGGTGCTCGTCGTCACGATCGACCATCCGCCCGTCAATGCACTGTCGGCCGACGTGCGGCGCGGCCTCGCCGACGCGCTTGACGCCGCGCAGGCCGACGACGCGATCCGCGCGGTGCTGATCGTCGGCGCCGGCCGCAACTTCATTGCGGGCGCCGACATCCGCGAATTCGGCAAGCCGCCGGTGCCGCCGTCGCTGCCCGACGTATGCGAACGGATCGAGTCGAGCGCGAAGCCGGTCGTGGTCGCGCTGCACGGCGCGACGCTCGGCGGCGGCCTCGAGGTCGCGCTCGCCGCGCATTACCGGCTCGCGGTACCCGGCACCAAGCTCGGGCTGCCCGAAGTCACGCTCGGTCTGCTGCCCGGCGCGGGCGGCACGCAGCGCACGCCGCGCCTGATCGGCGCCCAGGCCGCGCTCGACCTGATGCTGACGGGGCGCCACGTGAGCGCCGACGAAGCGCTCGCGTTCGGCCTCGTCGATCGCGTCGCGCACAGCGACGACACGCTCGCCGAAGGTCTCGCGTACACCCAGGAACTCGTGTCGCTCGGCGCGCCGGCAAGGCGCACCCGCGATGCGCAGGGGCTCGCCGATCGCGCGGCCGCGCAGGCCGCGATCGATGCGGCGCGCGCCGAACTGCCGAAGAAGTCGCGTGGTCTGTTCTCGCCGGCGAAGATCGTCGACGCGGTCGAGGCCACGCTCACGCACGCGTTCGACGCGGGAATGAAGCTCGAACGCAGCCTGTTCCTGCAATGCATCGACAGTCCGCAGCGCGCGGGCCTCGTGCATGCGTTCTTCGCGGAACGCGAGGCCGCGAAGGTGCCGGAGGCGCGCCGCGCGAGCGCGCGTCCGGTCGAGCGGCTCGGCGTGGTCGGCGGCGGCACGATGGGCGCGGGGATCGCGGTCGCGGCGCTCGACGCCGGGCTGCCGGTGACGATGATCGAACGCGATGAAGCATCGCTCGCGCGTGGCCGCGCGCATGTCGAGAAGGTCTACGACGGCCTCGTCGCGAAGGGCCGGATGACCCCGGCCGCGCACGCGGCGCGGCTCGCCCGCTTCAAGGGCAGCACGTCGTACGACGCGCTCGCGCAGGCCGACGTGGTGATCGAGGCCGTGTTCGAGGACATGGCCGTGAAGAAGGCGGTGTTCGCCGAACTCGCGCGCGCGTGCAAGCCGGGCGCGGTGCTCGCGACCAACACGTCGTATCTCGACATCGACGAGCTGGCGGCCAGCATCGACCGGCCGGCCGACGTGATCGGCCTGCATTTCTTCTCGCCAGCCAACGTGATGAAGCTGCTCGAGATCGTCGTGCCGGCGCGCGTGAGTGCGGACGTCGTCGCGACCGCGTTCGCGCTCGCGAAGCAGCTGAAGAAGACGCCGGTGCGTGCGGGCGTGTGCGACGGCTTCATCGGCAACCGGATCCTCGCGGTCTACCGCACCGCGGCCGACTACCTGATGGAAGACGGCGCGTCGCCGTACCAGATCGATCGCGCGGTGCGTGAATTCGGGTTCCCGATGGGGCCGTTCCAGGTGGTCGACCTCGCGGGCGGCGACATCGGCTGGGCGACCCGCAAGCGCCGCGCGGCGACGCGCGACCCGCGCGCGCGCTACGTGGAGATTTCCGACCGGCTGTGCGAGCGCGGCTGGTTCGGGCAGAAGACCGGACGCGGCTACTACCTGTATCCGGACGGCACGCGCGTCGGCACGCCGGACCCGGAAGTCGAGGCCATCGTCGCCGACGCGCGCGCGAAGCAGGGCATCACGCCGCGCACGTTCACCGATGACGAGATCCTGCGCCGCTACCTCGCCGCGATGATCAACGAAGGCGCGAACGTCGTGCACGAGAAGATCGCGCTGCGCCCGCTCGACGTCGACGCGGTGTTCCTGTACGGCTACGGCTTCCCGCGCTATCGCGGCGGCCCGATGCACTACGCGGACACGGTCGGCCTCGCGAACGTGCTCGCCGACATCCGTGCGTTCGCGCAGGAGGATCCGCTGTTCTGGAAGCCTTCGCCGCTGATCGTCGAGCTGGTCGAGCGCGGCGCGGATTTCGCGAGCCTGAACCGCATCGACTGAACGCCAACCGCATTCGCAACGGACCCACGATGGACCTCAATTTCACACCCGAAGAGGAAGCGTTCCGCGCCGACGTGCAGCGCTTCCTCGCCGCCGAACTGCCGGAGCGCATCGCGCGCAAGGTGAAGGGCGGCCTGCATCTCACGCGTGACGACATGCGCGAATGGCACGCGATCCTCAACGCACGCGGCTGGCTCGCGAGCCACTGGCCGCGTGAATACGGCGGCCCCGGCTGGAGCGTCGCGCAGAAGTTCCTGTTCGACAACGAATGCGCGCTCGCGGGCGCGCCGCGCATCGTGCCGTTCGGCGTCAACATGCTCGGGCCCGTGCTGATCAAGTACGGCAACGAAGCGCAGAAGCGCCACTGGCTGCCGCGCATCCTGGACGGCACCGACTGGTGGTGCCAGGGCTATTCGGAGCCGGGCGCCGGTTCCGATCTCGCGGCGGTGAAGACGAGCGCGGTGCGGGGTGTGGACGCGCAGGGCAGTCACTACGTCGTGAACGGCCAGAAGACGTGGACCACGCTCGGCCACTACGCGAACATGATCTTCTGTCTCGTGCGCACCGCGACCGACGTGCGCAAGCAGGAGGGCATCAGCTTCCTGCTGATCGACATGAACACGCCGGGCGTCGAAGTGCGCCCGATCATCACGCTCGATGGCGAGCACGAGGTGAACGAAGTGTTCTTCACCGACGTGCGCGTGCCGGTGGAGAACCTGGTCGGCGAAGAGAACCGCGGCTGGACCTACGCGAAATACCTGCTTACGTACGAGCGCACCAACATCGCCGGGATCGGCTTCTCGACGGCCGCGCTCGACCGGCTGCGCGCGGTCGCCGCGAAAGTCACGAAGAACGGCCGGCCGCTCGCGGACGACCCGTTCTTCGCGGCTCGCGTCGCGCGCGTCGAAATCGAACTCGAGAACATGCGCACGACCAACCTGCGCGTGCTGGCCGCGGTCGCGGGCGGCGGCGTGCCGGGCGCGGAAAGCTCGATGCTGAAGATCCGCGGCACGCAGATCCGCCAGGAGATCACGGCGCTGATGCGGCGCGCGATGGGGCCGTACGCGCAGCCGTTCGTCGAGGCCGCGCTCGACGGCGATCATGCGGATGGCGGCGGCGAGCCGATCGGCCCGGACGAGGCCGCGAGCGCCGCGCAGCAGTATTTCAACAACCGCAAGCTGTCGATTTTCGGCGGCTCGAACGAGATCCAGAAGAACATCATCGCGAAGATGATGCTCGGGCTGTAACGAGGGACGCGACGATGGATTTCCAGCACACAGAAGACCGCCGGATGCTGGCGGACACGTTGAACCGCTTCATCGCCGAACAGTACGCGTTCCCGGTGCGCGACCGCATCGCGCAGTCGGCCGAAGGGTTCGATCGCGCGATGTGGCAGCGCTTCGCTGAACTCGGCGCGGTCGGCGCGCTGTTTCCAGAAGCCGATGGCGGCTTCGGCGGCGCGGGCTTCGACATCGCCGTGGTGTTCGAATGCCTCGGGCGCGGGCTCGTCGTCGAGCCATTCCTCGGCGCGCTGCTCGCGGGTCGCGCGTTGTCGCTCGCCGGCGGCGACGCGCATCGCGAGCGGCTGGCCGCGCTGATCGACGGCAGCGCGAGCGCCGCGTTCGCGCACGACGAACCTGGCTCGCACTACGAACTGACGACCGTGCGCACGCGCGCCGAACGTGCCGGCGACGGCTGGGTGCTGACGGGCGCGAAGGGCGTCGTCGACCAGGCCGCGCAGGCGGCGTTCTTCGTCGTCAGTGCGCGCGTATCGGGCCACGACGACGATGCGGCCGGCATCGGCCTGTTCGTCGTGCCGGCCGACGCGCCGGGTGTGTCGCTGCGCGACTACAAGAAGATCGACGGCGGCCGCGCGGCCGAAGTGCGCTTCGAGCGCGTTGCGCTGCCGGCCGATGCCGTGCTCGGCGCGCCAGACGCTCACGACGGCGAAGCGGGCGCGACGCTGCTCGAACGCGTGCTCGGCTACGGTCTGCTCGCGCTGTCGGCAGAGGCGCTCGGCGCGATGGACGTCGCGAAGGCGCACACGCTCGACTACCTGCGCACGCGCAAGCAGTTCGGTTTGCCGATCGGCAGCTTCCAGGCGCTGCAGCACCGGATGGCCGACCTCCTGCTCGAAGTCGAGCAGGCGCGTTCGGCGGTGATCAACGCGGCCGCGCAGCTCGACGCGCCGCGCGTGGTGCGCGAGCGCGCGCTCGCGGCGGCCAAGACCAGCATCGGCCGGATCGGCACGCTGGTCGCCGAGGAGAGCATCCAGCTGCACGGCGGGATCGGGATGACGTGGGAGCTGCCGCTGTCGCACTACGCGAAGCGGCTCGTGATGATCGATCACCAGCTCGGCGACGAGGATCACCATCTCGCACGCTATATCGTGCTGTCGAAACAGTAACAGCGAAACACGCGAATGGAGGAGACAAGGATGACGAACGAACCGCGCGCGTTGCCGCTGGCCGGCGTGAAGGTGCTCGATTTCTCGCGCGTGCTCGCGGGCCCGTGGAGCGCGATGGTGCTCGCCGATTTCGGCGCAGAAGTGATCAAGGTCGAGCATCCGGCGCGCGGCGACGACACGCGCGACTGGGGGCTGCGGATCGGCGATACCGAGACGACCTACTTCAACAGCGTGAACCGCAGCAAGCGATCGATCTGCGTCGACCTGCAGACCGAAGCAGGGCAGCGTCTCGCGCGCGAGCTGGCCGCGCAGGCCGACGTGCTGATCCACAACTTCAAGTTCGGCGGCGCGGAAAAGCTCGGGCTCGGCTACGACGCGCTGGCCGAGCTGAATCCGCGGCTCGTGCATTGTGCGATCTCGGGCTACGACCGCTCGGGCCCGGAGGCCGCGCGGCCCGGCTACGACCTCGTCGTGCAGGGCGAGGCCGGGTTGATGGCGCTGAACGGCGAGGCCGACCAGCCGCCGCTGAAGTTCGGCGTCGCGGCGGTCGATCTGTTCACCGGCATGTATGCGGCGCAGGCGATTCTCGCCGCGCTGTACGAGCGTCATGCGACGGGGCGCGGACGGCGCATCGAGATGGCGCTGTTCGACTGCGGGCTGATGATCACCGCGTACTACGGGCTCGATGCGCTGCTGATGGGCGAGGATCCGCCGCGCTACGGCAACGCGCATCCGTCGATCGTGCCGTACGGCGTGTTCGATGCGGCCGATGGCCCGCTCGTGATCACGGTCGGCAACAACCCGCAGTTCGCGCGTTTTTGCGACGCGATCGAGCGGCCTGATCTCGCCGCGGACGAACGCTACAAGACCAACCTCGGTCGCTCGGAGAATCGCACCGAACTGCTGCCCGAGATTCGCCGCGAACTCGCGCGCAGGCCGCGCGCGACGCTGCTGGCGGCGCTGGCCGAGGCGGGCATCCCGTGCGGCGAAGTGCTCGGGCTGCACGACGCGCTGACGTCCGAACGTGCGACCCGCGCGGGCCTCGTCACGCGGCAGCCGCATCCGGTCGCGGGCGGCGTCGACGTGCTCGCGCCGCCGTATCGCTTCGATGGCGCGCGCCTGCCGGTGCGCGGTGCGCCGCCGGTGCTCGGCGCCGATACGGACGACGTGCTCGGCGGCTGGCTCGGGCTGTCGGCCGACGCGTTGGCGCGCCTGCGTGCTGACCGCATCGTGTAACGCGATTCATCTCTTGCCGCCGCGGCGCGGGCGGAGCAGTCGACGCGCCGACCATCCACAAGACAGTTCTCGCGATACGACGAGACGATATTGGAGACACCATGGAGCTTTCCGTCATCGAATCGGTCACGGCGCGCCGTGACTACCAGCAGCTCGTACGTGCGCGGCGCCGCTTCAGCTTCACGCTGACGGCGCTGATGATCGCCACTTACTACGGCTTCATCCTGCTCGTCGCGCTCGCGCCGCACGTGCTTGCTGCACCGCTGTACCGTGGCGCGACGACGACGGTCGGGATCGCCGCGGGCGTCGCGATCATCCTGGTCGCGATCGGCCTGACCGCGTGCTACGTGCTGCGCGCGAACCGCGCGTTCGACCGCCGCGTCGACGCCATCCTGCAGCGTTCGTGACGGAGGCCGACATGCGACGCACCTCGATTGCGCTCGGCGCACTGGCCGTTCTCGTTTCCTCCGCCGCCCATGCGACCGCCGTCGCGGGCCCGATGCCCGACAAGGTCGAACTGAACCCGGTCGCGATCGGAATGTTCTTCGCGTTCGTGTTCGCGACGCTCGCGCTCACGCGCTGGGCCGCGCGGCGCACGCGCTCGACCCGCGACTTCTACACGGCCGGCGGCGGCATCACCGGGCTGCAGAACGGGCTCGCGATCGCGGGCGACTACATGTCGGCCGCATCGTTCCTCGGGTTGTCGGGGATGGTGTTCATGTTCGGCTTCGACGGGCTGATCTACTCGATCGGCTTCCTGGTCGGCTGGCCGTTCGTGATGTTCCTGATCGCGGAACCGCTGCGCAACCTCGGCAAGTTCACGTTCGTCGATGTCGTCGCGTATCGCTTCGCGCAGCGGCCGATCCGGCTGCTGACGTCCGCGAACGCGCTGACGATCGTCGTGCTGTACCTGGTCGTGCAGATGGTCGGCGCGGGCAAGCTGATCCAGCTGCTGTTCGGGCTGTCGTACGGCACCGCCGAGCTGATCGTCGGCGTGCTGATGGTCGTCTACGTGTTCTTCGGCGGGATGACCGCGACCACCTGGGTGCAGGTGATCAAGGCCGTGCTGCTGCTGTGCGGCGCGACTGTGCTCGCGTTGCTCGCGCTCGGCGAATTCGGTTTCAGCGTCGACGAGATGTTCCGCCGCGCGGTGGCCGTGCATCCGGGCGCGCTGTCGATCATGGGGCCCGGCAAGCTGATCCGCGATCCGGCCAATGCGCTGTCGCTCGGCATCGCGCTGATGTTCGGCACGGCCGGTTTCCCGCACATCCTGATGCGCTTCTTCACGGTGCCGAACGCGAAGGAGGCGCGCAAGTCGGTGCTGTACGCGACCGGCTTCATTGGCTACTTCTATCTGCTGACCTTCGTGATCGGCTTTTCGGCGATCGTGCTGCTCGCGCAGCATCCGGAATTCTTTCGGCTCGGCGCGAACGGCACCTTCAACCTGACGCACGACCTGCTCGGCGGCTCGAACATGGTCGCGGTGAAGCTTGCGCAGGCGGTCGGCGGCAACTGGTTCTACGGTTTCATCGCGGCGGTCACGTTCGCGACGATCCTCGCGGTGGTCGCCGGGCTGACGCTCGCCGGCGCGACTACGATCTCGCACGACCTGTATGCGCAAATGTGGGCGCGCGGCAAACCCGACGAACGGCTGGAGATGCGCATCTCGCGCGCGGCGACGATCGGTTTGTCGGCGATCGCGATCGCGCTGTCGATCCTGTTCGAGCACGTGAACGTCGCGTTCATGGTCGGCCTGGTCGCGGCGGTGGCCGCCAGCGCCAATTTCCCGGTGCTCGCGATGTCGATCTTCTGGCGCGGGATGACGACGCGCGGCGCAGTGCTCGGCGGTGGCCTCGGCCTCGCGTCGGCGGTGACGCTCACGGTGCTGTCGAAGTCGGTGTGGGTCGACGTGCTGCACCACGCGCACGCGCCGGTGTTCCTCGACAACCCGGCGCTCGTGTCGGTGCCGCTCGCGTTCATCGGGATCGTCGTCGGCTCGCTCGCGGATCGCGGCGAGCGCGCGCGGCGCGAGCGTGCTGCGTTCGAGCAGCAGGAGTTCTACGCGCAGACGGGCGTGCTGGCCGGCAAGGCCGTGCAGCACTGATTCGTCGGAAGAATGTGCCCATCCGTCCGGATCGCCGGACGGATATTTTCCGGAAATCCGGAATCCCGGATTTTCTTGCCTGCCGCATTATGAGAAATACAATGAAAACAATGCCTTGAGGGGTTCTGGAAGCCTGGCATCGACCTTGCAATATGAAAA
The DNA here is from genome assembly GCF_000292915.1 of Burkholderia cepacia GG4. Taxonomy (NCBI): domain Bacteria; kingdom Pseudomonadati; phylum Pseudomonadota; class Betaproteobacteria; order Burkholderiales; family Burkholderiaceae; genus Burkholderia; species Burkholderia cepacia. The sequence goes on from NC_018513.1 coordinate 624,960, forward strand.
GCACGGCCATCCCCCCGGCCTGACTATTAAACCAAGGAGACAATCGATGACCACTGCCCTCCACCCCCTCCGGACGTCCTGAGGCATCGCTTGTTGCGGCACGGCAGCCGCGCGGGCGGGTGACTTTTCCCCTGAGACATTCGTCCGCGCGCGTGACGCCGTTTCCACCGGCTCATCTACTTCAGCAGGAACCATCGTGAAGAAGAAACCCTTCTACAAAGTGCTCTACGCGCAGGTGATCTTCGCCATCATCGTCGGCGTGATCCTCGGCCACTACTACCCGGCGCTCGCCACCGAGATGAAACCGCTCGGCGACGGCTTCATCAAGCTGATCAAGATGGTGATCGGCCCGATCATCTTCTGTACGGTCGTCACCGGCATCGCCGGCATGGAGGACATGAAGAAGGTGGGCCGCGTCGGCGGCAAGGCGCTGCTGTACTTCGAGATCGTGTCGACCTTCGCGCTGATGCTGGGCCTCGCGGCCACGCACATCCTGCGTCCGGGCGTCGGCTTCAACATCGATCCGGCGACGCTGAACGGCAAGGAAGTCGCATCGTATGCGGCGAAGGCGCACGGGCAGTCGACGGTCGACTTCCTGATGCACATCATCCCGAACACGATGGTCGATGCGTTCGCGCAGGGCGAAATCCTGCAGATCCTGCTGATCGCGCTGCTGTTCGGCAGCGTGCTCGCGCACCTCGGCGAGCGCGGCAAGGTCGTGACCGACTTCATCGACGGCCTCACGCGCGTGCTGTTCGGCATCGTGCACATCGTCACGAAGCTGGCGCCGATCGGCGCATTCGGCGCGATGGCGTTCACGATCGGCAAGTACGGCGTCGGCTCGCTGGTGCCGCTGCTCAAGCTGATCGGCACGTTCTACCTGACGTCGGTCGTGTTCGTGCTGGTCGTGCTCGGCACGATCGCGCGTTTCACGGGCTTCTCGATCATCCGCTTCGTGTCCTACATCAAGGAAGAGCTGCTGATCGTGCTCGGCACGAGCTCGTCGGAAGCTGCGCTGCCGCAGCTGATGGAAAAGCTCGAGAAGGCAGGCTGCTCGCGTTCGGTCGTCGGCCTCGTCGTGCCGACCGGCTACTCGTTCAACCTCGACGGCACCAACATCTACATGACGATGGCCGTGCTGTTCATCGCGCAGGCGACCAACATCGAACTGACGTGGATGCAGCAGCTCACGCTGCTCGCGGTCGCGATGCTGACGTCGAAGGGCGCGAGCGGTGTCACGGGCGCGGGCTTCATCACGCTCGCCGCGACGCTCGCCGTCGTGCCGACGATCCCGCTGTCGGGCATGGTGCTGATCCTCGGCATCGACCGCTTCATGAGCGAATGCCGTGCACTGACCAACATCGTCGGCAACGGTGTCGCAACCGTCGTCGTGTCGGCATGGGAGAAGGAGCTCGACCGCACCAAGCTGCGCCAGGCGCTGAAGGGTGGCGGCGAGGTCACGACGACCGAGACGGCCGGCGTCTGACATCATGAAGGAGCAGGCGGCGGCACCGCCCGCAGGCGGCGCGCCGCGCGGCGACCGGGGCGTTGATGCGGAGCCCTATGACACAATAGGCGATCCGCATCGCCAGGAAGCCTCGTCCGTGAAGCGCCGCCTGTTCATCCTCGTCGTGCTTGCCGCCGCGCTCGCGGCGGCGTGCGCGCTGACGTGGACCATCACGTGGCAGCGCGGCGTCGCCGAGCTGCAGCGCAACGCCGCGGTGCGCGTCGACCGCACCACCAACGCGCTCAAGAGCACGCTCGATCGCTACGAATCGCTGCCCTATCTGCTCGGCAGCCATCCGTACGTGCAGGACCTGCTCGCCGAGCCGAAGCGCGCCGACTTCACCGCGCGCGCGAACCGCTATCTCGAAGATCTCAACGAACACGCGCACGCGACCGTCACCTACGTGATCGGCGCGGACGGCCTGTGCGTCGCTGCCAGCAACTGGCGCGCGCCCGACAGCTTCGTCGGGATCGAATATCGCTTCCGGCCGTATTTCATCGACGCGTTGAATGGCCAGGTCGGCCGCTTCTTCGGGATCGGCACGATCTCGCGCGATCCCGGCTACTACATCTCGCAGCCGGTGTGGCGCGACGGCAAGATCGCGGGCGTCGTCGTCGTGAAGCTCAATCTCGAATGGTTCCAGGGCGCCGACGCGTCCGAGCCGCTCGTCGTCATGGACGATCACGGCGTCGTGTTCCTGTCGTCCGTGCCCGCATGGAAATACCACACGCTGCATCCGTTGACGGGGCCCGTCGCCGCATCGATCTACGAGACGCGCCAGTATGCGCAGCAGCCCGTCACGCCGCTGCCGCTGCGCGTCGAGCAGGTGCTCGGCGCCGATGCGGAGATCGTGCGCCTCGGCCCTGGCCTGCGCGCGCCGCGCTTCCTGGCCAGCAAGCGGCGGATCGGCGAACCCGACTGGCTGCTCGTCACGCTCGCGCCGCTCGCGCCGATCGACGCCGACGCGCGCAATGCGACGATCGTCACGGGCTTCGGCTTCGTGTCGGTCGCCTTGCTCGCGTTCTACTGGCGGATGCGCCGCGCACGCGTGCGCGAGATGATCCGCGGCCGCGCGCTGCTGCAGCAGGCGTACGCGGAGCTGAACCGGCGCGTCGAGGAGCGCACGGCCGACCTGTCGGAGGCGAACGAGCAATTGCAGAAGGAAGTCGGCGACCGGATCCGCGCGGAACAGGAGCTGCGCGCCGCGCACGACGAACTGATCCAGGCGAGCAAGCTCGCCGCGCTCGGCCAGATGGCCGCCGGCATCACGCACGAACTGAACCAGCCGCTCGCGGCGTTGCGCAGCTTCTCGGACAACACGCGCGTGCTGCTCGATCGCGGCGACCAGGCGGCCGCGCGCGAGAACCTCGAGGCGATCGCCGCGCTGACCGAGCGGATGGGCAAGATCACCAACCAGCTGAAGCTGTTCGTCGGCCGCGCGAAACCGCGCAACGAGCAGGCGCTCGTCGTGCGCGCGCTGCGCAGCGTGCTGTCGCTGCTCGGCGACCGGCTGCGCGGTGTCGGGCTCACGCTGACGCTGCAGGATGCGACGGTGTCGCCCGCGCACGATGCGCCGCTCGACCTGGCGCGCGACTATCCGGAACTCGTTGCCCGCTGCGAGGACCTGCGCCTCGAGCAGGTGCTGATCAACCTGCTCGGCAACGCGCTCGACGCGGTCGCGGGTGTCGCGGCACCCGCGATCGAAGTGACGGTCGCGGTGTCGGTCGCGACGCTCGCGATCGAGGTGCGCGACAACGGTTCCGGCATCGCGCCCGACCTGCTGCCGCGGTTGTTCGAGCCGTTCTTCACGACCAAGGAAATGGGGCGCGGGCTCGGGCTCGGACTCGCGATCTCGTCGTCGATCGCGAGCGACGCGGGCGGCGCGCTGACTGCGCGCAATGCACCGTCCGGCGGCGCGTTGTTCGTCTTGACGCTGCGTCGCGCACGCACGCATCATCCGGACTCCGTATCCGAGCCGGCGGGCTCGCACCAGGCAAGCAGACCCTAGCCCGGTCGGCGAACGACCGGCATCAACGCAGCCGCGCGCGCAACCTCGCCGCGCGGCCCGTCAGGAGCAAGTGACTACGATGGCCAACCGGCTGCAAGTGATCTATATCGAAGACGATGCGCTCGTTCGCCGGGCGAGCGTGCAGAGCCTCCAGCTCGCGGGGTTCGACGTCGTCGGGTTCGAATCGGCCGAAGCGGCCGACAAGGCGATCGTCGCGGAAGCCGCCGGCGTGATCGTCAGCGACATCCGGCTGCCCGGCGCGAGCGGGCTCGACCTGCTCGCGCAGTGCCGCGAGCGGGTCCCCGACGTGCCCGTGATCCTCGTCACCGGCCACGGCGACATCTCGATGGCCGTGCAGGCGATGCGCGACGGCGCGTACGACTTCATCGAAAAGCCGTTCGCGGCCGAGCGGCTGATCGAGACGGTGCGCCGCGCGCTGGAGCGGCGCGAGCTCGTGCTCGAGAACCATGCGCTGCGGCGCGAGCTGGCCGGGCAGAACATCGTCGCGCCGCGCATCATCGGCCGCAGCCCGGCGATCGAGCAGGTGCGCAAGCTGATCGCGAACGTCGCGCCGACCGACGCGTCGGTGCTGATCAACGGCGACACGGGCGCCGGCAAGGAGCTGATCGCGCGCAGCCTGCACGAGCTGTCGCCGCGTCGCGACAAGCCGTTCATCGCGGTGAACTGCGGCGCGCTGCCTGAGCCGATGTTCGAGTCGGAGATGTTCGGCTACGAACCGGGCGCGTTCACGGGCGCGGCGAAGCGCCGCGTCGGCAAGCTCGAATATGCGTCCGGCGGCACGCTGTTCCTCGACGAAATCGAAAGCATGCCGCTCGCGCTGCAGGTGAAGCTGCTGCGCGTGCTGCAGGACGGCGTGCTGGAGCGGCTCGGCTCGAACCAGCCGATCCGCGTGAACTGCCGCGTCGTCGCGGCCGCGAAAGGCGACATGAGCGAGCTCGTCGCGGCCGGCACGTTCCGGCGCGACCTGCTGTACCGGCTCAACGTCGTGACGATCGCGTTGCCGCCGCTCGCCGAGCGCCGCGAGGACATCGTGCCGCTGTTCGAGCACTTCATGCTCGACGCGGCCGTGCGTTACGGGCGGCCGGCTCCCGTGCTGACCGACCGGCAGCGCGCGAGCCTGATGCAGCGCGACTGGCCCGGCAACGTGCGCGAGCTGCGCAACGCGGCTGACCGCTTCGTGCTCGGCGTCGCCGACATGCCGCAGGAAGCCGGCGCGAACGCCGACGAGGCCGAGAACGACCAGACGCTGAAGGAGCGCAT